>JAFZQN010000005.1 GCA_017620375.1 Lachnospiraceae bacterium
CTGTCAGGTCAGGGTATATTCGTCCTGCCGAAGCCTTTCTCCAAGGTTATGTTTGCTACTGCAGTCAACTGGATGCGAAGCGCCAGGGAGATAGTTAAGAAGTCCCAGAAAAAGACTCATACCATTGAAGAAAAAATGGAAGAGATACGTATCGTAAACCGTGCAAAGTGGCTTCTCATCAATGAACGTCAGATGGCTGAACCGGATGCACACCGTTATATCGAAAAGCAGGCCATGGACAGATGTATATCGAAGGGTGAGATCGCACGAGAGATAATCGACATGTATAAATAAATATGTATTCAGGCATATACTGCTTTAAACAATCCTTTAAATACAGCATCAAAAAAGGAATCCCAAATTCGGGATTCCTTTTTTATCTTTATGTTCTTCTTTTATCCTAATGTCTTATCAGTTTCTTACACCGAATAACAGATCACCGTAAGTAGGGAACGGCCAGTAGCTTCTGTCGGTAAGGCTCTCTGCCTCATCAGCTACTGCACGGAGCTTAGCCATGGCAGGTACAACACCGTCTCTGATCTTATATGACTCATCAATGATGCTCTTTGCCTTAGAAAGTCCGGCAATCTTTGTCTTTAAGCTTTCTGCATCAGCCAAGATCTTCTCTACGGAAGCAGAAAGTTTCTTGATAAGATCTGTCTCATATCCGAATACCAGTGAAGCATCTATAGCCTTCTTATCAGATACTATCTTAGCGAGCTTGCCGATATAGTTTTCAATAGCGGGTGCTATCTGAGTCTTAGCCATATCAACCATGGTATTTGCCTCAATGGTAATGGTCTTGCAGTAGTTCTCAAGCATGATCTCACATCTGGATTCTATCTCTGCCTTTGAGAATACCTTGTGACCTGTAAGCATCTTAACGTTCTTGTCAGAAAGGAGAAGAGGCATACAATCGGGAGTGGTACGAAGGTTAAGAAGTCCTCTCTTCTGCTCAGCTTCCTTGATCCATGCATCATCATATCCGTTGCCGTTGAAGATGATCCTCTTGTGCTCTTTGATGGTCTTCTGGATAAGCTTATGAAGGTCAGCCTCAAAGTTCTTTGACTTCTCAAGCTGGTCAGCATAGATCTTAAGAGACTCTGCTACAGAGCTGTTAAGCATAATGTTTGCACATGCGATACTGTTCGATGAACCAAGCATTCTGAACTCGAACTTGTTACCGGTAAATGCGAAAGGTGATGTACGGTTACGGTCTGTGGTATCACGGTTGAATCTCGGAAGTACATCAACACCAAGCTTCATCTGCTTCTTCTCAACGCCTGTGTAAGGCTTATCCTTCTCAATAGCTTCAAGAATACCGTTAAGCTCTTCACCAAGGAAGATGGAGATAACTGCGGGAGGTGCCTCGTTAGCACCAAGTCTGTGGTCGTTACCTGCTGTAGCAACTGACAGACGGAGCAGATCCTGATAATCATCAACAGCCTTGATAACTGCGCAAAGGAATGTTAAGAACTGTGCATTCTCATAAGGGGTATCACCGGGTGATAAAAGGTTGATGCCTGTATCTGTACCTATTGACCAGTTGTTGTGCTTACCGCTTCCGTTAACGCCTGCGAAAGGCTTCTCATGAAGCAGACATACAAGGCCGTGACGTGCAGCTACCTTCTGCATGATCTCCATGGTCAGCTGGTTCTGGTCGGTAGCGATATTGGTGGTAGAATATATGGGAGCCAGCTCGTGCTGTGCGGGAGCTACCTCGTTATGCTCTGTTTTAGCAAGTACACCGAGTTTCCAAAGTTCATCATTTAAATCCTTCATGTATTCCTGAACTCTGGGCTGGATGGTACCGAAGTAATGGTCATCCATCTCCTGTGTCTTGGGAGGCTTTGCACCGAAAAGTGTACGTCCGGTAAACTTAAGGTCCTCTCTCTTCTCATACATTTCCTTGGTTATAAGGAAGTATTCCTGCTCGGGTCCTACGGATGTGACAACACGCTTTACATCCTTGTTGCCGAAGAGCTTTAAGATACGCAGTGCCTGCTTATTTAAAGCTTCCATGGAACGAAGTAAAGGAGTCTTTTTATCAAGTGCCTCTCCGCCGTACGAACAGAATGCTGTAGGTATGCAGAGTGTCTTATCCTTTATAAATGCATATGATGTGGGATCCCATGCTGTATATCCTCTTGCCTCGAATGTAGCACGAAGTCCGCCGCTGGGGAATGATGATGCATCGGGCTCGCCCTTGATCAGCTCCTTGCCTGAGAACTCCATGATAACGCCGCCGTCGGGTGAAGGCTCGATAAAGCTGTCATGCTTTTCAGCGGTGATACCGGTAAGAGGCTGGAACCAATGTGTAAAATGAGTAGCACCCTTTTCTACAGCCCAGTCCTTCATAGCCTTAGCCACTGCATTGGCTACGCTCTCCTCAAGTCTGGTTCCCTCGTCTATAGTTTTCTTTAACGACTTATAGACATCAGCGGGAAGCTTAGACTTCATAACTCTGTCATCAAACACGTTACATCCAAAATAATCAGATACAGTTTTCATAGCAAATCCTCTTTTCTATAGTATTTTTGTTGCTTTACGATTCTGTTTCTTTGAAACTCTCTTTTAAAACAAAAAAGCGTCTTGTATTTCCGGATTTATTCCACATACAAGACACCCTTGCCTCACAGTATTATTATATGTCATTCTGAACGAAGTGAAGAATCTTAAGCTCCTTCGCCGATCGCTCAGGATGAAAACAGAAAAGAGGTCTCTGAACTTACGCTCAAAGACCTCATTGCCTCTATGTGACGTATTTTATACCTGTTTATATGATTTGTCAACAGTTTTTTTAGATTTTTCACCTTATTTTCCGCTGTCACCGTAGTTGGAAAGTACTCTGGCCGAAGGATCGTTGACGTTACATCCTTCCCATGTCTTGTTGGGCATCCAGAAGTCCACTACCATGTCGGACTGGCCGGGATAATACTTCTCGAATATCTGCCTGTAGAGCAGGGATTCCTTTGTGAAAGGAGTGGCATGTGTATACTTTTTACACTCTGTCTCAAATTCCTCATCAGAGATCTTTTCTGCAGCATATTCCTTAAGGTAATCAACCATTGAATGTCCTACAGCATCAGAGAACGCTGCCTTTTCACGCCAAAGGATCTCATCGGGAAGGTAATCTCCCTTTTCAAATGCTTTACGCAGTAAATACTTACCCTTGCCGTACTTATTAAGCTTCTTTTCGGGATCTATCGACATAACATACTTTACAAAATCGATATCGCCGAAGGGTACTCTGGCCTCAAGGGAGTTAACCGAGATACATCTGTCTGCACGCAGAACATCATACATATGAAGCTCTCTGATACGTTTCTCGGCTTCCTTCTGGAACTCCTCGGCACTGGGAGCGAAATCGGTGTACTTATATCCGAACAGCTCATCCGATATCTCACCGGTAAGCAGTACTCTTACATCTGTGGTCTCATGTATAGCTTTACATACAAGGTACATACCCATACTTGCTCTGATGGTCGTGATATCATAAGTACCAAGGATGTATATTACTTTCTCCAGAGAATTTATAACTTCCTCGGGTGTCATAAATACTTCGGTATGATCGCTTCCGATATAGTCAGCTACCTGCTTGGCATATTTAAGATCGATAGCGTCCTCTCTCATACCTATCGCAAATGTACGGATGGGCTTATCCGATCTCTTTGCCGCAATGGCACATACCAGTGAAGAATCAAGACCGCCCGAAAGAAGGAAACCTACCTTTGCATCGGCTACAAGTCTCTTTTCAACACCCGATACCAGTTTATCATGGATCTTAGAGAATATAGTCTCAAGATCGTCATGATTTACCTTGCAGGGCTTTGATATCTCGTTATAGCAGATAAACTTGCCGTTTTTATAATAATGTCCGGGAGGGAAAGGCATAACCTTTTTCACTATACCAACGAGGTTCTTGGCCTCGCTTGCAAACAGGATAACACCTGCCTTATCGTATCCGTAATAAAGAGGTCTGATACCTATCGGATCACGGGCTGCGATATACTCTCCTGTTTTTCCGTCATATATGATGCATGCGAACTCTGCGTCGAGCATCCTGAACATCTCTGTGCCGTATTCGAAATACAAAGGAAGAAGTACCTCACAGTCGCTCTCGCTCTTAAAGGTGTATCCTTTTTCAACCAGCATATCGCGGAGCAGCTTGAAATCATATATCTCACCGTTACATACGCAGTAGCTTCCTCTTGCTTCAAACGGCTGCATTCCTTCATCGTGCAGACCCATTATGGCTAAACGATGGAAGCCCATTATACCGTTCTTTGTATTTATGATACGTGAATCATCAGGTCCACGTGATACGGTCTTTTCAAATCCTTCCTTAAATTTTTCCAGGTCTGCGCTTTCATCGCAATATGTCATGATCGAGCACATTTACTATGTACCTCCCTTATTATGAGTCAGCCGGAAACAAACAAAAAAGTGCCTTATACCGCCATGCGGATATAAGACACCATTGCCTGTATATATAGCATTCAACATATAAAAAGAGTCTTTGAACCGTGTTCAAAGACTCCTTTGCCTCTATGGATACATATATTACCTCACGTTACGGCATTTGTCAACCTTTTTTTCTAAAAACATAAGGGGTATTGTAATTATAATAAAAGATGTTATACTATTACGGACAATACAAAGTCAGTATTTTCTGTAATAATATCAGTTGCATTTATAACGTAAGCAGAATGATCGGAGGTTTAGTCGTGAGCGAGAAGCGCGATAAATCAAATAAGAAATTTATGCTGTTATCAGCGATCGGTATCTTCATGGTTGTCGATCACCATACATTTACGGCATTTAATATATTGGGCGATTTTCTACCATATAATTCATTTTTCATGCCCATGTTTGTCTTTATATCCGGCTATTTTAACAAGGTAAACGGCTCCACCAACTTATGGACCTATTTCATAAAGAAAGTTAAAACACTGCTGGTACCTTATACAGGGCTGTCGTTAACCGTATTCGCCCTGCAGCAGCTGATCAACTATATCAAACTGGGTAACGAGATGACTCCTCTTCCGTCCGGGTACTTTAAGTTTGTCCTTAACAGGATTATCACCGTCGGCTCGTACGGTGCCATAGTGGAGCCCATGTGGTTTGTTATCGCATTGTTCGCCACATTGATGATATATGCGGTACTGAAAAAATATCTGTATAAGATCTGGAACAGTTACATAATGTTTGTTTTGTTCTGCGGCCTTCAGATATTGGTGGTTTATATCGCAAAAACTGCGGATATGGAATCACTCGAGTATCTGCTGGTACCGTTTAAATGCCTGTTCTTCTTCCCGTTTATCGAGATGGGTATCATATACAGGGATCACCTCGAAAAAAGGCATTCCGCCATGTCCGGCGGCAGCAAGATCATAATGATGTTTCTTCTCTTAGTGATCAATGCGATCCGTACCACTTATATGCCCATGGCATACGATATCGCTATTGACAGCATAGATAACCTTTCAGGCTTCACAAGCCCTTACTACATCACCCCTCTTATATCGGCCGTGATAGGTATCCTTTTCTGGATGACCTTTGCGGATCTGGTAGGAAAACAGGTATACGAAAGCAAATTTGTAAACTTCATGTCCTGCAACACCTTCTGGATCATGGGACTCCATATCACATTCTACAATATCCTCAACTGCATACTGATGGGGATAAACGGTTTAGCAGAGTTACCCTATTTTGACGTTGAAGCATTTAAGAGTACAGAATGGTACTTCTGGGGGATCAGCGGAAATATCAAAATACTCTATGTACTTGTCGGCGTCCTCGGACCTTTAGGTCTAAAGTGGCTATACGACCGTGTATGTGCTTTAGTTAATGACAGGATAGAAAAAGCAGGCTCCGAGCAAAATGTTAAGAAGTTTAAACTCATCTCCAAGGTAGCATTTGTCATAGTCTTTGTTCTCGCAGTCGGACTTGTGGTAATACTTACAAGACCTAAGACAATTGGAAATGAACCGGATTATTCCGATCTTGCATTTGATGAGCCCGACGATGAGTCTTATGATAACAACGCCGCCCTTGATACAGGCCTGGATAATAACACTCCCCCGGAAGATGTTACTCCCGTATATGCATATCTAGATGTAGTCTATAATTACATGGGTACCAATACAGATTACCTGACCGAGCCGTATGCGATAACCGGTAACGGGACGTATACCGTCACGATCAATCGAAATGATAATTCTGAGACAGAACAGGCATTTGACGGACTCTCATATATGGGCATCAGGTTGTTGGATGATGAAACAGCTGATGTAGATATCAAAAATGTTACCATCACCGATGTAAAGGTAAGATGCGACGGTATACAGTTGAAAATAGATGATACCGGTTCCACACCATACGAAGACGGTGTGATATATGACTTCTTCGACAGTTACGATCCTAACGGTAACAACGAGAGCGTATATGATTTCAGTGGCAAAAATACCATCGAGATCTCATTTACGATCACCGGTGCAAAGATCAAATAAATCAAAAAAAACGAAATAATGAAACAGAGCTGATATCTTATGACATCAGCTCTGTTTTTTATCACTTTTTATTTGTTATTGATGAACTCTGTAAACGCCTTTATCTGTGCTTCTTCCTTACTCATATGCTTATCCAGGTTCTTGTCTATAAGACTCATTATCTGTTTATAATCAACAGGGATTATCTTCTTGAAAGATACGATATATGAATCGAAGTTATCAAGTATCTTCTTTCCCTTTACCGAACCGGTGAGCTGTACATGCTTTTCGATGATACTCTTAACCTTTTCTATATCAGCCTTGTTTTCTAAGCTTTCCATGCTTACCAGCTGACGGTTAAGGTTCTTATAGAGCTTGTTGCCCTCATCAAGTACATATGCCACACCGCCGCTCATACCTGCTGCAAAGTTCTTGCCGGTAGATCCTAAGATAACCGCACATCCACCAGTCATGTATTCACAGCCATGCTCGCCGACACCTTCTACTACAGCGGTTGCACCGGAGTTTCTTACACAGAATCTTTCTCCCGCCATACCTGCTATATAAGCCTCGCCGGATGTTGCACCGTACAGTGCCACGTTACCGATCAGGATATTTTCGCTCGGATCGTACTTTGCATTTTCGGGAGCTTTAACTATAAGTTTTCCGCCTGAAAGACCTTTTCCGAAGTAATCGTTGGAATCACCGGTGATCTTTAATGTAAGACCCTTAGGTATGAATGCACCAAAACTCTGGCCGCCTGCACCATGGCAGTTGACTGTAACAGTATCCTCAATAAGGCCTTCGGGATGAAGTCTGGTGATCTCAGCACCGAGCAGTGTTCCGAAAGTTCTGTCGGTATTCTTGATATCTACCGATATCTCACATGCCTTTCCGTCCTTAACAGCCTTAAGTACGTTCTTATCCTTTAAGAGAACCTTTTCATCCACTGTATCTTCAAGCTTAAAGTCATACAGATTCCTTGCATCAAATACCTGGTCCGCCCTGTCAAGTCCGGACATATCGCAAAGTATCCTTGAAAGATCGATGGATGCAGCCTTGTTATTCTTTTCAACTTTGCTCTTTAACAGATCTGTTCTTCCGACCAGCTCCGAGATACTTCTTACACCGAGCTTAGCCATGTATTCTCTGAGCTCTCTTGCAATGAAACGCATGAAGTTTTCTACGTATTCGGGCTTTCCTGCAAAACGCTTACGTAACTCGGGATTCTGGGTAGCTATACCCATGGGACATGTATCCTGATGACATACTCTCATCATTACACAGCCTAAAGTTACAAGCGGAGCGGTAGCAAAGCCGAATTCTTCCGCACCTAAAATAGCTGCTATGGCTACATCACGGCCGCTCATAAGCTTACCGTCGGTCTCGATACGTACTTTGTTTCTAAGTCCGTTGGCTACCAGTGTCTGATGTGTCTCTGCAAGTCCGAGCTCCCAAGGAAGTCCTGCATTGTGTATCGAACTTAAAGGAGCTGCACCTGTACCTCCGTCATATCCGGATATAAGGATTACCTGCGCACCTGCTTTTGCAACACCTGAAGCTATGGTACCTACTCCTGCTTCCGATACCAGCTTAACCGATATCCTTGCATTCTTATTTGCATTTTTAAGATCGTATATAAGCTCTGCCAGATCCTCTATAGAGTAGATATCATGATGAGGGGGCGGTGAGATAAGACTTACACCGGGTGTTGAATGTCTGGTCTTTGCTATCCAAGGGTAAACCTTTCGTCCGGGAAGATGTCCGCCTTCACCGGGCTTTGCACCCTGTGCCATCTTTATCTGTATCTCTTCAGCACTGAGCAGATATCCGCTGGTTACACCGAAACGTCCGGAAGCTACCTGCTTTATCTTAGAACTTCTGTCATCCTTTGTGCCTGCGGTAGCGATCCTTTCGTCGCTTTCTCCGCCTTCACCGCTGTTTGACCTGCCCTGCAGATGGTTCATTGCGATGGCAAGTGCGGTATGTGCTTCCTCAGAGATGGAACCGTATGACATAGCACCGGTCTTAAATCTCTTAACTATCTCGTCTTCGCTCTCAACTTCGTCAAGTGATATACCCTCAGCCGGATAGTTAAAATCTATCAGGCTTCGTAAGTAGCCTGTCTGCTCCTTATCCACCATAGAAGTGTACTGTTTAAACTTATCATAGTTACCTTCACGTGTGGATAACTGTAACATATGTATGGTCTCAGGGTTATACCTGTGGTTTTCACCCTGACTTCTCGATTTATGTCTGCCGTAAGCGGTAAGTTCATTGTTGACTGTAAGTCCCAGCGGATCGAATGCGCGGCTGTGCTGTGCATCAACTGCATTTCCGATATCGTCCAAGGTTATACCGCCTACTCTTGTTACTGTACCTGTAAAGTATTCGTTTATAACGTCTTCCGAAATACCGATTGCTTCAAATATCTTGCTGCCCTGATAGGACTGAATGGTGGAGATACCCATCTTGGAAGCGATCTTAACTATACCGGAAAGTATAGCCTTGTCGTAATCTTCACATGCGGCATAGTAATCTTTATCAAGCAGTTCCTCATCCACAAGCTCTTTGATAGCTGCATGGGCAAGATAAGGATTGACTGCCGAAGCACCGAATCCGAGCAAGGTAGCAAAATGATGTACTTCTCTGGGCTCACCGGATTCCACGATGATCGACATGGCTGTGGACTTCTTGGTCTCTACCAGATGCTTATGTACAGCTGCAACCGCAAGCAGTGAAGGAAGTGCCACGTGGTTTTCATCCACACCTCTGTCCGAAAGGATAAGTACTGTAGCACCTGCACGGTATACCTTATCCACCTCTATAAACAGATGCTTGATCACACGCTTAACGGGAGTACCCTTATAGAAGCATGTGGATACCTTTGCTATATTAAATCCGTCCTTTTTCATATGCTCGATCTTAAGAAGGTCAAGGTCTGAAAGGATCGGGTTCTGAATCTTTAATACATGGCAGTTGGAAGGCTTTTCTTCCAGCAGATTTCCGTTCTTACCGACATATACGCAAGTAGAAGTAACGATCTTCTCACGTTCTGCATCGATAGGAGGATTGGTAACCTGTGCAAACAGCTGCTTAAAGTAGTAGAACAGCGGCTGGTAGTTTTCCGAAAGAGCTGCTATAGGAGTATCCACACCCATGGCTCCTATCGGCTCCGAACCGTTAAGTGCCATCGCAAGGATCGAATCATGATAGTTTTCATAGGTATATCCGAATGCCTTCTGAAGACGTTTTAATTCATCGTCCTTAACCGCAGGTACCTTTATATTGGGTATCTTTATGTCATGGAGCTTTACGATATTGCTGTCCAGCCACTCACCGTAAGGCTCTTTATGTGCATATCTTTCCTTTATCTCGGTATCATCTATGATACGTCCCTGTACGGTATCAACAAGGAGCATTTTTCCGGGGTGAAGTCTTTCCTTCTTTACGATATGCTCCTCAGGAATATCAAGCACACCGACTTCACTCGAAAGGATAAGTCTGTCATCATCGGTTACATAGTATCTTGAAGGACGAAGTCCGTTTCTGTCAAGGATCGCACCCAACAGATCGCCGTCTGAGAATACTATGGATGCGGGACCGTCCCACGGCTCCATCATGGTAGCGTAATACTGGTAGAAATCCCTCTCCTCCTGGGATAATGTCTCATTATGCGACCAGGGCTCAGGTATGGCTATCATGGCAGCAAGAGGCAGTTCCATACCGCTCATCATTAAGAATTCCAGAGTATTATCCAGCATAGCCGAATCGGAACCGCTCTGAGAAATAACAGGGAGTACCTTTGTCATATCTTCCTCAGAAAATGCGTTGGTATGCATGGTCTCTTCACGGGCCAGCATCTTGTCTGCATTACCCTTTATGGTATTGATCTCACCGTTATGTACTATAAGTCTGTTGGGATGTGCACGGTTCCAGCTGGGTGTTGTATTGGTTGAGAAACGTGAATGTACCGAAGCTATAGCCGATTCATAATCCTTATCCATCAGATCCTTAAAGAAGGTCCTGAGCTGTCCGACTAAGAACATACCTTTATATACTATGGTCCTGCAGGAAAGTGAAGGGATATATGTATTTACGTTACTCTGTTCAAACTCACGTCTTACTATATAAAGCTTTCTGTCAAAATCAAGATCGGTCTTTACATCGGCAGGTCTCTCGATAAATACCTGATATATCTCGGGCATGCATTCAAGAGCCTTTGTACCGAGTACTGCGGGATCTGTGTCAACCTTTCTGAAAGCTATGATCTTTAAGCCGTTTTTCTTGACTATCACCTCAAGCATGGCTTTTGCCTGACGCAGAGCCAGATCGTTTCTCGGGAAGAATATCATGCCGACGCCATACTCTCTTTTTCCGGGAAGCTCGATACCTTCCTTCTTTAATACCTTTTTAAAGAACTTATGAGGGATCTGGGTAAGGATACCGACACCGTCACCGGTCTTTCCTTCGGCATCTTTTCCTGCTCTGTGCTCTAAGTTTTCGACTATGGACAATGCATCCGCTACGGTTTCATGTCCTGCTTTACCTTTTATATTTACGATAGCTCCGATACCGCAGTTATCATGTTCGAAATTCGGATTATATAAACCTTTTTTATATACTTCATTCAATGTAAGTTTCATTTTATCAACGACCTTCCATATTTATTCTTCGATCAGTGGGACGGTAATCATATATTATAAACTTGAATATCCCATCAGATACTCATCCACTTCTTTTGCGGCTGCCTTGCCTTCGGCTATGGCTCTTACCACAAGTGACTGTCCTATATGTACATCTCCAGCTGCAAAGACTTTTGCAGAAGCCTGATGCTTACCGGCTTCAGTCTTTACATTTGTTCTTCCGTCCACTTCCACTCCGAAGCTTTCGGTAACATATGACTCGCTTCCCAAAAAACCTGCTGCTATCAGAACAAGCTGTGCAGGTACTTCTTTTTCGGTTCCTTCGATGGGAACCATACTCATGCGTCCCGTCTTTTCATCCTTCTTAGACTCAAGAGAAACAAGGATAACACCTTTGAGCTTTCCGTCCTTATCCTTTAAGAACTCTTTAACTGTGGTCTTATATATTCTGGGATCGGATCCGAACTTGTAGATCGCTTCCTCCTGCCCATAGTCAACCTTAAGTACCTTGGGCCATTCGGGCCATGGATTGGATGCAAGTCTTTCTTTTGCGGGCTCGGGCATCATCTCAAGCTGTGTAACACTCTTTGCTTTAAGTCTTATACATGAGCCTACGCAGTCATTACCTGTATCACCGCCGCCTATAACTATTACATCTTTTCCTTCTGCCAAGTCATAAGGAAACTCTTTAAATTCGGAATCAAGCAAACGCTTTGTAACCGACTTTAGGAAATCAACCGCGAAGTAAATACCTTCCGCTTCTCTGCCGGGAGCCTTTATATCCCTGGGATTTGATGCTCCGCATGCAAGTACTATCGCATCGTATTCCTTTTTTAATTCTTCACCTGTTATATCTTTTCCTATATTAGTATTAACTTTAAAAGTGATGCCTGCTTTTTCCATAAGAGCTACTCTTCTGTCTATTACGGATTTATCAAGCTTCATATTCGGGATACCGTATCGGAGCAATCCGCCCACACGGTCGTTTCTCTCATATACCGTAACAAGATGTCCGCGTCTGTTAAGCAGTAGTGCTGCAGCAAGTCCGGAAGGACCGCTTCCTATGACTGCAACCTTTTTTCCTGTCCTTATCTTGGGTTCGGGTTCATCCACAAGTCCGTTTGCAAATGCATACTCTATTACGGTCTTTTCATTTTCTTTAGTAGATACGGGCTCCTGATGAAGTCCGCAGGTACATGCATGTTCGCACAGTGCCGGGCAGACCCTTGAAGTAAACTCGGGGAAGCAATGTGTGATCGATAGTCTCCTGTAAGCTTCCGCAAGGTTTCCTCTGTATACCAGATCGTTTACTTCCGGTACCAGGTTGTGCAGCGGACATCCGCTGATCATTCCGGCTATAGCGATACCCGCCTGGCAGAACGGAATACCGCAGTCCATACATCTTGCCGCCTGTTTTCTCTGCTCTTCAATACTTAGCAGTGAATGGAATTCTTTAAAGTTGGTGATACGCTCTTCTTCCTTAACTACAGCGCCGTCTTTTCTTTCATACTCCAAAAATCCTGTAGGCTTTCCCATGTCTTGTACCTCTGTCTTTCTAAATACTTTTTATCAACGTTATATTACTTATAAATAATTACTTAATAAAACAAAAAGAGGGTATCTGAATAAAACAGACACCCTTGCCCTAACTATATGATAAATATAAGATATAAAAGAATAAGCGCCCTTGGTATATCCAAAGGCGCCCTTGTCTTCATGTGGCATTATATGACTACTTATAACATTTGTCAAGAAAAAAATTTAAATCAAAAAAAAATTTGAATTTTTAAAAAAATATGCTTGACAAATGAAAATGGCAGGATTATAATGCGTGACATAAAGACAAGGGCGCCTTTGGTTATCCAGAGGCGCCGATTTGTTTTTATATACTTCATTTATCAACGTATGGCAGGGCAAGGGCGTCTGAATTATTATTCAGACGCCCTTCTCTATGCCGATGATCGTATTAAAATGAAGAACTCCTGTTATACAGTTTTAAGATTCGGCCGGTTTTAACACTTGTATATCCGGATGAAAAGGTCCGAAGGACTTATGTCCAATGGAACCAATAAATAATTAGGAGGAATTGGTTATGAGTGAAGAAATCAGAAGTCTTATCTCAGAAGCAACGCAAGGAGAAGTCTTTGCGGTATGGTTTTTAATCGGAGCAGCGCTTGTATTTTGGATGCAGGCAGGTTTCGCAATGGTAGAGGCAGGTTTTACCAGGGCAAAGAATACAGGAAATATCATTATGAAAAACTTAATGGATTTCTGTATCGGTACAGTAGTATTTATCCTTATCGGTTTTAGTCTCCTTTTAGGTGAAGATCTGTGTGGTTTTATAGGAAAGCCCGGATTTGACCTTTTTACCTCTTATGAGAATTTTGATTTTTCAAACTTCGTATTCAACCTTGTATTCTGTGCTACGACAGCTACTATAGTATCAGGTGCAATGGCTGAAAGAACCAAGTTTTTATCATATTGTATATATTCAGGTGTTATCTCAGCACTTATCTACCCCATCGAAGCTCATTGGATCTGGGGCGGCGGCTGGCTTAGTCAGATCGGCTTCCATGATTTCGCAGGATCAACAGCCATCC
Organism: Lachnospiraceae bacterium; assembly: GCA_017620375.1. Lineage (GTDB taxonomy): Bacteria > Bacillota > Clostridia > Lachnospirales > Lachnospiraceae > RUG11977. Next base: position 13,738 of record JAFZQN010000005.1, read on the forward strand.
ATATGGTAGGCGGTATCTCAGCACTTATCGGTGCCAAGATGGAAGGTCCCCGTATCGGTAAGTTCATAAAAGATGCTAAGGGCAAGATCACAAAGGTTAATGCATTCCCCGGTCACAACATCTGTATCGGTGCACTCGGTGTATTCATTCTTTGGTTTGGCTGGTACGGATTCAACGGTGCAGCCGCAACTTCACTTGAACAGTTAGGTTCGATATTCCTTACCACTACAGTAGCTCCCGCTGTTGCTACAGTAGTATGTATGATCTTTACATGGATCAAATACGGTAAGCCCGATGTTTCAATGTGTTTGAACGCATCCCTTGCCGGTCTGGTAGGTATCACAGCTCCCTGTGACGTAACAGATTGTTTCGGTGCTATCATGGTCGGTGTAGTCAGCGGTCTTTTGGTAGTATTCGGTGTTTGGTTATTAGATCATAAGCTTCATATCGATGACCCTGTTGGTGCTGTAGCAGTTCACTGCATGAACGGTATCTGGGGTACTATCGCAGTAGGTCTGTTTGCTACTTCTTCAGCTCCCGGTTATTCGATCGCTGATGCTGACGGCGTTATGATGGAAGGTCTCTTCTACGGCGGCGGATTTAAGCTTTTAGGTATCCAGCTTACAGGTTTTGCAGCAGTTGCATGTTGGACAGCAGTAACAATTACTATCGCATTTACAATTATAAAGAAAGTTATCGGTCTTAGAGTTACCCGTGAAGAGGAAATGACAGGTCTGGATGCTACAGAGCATGGTCTTCCTTCAGCTTACGCAGGCTTTGCTATGAGCCCTGAGTACATTGAAGAGGGTGGCGCTCCCGTAGTTGTAGACGGTGACGTACCTGTAGCTGAAGCAGTTCAGGTTAAGAAGGTTCCTTCATTTGAAGAGGGTGACCATAAGTTTACAAAGATCGAGATCGTATGTAAGGAATCTCGTTTCGAGTCTCTGAAGTCAGCCTTAATGAATGTCGGTATCACAGGTATGACGGTATCCCACGTATTAGGATGCGGCTTACAGAAAGGCAAGCCTGAGTACTATCGTGGAGTACAGGTTGAAGCAACCCTGCTTCCCAAGGTACAGGTTGATATCGTAGTAAGCAAGGTTCCTGTCAGAACAGTTATTGAGACTGCTAAGAAGGTTCTTTACACCGGCCATATCGGCGATGGTAAGATCTTTGTATACGATGTAGAGAATGTAGTTAAGGTCAGAACCGGTGAAGAAGGCTATGACGCATTACAGGATGTTGAGTAATAATATCGGTTGATAATCTTCTCCAAAAAAATAACCCGGGTACATTGAATATTCAATCTACCCGGGATTTTTTTATTTATTCAACAGTAACGGATTTAGCCAGGTTCTTAGGCTTATCGATATCACAGCCGTTTTCCTTAGCTACATAATAAGCAAACAGCTGCATGGGGATTATCTCTATAACCGGTGCAAGTAACGGATCTGTCTGAGGAACCAGAAGTACGTCATCTGCCTCCTGGAATATGCTCCTGTTTCCTTCATGTGCTACTGCAAGTACCCTTGCTCCACGGGCTTTAACCTGCTGGATATTGGATACTGTCTTTTCAAACAGCTTCTCGTAACAACAAAGAGCCACTACCAGTCTTCCGGGCTCGATAAGAGCTATCGTTCCGTGCTTAAGCTCTCCTGCGGCATATGCCTCTGAATGGAGATACGAGATCTCTTTTAATTTCAATGAACCTTCAAGTGCTGCGGCGTAATCCATGTTCCTGCCGATAAAGAACAGTGACTGGTTATCGTAGTACTTTTCCGCAAGCTTCTTTACTCTGGAGTTAAGATCAAGTGCACGCTGTGCACGCTCGGGCAAACGCATGATATCTATCACCATGGAAGCGTATGCACCGTGTGATATTGTCTTAAGCTGTCCTGCTGCCCATACGGCAAACATCGCAAGCAATGCAACCTGTGTGGTATATCCCTTTGTTGTGGCTACCGCTATCTCGGGACCTGCCCATGTATACAGGCAGTAATCAGCAAGCTTTGCGATACTGCTTCCGACTACATTTACTATAGCTAAGACCGTAGCACCCTTTTCCTTACATTCTTTCATGGCTGCTATGGTATCCGCTGTCTCACCCGACTGGCTTATAACTATGACCAGAGTCTTATCATCCATTATAGGATCACGGTATCTGAGCTCACTTGCTACCTCTGCTTCTACAGGGATCCTGCATAATGACTCTATGATGCCTCTTCCGACACAACCTGCATGATATGCGGAACCGCACGCCGTGATATGTACACGGTTAAACTTCTTCATATCAAGGTCGAGTTCTTCGAATACTATCTCTTCATCCCTGATCCTGGGCTCTATCGTAGCTTTAAGTGCCTGCGGCTGCTCCATGATCTCTTTCATCATGAAGTGCTCGTATCCGCTCTTTTCAGCAGAAGCTATATCCCAGTTAATGTGCCGTATCTCTTTATTTATCTCGTTACCTGAGTGATCGTATACCTTTACCGCATCGGGTGTGATCTCGGCTACCTCACCGTCATCCATATCGATGACATCCTTGGTGTTGCTGACTAATGCCGTGATATCCGATGCAAAATAGTTTTCACCTATACCCACACCGATCAGCAACGGGCTTGAGAGCTTTGCCGCAAATATGGTACCGGGATGCTCGGCTGATATAACACCGATGGCATACGAACCGTTAAGTCTTGAGATGGTCTTCATAAGAGCCTTTTTGAAGTTGCCCTTATAATTATATGCCAACAGCTGTACTATAACTTCTGTATCGGTCTCACTCTTAAACTCTATACCGTATTTCTGAAGCTCAGCTCTTATCTCAGCGAAGTTTTCTATAATACCGTTATGCACTACCGCAAACTTTCCGTCTGCTGAAAGATGAGGATGGGCATTTGTATCGCTCGGTATACCGTGAGTCGCCCATCTGGTATGTCCTATACCGCATACGCCCTTAAAATCGGGTTCTGCTTCAAACTTATCCACCAGATGGCTTACCTTTCCGGTAGCCTTAAGCATCTTTATCTCATTATCTCCCTGAACAGCTATGCCGGCCGAATCATAACCTCTGTATTCGAGTCTCTTAAGACCTTCCAGAAGTATGGGGCCTGCCTGGTTAACACCTGTGTATCCGGTAATTCCGCACATATTAATGATTTCCTTTCCCTTAATTTACCGCGAACAGTGCTTCGCGGGCTATAAGAAAAGCAAAGTATCCCTACCTTAGTAGAAACTCCTTTGCTTCCGACTTTAAAAATATACTACTCTTTGTATGTTATGTCAAAAAGGCGATAATACATTATATAACATCCTGTTTATAAGGTTACGGGTATAAACGATACAAGAAATACCGTGATGCTGGCAGCCAGGGCCACCGTCATAAGTCCTTTTCCCTTAAGTGCCAGTATCACAGCCACTCCCACTCCGGCTATAGACGCCAAAAGCGAGGCAGTGCTGAAGAACACAGCCGGGAATGTCATAGCCATAAGACATGCATACGGCACATAATACAGGAACGATCTTATAAACCTGTTATTGATCTTTCCTTTGATAAGTGTAAGTGGCAACATACGTATCAGATAAGTCACTACCGCCATTACGAGTATATATACATAAATGTTCATTTAAGAATAACTCCCTTATTTGCTTTCCTGTTCTTTTGTTTTATCCTGTTCTGATTCCGCTCCGGCCGTCTTTTCATCTGTATCTTTTATGGGGAAAAGAACCGCTCCTATGCTTGCTGCAGCCACCGTACATATGATAATGGATATTCCTTCCGATATCTCCTTTAAGAACGGTACAAAATAAAACAGACTGCTCAAAAATATCGCTATGCTTGCTACTATAAGTACAGGTCTTGACTTCTTAGCTACAGGTACCACTATAGCTATAAACATGCCGTAGAGCATAACATTCATGGCGACTGCTACACGGTCCGGCATGAGATTGGATGCTACAGCTCCCAAAAACGTACCTAAAGTCCAGCCCACTATCGGAAGGCTCTGCAGGCCTACCATATACGGAAGCGTCAGGCTTTTTTGATGGCTCATGGCGACCGCAAATATCTCATCCGTATTTCCGAATGCGATGATCAGCTTTTTCCAGAATGTAACGCTCCCGTCCAGCTTTTGTGTAAGCGAGAGGCTCATAAGCGAATATCTTAAATTGATTATAAACTGTGTAAGTATCATCTCGAGCAAAGTTCCGCCAACAGCTATGATACGGATCCCTGCAAACTCGCCGGCACTGGTAAGATTCGTAAGACTCATCACAGCCCCTTCCACAGAGCTGATACCTGCAGCCACCATGGAAATACCAAGGCTGAAGCTTACCGCAAAATAACCGAGAGCTATGGGAATACCGTCTTTCAGGCCATTTCGGAATTCACTTTTTGATGGTTTTATAGTTTTAACATCATTATCCATTAGTTTTATTCTTTCTTTAGTTGAGCTACTCCACTGCCTAGCAGCGGAGTCGTATCACATTATAATTCTAAGCCCTCGTTACGTCAAGAAAAATTAAGCATACAAAAAGCAGACTTACCTCAAAGCTGTATAAGCCGTGAAGCATTGTCTGCTTTTAGATCCATATTATTTTATTAACTCTTCAATCGATCATTTCTTTAAAAGATTCTTGATCCTCTCAGCTGCTTCCTTTGTGTCTTCGGGACTGCCGAAGGATGAGAAACGGAAGTATCCCTCTCCGCATTTTCCGAAGCCCTCACCGGGTGTACCGATAACCTGGATGTTCTCTAAGAGATAATCAAAGAACTCCCAACTGCCCATACCGTCAGGACACTTCATCCATACATAAGGGGCATTCTTGCCGCCGCAGTACCAGATACCTGCTTCATCAAGTGCCTGCATGATGGTCTTGGCATTATTCTTATAAATATTGATATTCTCGTGTATCTGCTTCTGTCCTTCATCGGTGAATACAGCTGCACCGCCGCGCTGTATAATGTAGCTTACACCGTTTGTCTTGGTAGTACGGTTACGGACCCACATAGCATTGAAATTCATACCGTCACGCTCTAAGGTTGTGGGGATAATGGTGTAACCGAGTCTGGTACCGGTAAAGCCTGCAGTCTTGGAAAGTGAACATATCTCTATAGCACAGATTCTGGCACCTTCTATCTCAAAGATGCTCTTCGGAAGCTTATCATCCTCGATAAATGCCTCATATGCAGCATCAAAAAGGATAACGGAACCGTTTGCATTTGCGTAGTCAACCCACTCTTTTAAGCCTTCCTTGGTGTATACAGCACCGGTAGGGTTGTTCGGTGAGCAGATATATATGATATCAGCCTTGATGCCTTCTTTCTCTGCTGACTTGGGAGTGGGAAGGAAGCCTTCATCACTGCCTGTAGGTAAGTGATATATCTTCTTTCCTGCCATAACATTTGCATCTACGTATGCGGGATAAGCAGGCTCCATGATAAGTACTGTTGTATTCTTATCAAACATATCAATGATATCGCCAAGCTCATCACTTGCACCGCTTGATACAAATGCCTCGTCAGAAGTGATATCTATGCCTCTTTTATTATAGTACTCTGCTATCTTCTCTCTAAGGAACGGTGCTCCGCACTCAGGCATATATCCATGGAAACTGTCCTTATTTGCCTGATCGTCTACGCCCTGATGAAGAGCCTTGATAACGGCATCGCACAGCGGAAGCGAAACATCTCCGATACCGAGCCTGTACATCTTTTTATCCGGATGCTCAGCCTGGTACTTCTTAACCTTCTGTGCGATGTTAAAGAATAAATATGAATCTTTTAATTCTCCGTAATGTTTATTAGGTAATGACATTTCTTTTCTCCTTTTTCTCTATACTTGTATACGCCGGGCAACCATATTACCATCATAGTCTAAAACCATCACCGCTCACATGGATATGCTAAACGCTCCCATATTCTTCTTCACTTCGGATGCTTGCAATCGTGAGTCCGCTTGATACCGGACTCACTTGTGCTACGCTCAAAAATCGTTTTGGATAAACGATTTTTGCCTCGTTACGAAGCATCTGTGAGCGAAGCATATCTGCATGTTCGCTTAAGGTTTTATCCTATGTTGATAATACGGTCGCCTCGGCTCATTCCAGTTTAAGCAAAATAATATAGGCCGTTCTGTATTGGCTTACTCCGCATCAATAGTCGAGATACCCATTGTGATCTCTTCGAGTACATCCAAGAGTACTCGTACGGTATCAAGGGATGTCAGCATTGTGATGCCGTTCAGGGATGCGCATTTTCTGATGGCAACACCGTCCACATAGTGGATACCGGAAAGTACCGCACGGGTACAGATAACATAGCTTACATAGCCTGCGCGTAAGGAATCGAGTATCTCCTCACTGCCCTCTGACAGCTTGCGGCGAAGTCTGGTACGTATGCCGTGCTCCTTAAGGAATACCGCTGTACCGATGGTAGCTTCGATATTGAAGCCCATGTCGTAGAAACGCTTAACTAACGGCAGTGCTTCCTCCTTATCCTCATCTGCCAGGGTAACCACGATGGTACCGTAGTTCTGCAGCTTCATGCCTGAAGCTATCATAGCTTTATACATGGCACGGTGCAGCTTCTTATCATAACCGATAGCTTCACCGGTCGACTTCATCTCAGGTGAAAGGTAAGCATCCATTCCGTTAAGCTTCGAGAATGAGAATGCAGGTACCTTTACGTAGTATCTTTCCTTTTCCTTAGGATAGATCTCGGTAAAGCCCTGTTCCTTAAGCGACTTGCCAAGTATGACTCTTGTAGCTATATCAGCTAAGGAATATCCCGTAGCCTTCGACAGGAACGGAACAGTTCTTGACGAACGGGGATTAACCTCTATTATGTATACGTTTTCTTCGGGATCAACTATAAACTGGATATTGAACAGGCCTATGATACCTATGCCCATACCAAGCTTATACGTGTAATCAAGGATGGTATCCTTAACTTTTTGTGACAGACTGTAAGGAGGATATACACTGATGGAGTCACCCGAATGAACACCGGTCCTTTCAACAAGTTCCATGATGCCAGGTACGAATACGTCCTTGCCGTCACATACAGCATCTACCTCTACTTCCTTACCGCGGATGTATTTGTCTACCAATACAGGCTTATCAACATCTATCTCAACTGCTGTCTTAAGGTATGTACGCAGTGCTTCTTCCTTGGCTACTATCTGCATAGCCCTGCCGCCGAGTACGAAGCTCGGACGTACCAGTACGGGGAAACCTATCTCTTTTGCTGCGTTTACACCGTCTTCTATGTTGGTTACGGCCATTCCCTTAGGTCTCGGGATATTGAGCTCATACAAGAGTTTTTCAAACAGATCCCTGTCCTCTGCACGGTCGATCGCATCATCATCGGTACCGATGAGCTTTACGTCATATTCCTTTAAGGAATCAGCCAGGTTGATGGCTGTCTGTCCACCGAGTGTGGCAATGACTCCTACAGGCTTTTCAAGGTCTATGATGTTCATTACGTCCTCTGTGCACAGCGGTTCAAAATACAGCTTGTCAGAACAGGTATAATCTGTTGATACAGTCTCGGGGTTGTTGTTTATAATGATAGCCTCGTATCCGGAAGCCTTGATGGTCTTTACCGCATGTACGGTAGAGTAGTCAAACTCAACACCCTGACCGATACGGATAGGACCGGAACCGAGCACGATTATCTTTTCCTTATCCGATACTACTGATTCATTCTCATCCTCGTAGGTCGAATAGAAGTAAGGGATGTAGCTCTCAAACTCGGATGCACAGCTGTCGATCATCTTGTATACAGGTACGATACCGAAATCTTTTCTTAAGTCTCTGATCACTTTTTCGGTGGTACCGGTAAGGATGGCGATCTCTTTATCGGAGAATCCGAACTTCTTGGCTGTCTCTAAGATCTCCAGGCACTCATCCATATCGTCGGACTTAGTGCTTCCTGCAGGCTCTGTAACGGTTTCTACTGCATCGGCACTTTCGTATTCATCGGCATTGCCGTTAGCCAGTATGCCGGATTTACTTTCGTCTACAAACTCCAGTCCGGGATTATAAGCATTATATTTAAGGCTCTTTAATTTCTTCTCGATCTCTATTATGTTCTTAAGCTTATCTAGGAAGAAGCAGTCGATCTTGGTGATATCGTGGATAGTATCGGTCTCACAGCCTCTACGGAGTAACTCACCGATAGCGAATATCCTGTCATCCGTACCTATCTGGATATATTTTCCAAGCTCTATGGTGGAGTAATCATCAAACTTCTTGCAGTACAGATGGCATTCTCCGGTCTCAAGTGAACGGATGGCCTTAAGTAAGCTTTCCTCGAAGCAGCGCCCTATACTCATGACCTCGCCGGTAGCCTTCATCTGGGTACCGAGTGTGTTGTTCGCATCCGCAAATTTATCAAACGGGAAACGAGGCATCTTGGTAACTATGTAGTCAAGTGCCGGCTCAAAGGATGCCGGTGTATTGGCAAGCATGATCTCATCGAGAGTCATACCGATACCGATCTTGGCGGAAACTCTCGCGATCGGGTAACCCGAAGCTTTTGATGCAAGCGCCGACGAACGTGATACTCTGGGGTTAACCTCTATCAGGTAATAATCAAACGAATTGGGATCAAGTGCAAACTGTACGTTGCAGCCGCCCTCTATCTCTAATGCTCTAATGATCTTAAGTGCAGAATCACGGAGCATCTGGTATTCTTTATTGGTCAGAGTCTGCGAAGGACATACTACGATGGAATCACCTGTATGTATTCCGACAGGATCAAGGTTTTCCATGTTACAGATGGTAATAGCGGTGTCATTTGAATCACGCATTACCTCATACTCTATTTCCTTAAAGCCCTTTATGCTCTTTTCTATCAGTACCTGGTGCACCGGTGAGAGTTTAAGAGCGTTCTTCATTATCTCTTCAAATTCGCTCTCATTCTCTGCAAATCCGCCTCCGGTACCGCCTAATGTAAACGCAGGACGAAGGACTACAGGGAAGCCGATCGATTTAGCTACCTTTAGTCCTTCTTCTATCGAATGTGCTATGTCAGACGGAAGCACGGGTTCATTAAGTCTTTCACATAATTCTTTAAACAGTTCCCTGTCCTCAGCCATCTCTATACTGCTGCTCTTTGTTCCCAAAAGTTCCGTACCGCACTCGGCAAGGATACCCTTTTTCTCAAGCTGCATGGCCAGGTTCAGACCGGTCTGTCCGCCAAGTCCCGGAAGTATGGCGTCCGGTCTTTCATAACGGATGATCTTAGCTATATATTCAAGAGTCAGCGGTTCCATATAGACTTTGTCAGCTATGGCTGTATCCGTCATAATGGTAGCAGGGTTGGAGTTGCAAAGTACTACTTCATATCCCTCTTCCTTTAATGCCAGACACGCCTGGGTACCGGCGTAGTCAAATTCCGCTGCCTGACCTATTACTATAGGTCCTGAGCCTATTACAAGAAGTTTTTTAATGTCCGTTCTTTTCGGCATGATGATTTCCTCTTATTATTACTGTAATTACTACTGATTTTACGTTATCGGATTTTTCCACTACGCTCCGCTGCGTAGCAGTGGAGTTTTCCCTTTTACAAGAGCTTTAGGAATTCTTCAAACAGATAACTGCCATCCCTGGGACCGGGAGCGCTTTCAGGATGGTACTGAACACTCGTTACCTTGTCCTTCACACATCTCACACCCTCTACTGTGTTATCAAGGATGTTTATATGTGTTACTTCAAGCGGTGTATTCTTTACACTTTCTGTATCTACGGCGTAGGAATGGTTCTGGGATGTGATCTCTATCTTTCCTGTCAGTAAGTTTTTAACCGGGTGATTGCCGCCACGATGACCGAACTTTAGTTTATAAGTCTTAGCACCGTATGCAAGTGATATCAGCTGATGTCCTAAGCAAATACCGAATATCGGGTACTCACCGATCAGCTTCTTTATCGTAGCTATGGTCTCGGGTACATCCTCGGGGTTACCCGGTCCGTTAGATACGAATATCCCGTCGGGATGCAGTCTCTTTATCGCCTCTATATCCGTATTCCACGGTACTATGGTAACATCGAGTCCCATAGCATTAAGAGATGTTACGATGTTTTTCTTCATACCGCAGTCTATGGCAACTATATGTTTCTTTTTTACTATCACGGGTTTTGAACCCAAGGGCTGATTGACAGCGATCTTTGACTTCCAGGCATTGCTGCAGCTTACCTTACTTACTGCATCTGTAGGAACAGAAGTCTCATTTAAGATCTTAAGTCCTTCCTCACGGCTTGTTGATGCATCGGTGATCAGTACCTTACAGCTTCCGTAGTTTCGGATAAAGCGTACCAGCTTACGGGTATCGATCCCGTAGATGCCGGGTACATCATATCTGATCATCATCTCAGACAATGTGTTCACACTTCGGAAATTGCTCGGAAGATCGTTGTACTCATGTACGATCAATGCACCTGCACTTAAAAAATCCGATTCATAATCATCTTCTGCCATGCCGTAATTACCTATCAAAGGATAAGACATGACGATGGCCTGGTACTTATATGAAGGATCGGAAACTATCTCCTGATACCCTGCCATAGAAGTATTGAATACGAGCTCACAGACACGGTTCGCACCTGAACCGAAGCCGTAGCCCAAATATTCATCTCCTGTTTCCGTGATTATCTTTCTGGTGTAATTCATATGCGTTTCCTTCTGGTACTTATATATTATCAGTCGCTGTTTGCGACAGCTTTTGTTACCTGCTTTAAAGGCTGTTCAAATCTGTCTTTTCCGGAATCGTCGGGGATGTCTGTCGGATAAGCACCGGTAAAGCAGGCATCGCAGTATCCCTTGCCGCCGGTGAGCTCACCGAGTCTTTCTACCGGAAAGTATCCCAACGAATCAGCACCTATAATCTCACATATCTCCGGAATAGTATGGTGGCATGCCACCAGGTTCTTCTCCGAATCAATATCAGTGCCGTAGTAGCATGGATGTAAGAATGGCGGTGAAGATATCCTTACGTGTACTTCCTTTGCTCCGGCATCTCTTAGGAGCTTTACCACACGTCCCATCGTGGTGCCTCTAACTATCGAGTCATCCACCAATACCACTCTTTTATCTCTTACCACTTCATCAAGTACTGCCAGTTTTATCTTAACTCCGTCCACTCTCGTTTTCTTGGTGGGAGATATGAAGGTACGACCTATATATTTGTTTTTGATAAATCCCATCCTGTAGGGTATCCCGGACTGTCCGGAGAATCCTAACGCCGCATCTAGTCCCGAATCGGGAGCACCGATGACTATGTCGGCATCTGCAGGATGCTCCTCAGCTAAAATCTCTCCTGCCCTAACTCTTGAAGCATGTACGGAAACACCGTCTATGATCGAATCAGGACGTGCAAAATATATGTACTCGAATACGCAGAGCTTTTTGTTCTCTTTGTACTTTTCATGGATGTTGGACATAGCCGGATCGTCGTTTAACGATTCGATATGCTTGGTCTGCAGGGACTTAACCTGTCCGTCGTGGAAAACCAGTATCTCACCCGGATTAACATCACGTATGAGCTTTGCACCAACTGCTCTTAATGCACATGATTCGGATGCCACTATGTATACTCCGTCAGCGGTCCTGCCGTAACATAAAGGTCTAAACCCAAGCGGATCCCTTGCGCATATAAGCTTCTGCGCCGACATAATTACAAGTGAATAGGCACCTTCAAAATACTTCATGGCCTTTTCCACTGCTTCTTCTATGGAAGCGGATCTGATCCGTTCTCTTGTGATATAGTAAGCTATGGTCTCCGTATCGCTTGTGGTATGGAAAATGGCGCCCTGCATCTCAAGCTCGGATCTGAGCTTATATGCATTTGAAAGGTTGCCGTTATGTGCCAGTGCCATCTTACCCTTTTGGTGATTGACTTCTATAGGCTGGGTGTTCGACCTGTTGGTAGCTCCTGTCGTACCGTATCGTACGTGTGCCACCGCCATGGTACCCTGGGGCATCCCCTCTAAGACTGTCTCCGAGAAAACCTCACTTACAAGTCCCAAATCCTTATGCGAGTAAAACAGTCCGTCCTTGTTTACCACTATTCCACAGCTTTCCTGACCTCTGTGCTGAAGTGCATACAGGCCGTAGTAAGAAAGCCCTGCCACATCCGTTTCTTTATCGGAATATATTCCGAATACTCCGCATTCCTCATGTATGCTCATGTTATGCCTCTATTATAGTTTAAGCTTCTGCTTTAATGCTGCTTCGATAAAACCTTTAAACAAAGGATGCGCTTTATTGGGACGGCTCTTAAACTCAGGATGGTACTGAACTCCGACATGGAAACTCCTGCCGGGGATCTCCGCAGTCTCTACAAGGTTGCCATCAGGTGAAAGGCCGCTTAAAACTAAGCCTGCTTCTGTTAATCTATTTCTGTAATCGTTGTTTACTTCGTAACGATGTCTGTGACGTTCGCTGATGTTCAGGCTCTCATAGCACTCTTCCATCTTTGTGCCGGGCTGTATGCAGCAAGGGTAAGCACCAAGTCGGAGTGTACCGCCCTTGTTGATCTCATTGTTCTGACCGGGCATGAAATCGATGACTTTATTTTTGCAGTTTTCATCAAACTCACCCGAATTTGCATCTGCGATACCCACAACATTTCTGGCGTATTCTATGACCATGATCTGCATACCTAAGCAGATACCGAAGTATGGTATATTATTCTCTCTTGCGTATCTCTCCGCCTCGATCATACCTTCAATACCGCGGTTTCCGAATCCGCCGGGAAGTATGATGCCGTCAAGTCCGTACAGTTTTTCAGCCACGTTCTCACGGGTGATCTCCTCAGAATCTATCCATATGATCTCAATATGTGCATTGTGATAGAAGCCTGCATGTCGGAGTGCTTCCGCTACCGACAGATATGCATCATGTAATGCCACATATTTTCCGACCAAGCCTATATTTACACTTAAGGTCCTGGACTTAATGGTCTCTACCATGTCAGTCCATTCGGCCAGATCAGGCTCGGGTACATCGAGTCCCAGCTCACGGCATACAACACCTGAGAAATGAGACCTTTCAAGCATAAGAGGTGCCTCATACAGGCAGGGAAGTGTAACATTTTCTATTACACAGTCCTCTTTAACATTACAGAAAAGCGCTATTTTCCTGAAGATATCGTCCTCTAACGGCTCATCGCTCCGGAGTACTATGATATTAGGATTGATACCCATTCCCTGCAGCTCTTTAACTGAGTGCTGGGTGGGTTTTGATTTATGCTCTTCGGAAGCATGTAAGAAGGGAACAAGTGTTACATGGATAAATAAGCTGTTCTCTCTTCCGACCTCCAAAGATATCTGACGTACTGCCTCGATAAATGGCTGGGATTCGATATCACCGATGGTACCGCCGATCTCGGTAATGACCACATCTGCATTGGTCTTTTTACCCACTCTGTATACGAATTCCTTTATCTCATTGGTAATATGAGGGATGACCTGTACGGTCTTTCCGAGATATTCACCGGCTCTTTCCTTATTTAATACATTCCAGTATACCTTACCGGTGGTAAGGTTCGAATATTTATTTAAGTCCTCATCTATAAAACGCTCATAATGTCCCAAGTCAAGGTCCGTCTCGGCGCCGTCCTCGGTAACATATACTTCGCCATGCTGGTAAGGGCTCATGGTACCCGGATCGACATTTATATACGGGTCAAGCTTCTGAGCTGCCACCTTTAATCCTCTTGCCTTAAGAAGTCGTCCCAAGGAGGCTGCAGTGATACCTTTTCCAAGTCCCGATACTACACCGCCTGTCACGAAAATGTATTTTGTCATATGAGCTCCTTTCGTATGTCGAATGCTTTAAAACAGTGTGTAATGAAGCGGTTTCTACACAAAAAAAGGTGTCTCGTCCCTCAAGGAACGAAACACCTTTGCTTCACTGAAAAAATATTTTACTCTTTCAAAAAATGATTGTCAAGAAAAATCGAAAAATCATTTAAAAAAATTTTCGGTGTCGATCTTTCCGTATCCGCCAAAGCTTGCAGGCTTAGAGAACATCGCATCTGCGAGCTCTTTTCCCAAAAATGCCTTTGTGATCTCATTGGTCTTGGCTGTGATATCTATATCCGAGAATGCATCGGGATATACGGTCTTTGCGATAAACCAGGTATTGATCAGAGCTGTTTCAAAATTGGTATAATATGCATTGTAAGGCATCTCGAGATATACTTCACCGTTCTTCCAGGCCCTACACTCATCAAACATATCGGGAGTCTCCTGATACAGAGGCTTGATATTCTTTACTGCGGCTGCATCGATTATCATTATATCCATGCTGTCGCCGAGTGCTATAAACTTTTCTTCTTCTATGGCCTGTATACCGTCTTTTGCAAGATCATTCACAACATTTTTAACATTAGCGATATTAAATACATTATAATTCTGGGCTGTCATAAGATGGTTGGTGGTACCCCAGTTACCAAGACCGCATACATATACGGAAGCCTTATCTTCCTCTGCGATGCCTGATGTTCTTGCGGTTATTTCTGCCTTTTCAGCTTCGATAAAGCTTACCAGAGCTGCAGCTTTTTCTTCTTCCCCAAATATGGTACCAAGAAGCTCCATAGAGCCCTTAAAAGCAGAATCGAATACTCCGCCGTAGCCGGCTTTCATGGTAATAACAGGTACTCCGAGCTGCTCGGCAAGTGCATCTTCCTTCTCTACATCCTCGTACTCAGAGATAACTATATCGGGGTTACAGGAAAGGATCTTCTCTGCTTCTGCTGCCTGAGCGTTGGGTCCGCCCACTCCGCATGAGGGAAGTGTGCTGAATACATCACCAAATGCCAATACATAAGGACGGGGAGCAGCATCAAACATCTTAGGTCTGTCGGCTAAGCTTTCGTTATCGATATCCTCAACTCCGCAAAGTAAAGCTACATCTCCTATATAGCAGTACATTCTGAGTGCACCGGCACCGATACATACTACACGCTTGTATGAACCGGGGATAACCGTAACCTCTCTTCCGATCATGTCGGTTACTACCACTTCCTTGGGAGCGGGTGCCTCGGTAGGCGCCTCGGTGGGAGCTTCCGTTACAGCTTCGGTGGGTGTATCTGTTACAGCCTCTGTGGGTTTCTCCGTTACTTCAGAAATAGGTGCTTCTGTTACTGTTGTATCTGTGCCCGGAGTATTCTCCTCCTTATTGCCCGAGCATGCACATAAGCTCAGTACCAGTACTGCAGCCAAAAAAAGTGCAGCGATTTTCTTCAGTTTCATCATAGTCCTCCATTAACAATTAATTTTTTACCTTTATACTCAATAATGCTCACATCAGCATCAAAAGTATCCTTTATAACCAGCTCCGTCACAATGGAGCTGTCACCATAGTATCGTATCTTTCCGTCTTTTATGAAGAAAAATACATCTCCTATACTTAGGGCCTCGTTCAGATCATGCAGCGAAGTAAGGACTCCTATTCCCTTTTCCTTCGTTCCCCGCAATATCTCCTTTAAAATGAGCTGTTCGTTTGCGATATCAAGATTACCCGTAGGCTCGTCAAATACCAAAAGCTTCGGTTCCTGTGCAAGGGCTCTTGCTATAGCTACCTTCTGTCTTTCACCGCCGGAAAGCTCTGCGGTATTTCGCATGGCAAGTTCCTCAAGTCCCATTTCTTTTAAAGTCTTAAGTGCGATCTCCTCGTCCTCTTTTGAGGCCTTAAGACCAAAATACGGAAGTCGTCCCAAAAGCACGGTATCAAATACCGTAAGGTCACCGAACTGTATATCCTGAGGGACATATGCTATCTGTTCCGCTCTCTCCCTGCGGTTCATCTTTAACAGATCTTTTCCGTTAAAATCTATTTGACCGGCTTCCGGTTTTTCAAATCCCAGAACAGTTTTAAAAAGCGTCGTTTTTCCCGAACCGTTTTTCCCGAGAAGTACACCTATCTCTCCGTCTTTTAAAGAAAGACTTATATTATCGAGTACTACGGGAGATTTCCGTGTATATCTGAAAGTAAGATCAGTTATACGTAACATCAGCCTCTGTCCCCCTTTCTGAAGAATATCACAGCAAGGAAGAAGGGAGCTCCGAGCATGGAGGTTATCGCTCCTACCGGTATGGCCGAGCCGTTGCCCATGCTTCTTGATATCGTATCGGCTATCAAAAGAAGGATACTTCCCAAAAGTGCAGAGGCCGGTATCGATACTCTGTGGTCTTTTCCAAGCAGTTTTTTAGATACATGCGGGCAAATGATCCCGACAAAACCGATGATGCCCAGAAATGATACACATACCGCCGTAATAAGCGATGCCATAAGCATGCTTATAAAACGCAGTCCGGATACGTTTACACCTATACTCTTGGCGGAGGAATCCCCGCTCAAAAGAGCATTAAATCTCCAGCTTAAAACTATAAACAATATAAGTCCCGCTCCGACTACCGAAGCCATGATGATATCAGTCTTATATGTCGCTCTGCCGAGGTCTCCGAAATTCCATATGACTGCAGCGGACAGGCCGGTATCTGTAGCATAGAACTGGAGCAACGTGGTCGCAGCCGTCCATACGGAGCCTATGGCTATACCGGACAGCACCACTACACCGGGACTGAAGGACTTCAGCCTGCAAAGGCCGAGTATCAAAAGAATGGAAAGGGTGGAAAATAAAAATGCGATAAGCGATGTGGAATACGGATTAACACCCGTTAAGTAGTTTTCCGTCCTGCTGCCGGTCGAAAGGAATCCGCCCGCAAAAGCTATGATCGAAAGATTGGCTCCAAACACCGCAGCATTTGATACACCGAGTGTGGAAGGTGAAGCCATAGGATTTTCCAGATCGGTCTGCATGATAAGTCCCGATATCGAAAGTCCCGCACCGGCTATGATGGCCGCCAAGACTCGCGGTATACGGATGTTTCTTATGATCCTTATATGCGCGGACTTTCCTTCCCCAAAAAGGGCGTTTAAGCCGTCAGAAAAAGACATATCCGAAGAGCCTGTAAAAAGACATACCAACGCCAATATACAAACTATCGCGATCAATATGGTTATTATCAGCAGATTCTTCTTTCTGTTTTTTCTGACGGCTTCCATCTATCGTACTTCTTTCGTTGTCTTATTTTAATGCATCAAGCATATCCTGTAAGCTTGCAAGGTTATCCCTGATATTTAAGTGCTGAGGACATGCTGTCTCGCACATACCGCACTGTACACAATTCTTGGCCTTCTGGTCATCCTGTACCATGCTCCACTCCCACTTGGTATGGCCTGCATTCTGATACATACCATAGGTATTCCATATACGGAAGTTTCTGGGAATATCCACACCGTTGGGACAAGGCATACAGTAACGGCATCCTGTACATCCGTTAAATACGCGGCGTCTCAATGCATCCGCTGTATCTGTAACTGCCTTCATCTCTTCGGGACTTAATTTCTTAAAGTTATTGAATGTCTTAAGGTTGTCGTCCACCTGAGCTTCATCAGACATACCGCTTAAGATTACCTTGATATTGTCAAATGAACCTACAAAACGAAGTGCCCATGATGCAGTAGATGCATCGGGAGCAAGACGCTTAAACTCTGTGGTAACATCCTCGGGAAGATTTGCCAAAGATCCTCCCTTTATCGGCTCCATGATAACAAGCGGTACACCGAGGCTTTCTGCAAGCTGAACGCCCTTAAGCCCAGCCTGCTCTTCAGTATCCATATAGTTAAACTGGATCTGGCAGAAATCCCATTTCCTGTATTCTATGATCTCCTTAAACGAATCGAAACCGTCATGGAATGAGAAGCCAAGGAACCTGATCCTTCCTTTTTCCTGTTCTTCCTTTAAGTACTCGATAACACCGAGATCCCTCATCTGATGGAAACGATTGATATCAAGTGCATGAAGAAGGAAGAAATCCACATATGTCTTATGCAGTCTGTCAAGCTGATTCTGGAATATACTCTTTGCATCATCCAGGGTCTTTACATTCCAGCAGGGAAGCTTGGTAGCAAGGAAATAGCTGTCTCTCGGATATTTGTCAAGTACTCTTCCTACGAAAGGCTCGCTGTCCCCGTTATGATAAGGGAATGCGGTATCAAAATAATTTACGCCTGCCGCATAAGCTTTGTCTATACACTTCTCAGCGTAAACCTCATCGATCTTGCCATCCTTCTGAGGCAGTCTCATACAGCCGAAACCAAGTAAGGATGTGCTGACACCCAGATTCTCAATAAACCTCTTCTCCATAATTACCTCCTAAAACAAAATAAGCCCAAATTTACTTCGGACTTATTTTACTATATATCTTTATAAAATACAATGTGTCAGAATAGAAAAACAAGATAATACATTATCCGTCAAAACGGGCATTAGTCATAAACGCTCTCATTTTTTCTACATCCTTTACCCCGTCCGTTTCTATACCGGAGCTCACATCCACACCGTACGGATGAAACTTTTCTATCGCCGGCCTGACATTTTCGGGGCTCATCCCGCCTGCTAAAAAGTAAGGTCGATTAAAGCTTTTAAGCATATTCCAGTCAAAGCTTACTCCGTCCCCGGTGCCGGCATCGAGCAGGATCATATCGGCACTTGAAGCCTCTGCTTTTTTAAGATCTTCTGCAGTTTTTATCTGAAAAGCTTTTATCAGGGGCTTATCGGTCAGCTTTCGTAAGTCTCTTATATAAGCCTCATCCTCACTTCCGTGCAGCTGAGCCAGATCGATAATGCCTTTTTCCAAAAGGTCCGCCACCACTTTCGGGTTTTCGTCCACAAACACGCCAACCGCTTTTACTTTCAGCATACTTTTCAATATTCTTGCTTGTTCAAAAGAAATATATCTTTTGCTTTTTTTATAAAAGACAAATCCTATATAATCGGGTTTAAGGAGATTGGCGGCTTCTATATCCTCCGCTCTTCTTAATCCGCACAGTTTAATTTTCGTCATATATCTCCTTAAAACGGGTGAGCATTTCCTTTTTGTCGTTAGCCCGCATCAAAGCTTCACCGATCAGTACCGCATTAGCTCCTGTAGCTTTTACAAGCTTAATATCCTCAGGACCTTTTACTCCGCTCTCGGATACAAAGGTAATGCCGTCAGGTACAGTATCACGAAGGCGTTTAGAGAGTTCTATGTCGACACTGAAGTCTTTTAAGTTACGGTTATTGACACCGATTATCCGGGCACCGCAGGATACGGCTGTCTCTATCTCGGCTGCATCATGGCACTCGACAAGAGCGGAAATACCTAACTCATCACAGATACCTATGTACTTTTTGATCTGCTCTTCGCTAAGGATGGATACTATCAAAAGCACTGCAGAAGCACCAAGTACCTTAGCCTCATAGATCATGTATTCATCTACCATAAAGTCTTTTCTTATGATCGGGATATCTACTTCTATTGATATCTCTTTTAAGTACTCGTTTTTCCCGAGGAACCACTTGGGTTCGGTAAGCACAGAGATGGCATCCGCACCTGCTGCCTCGTACTCCTTGGCGATATCAAGGTACGGGAAATCTTCCGCGATGATACCCTTTGAAGGGGATGCTTTTTTGCATTCGCATATAAAGGAAAGACTCGGCTTTGAAAGTGCTTTTTCAAACGCGAAATCACCTTTTGGCATGGATAAAGCTTTTTCTGCCATTTCCTCAAGGCTTATCTGCTTCTTTGCTTCCGCTACTCTTAACTTAGCGTATGATGCTATTTCTTCTAATATATTCATATTTTTACCTGTTGCTGACCTCAATCATTTTCTCTAAGGTCTGCTTTGCTTTACCGGAGTCGATGAGTTCTTTTGCAAGTTCGATGCCGGCCTTGAAGCTGTCAGCCTTGCCGCCGATATAAAGTGCTGCACCGGCGTTGAGCAGTACCGCATTTCTCTTGTGCCCCTTTACGCCGTTAAGGATATCAAGAGTGATCTGTGCATTCTCTGCAGGTGTGCCGCCCTTAAGGTCATCCTTACTGCATCTCTCAAAGCCGAAATCCTCGGGAGTAATGGTAAATGACTTAAACCATCCGTCCTTGATCTCACAGATCTTAGTGGGTGCGGAAAGTGATATCTCATCAAGCTTATCTGTTCCGTATACTACCATACCACGCTTGATACCAAGGTTAACAAGTACCTGTGCCAAGGGCTCTACCAGATATCCGTCGTATACTCCGAGCAGCTGCATGGCAGGGGAAGCTGGATTGGTAAGAGGTCCTAAGATATTGAACACGGTCCTGAATCCAAGCTCACGTCTGATGGCACCTACATATTTCATGGATGTATGATATTTCTGTGCAAAGAAGAAGCACATGCCTGCTTCCTTAAGCATCTCGATACATTTCTCGGGGCTCTGGTCAATATTTACGCCCAATGCCTCAAGACAATCTGCTGTACCACAGAGTGATGATGCCGCACGGTTTCCGTGTTTAGCTACCTTGATGCCTGCAGATGCTGTAATGATGGCTGTGGTAGTGGAGATATTGAAACTGCCCGCGTTGTCTCCGCCGGTACCTACGATCTCAAGTACATCCATACCGGTGTCAACCTTTGTGGCATGATCACGCATAGCTGCTGCACAGCCTGCTATCTCATCGGTAGTCTCAGCTCTGGCACTCTTGGTGGAAAGTGCTGCGAGGAATGCAGCATTCTGAGTGGGAGTGGTCTCACCGCTCATGATCTCATTCATTACATCATATGCTTCTTTGTAAGTTAAATCTTCTTTATTAACAATCTTTACGATGGCTTCTTTTATCATAGTGGTACTCATCCTTTCTGCATGTAATCTTTTTATTATTACACCTCATCAGTCAGCTTCGCTGACAGCTTCCCCTGAGGGGAAGCCTTAATATCCGGTGTTTAGTCTTCTAAGAAATTTTTTAACATCCTTTTTCCTTCGGGTGTCATTATGGATTCCGGATGGAACTGAACTCCGTATATGGGGTATTTCTTATGCATTACGCCCATTACTTCGCCGTCTTCTGTTTCCGCTATTACCTTTAATTCATCTGGCAGAGTCTCCTTCTTTACCGCTAAGGAATGATATCTTGCTACAGGTGTGTTTTCGCTGCAATCCATAAATATGGGAGCGGTCCTGTCAAGATGTGCTACGGACTGTTTTCCGTGCATAAGCTTTGATGCGTAAGAAACAACCGCGTCAAACGCGAGGCATATTGCCTGATGTCCGAGACATACACCGAGTATCGGAATGTCCTTTCCGAGCTCCTTTACCACATCCACGATCACACCTGCGTTTTCAGGCCTGCCCGGGCCGGGTGAGATAACGATGTGACTGGGATGCATCTCTCTTATCTCTTCTACTGTTTTCTCGTCATTTCTTATAACCTTTATATCCTGGGTAAGCTCTCCTAAGTACTGGTAAAGATTATAGGAAAAGCTGTCATAATTATCGATCAAGAGTATCATTCTTCTACCCCCTCAGCCAAGGTAAGAGCAGTAAGTGATGCCCTGGCCTTGTTCATGCACTCTTCAAATTCTTTTTCAGGATTGGAATCAGCCACGATACCTGCACCGGATCTGACGAATACCTTGCCGTTTTTCTTGTATGCGATCCTGATGGCGATACATGTATCCATATTGCCGGTAAAATCTATATATCCGATGGCACCGCCATAGATACCGCGTTTGTTGTTCTCAAGCTCTCCTATAAGCTGGCAGGCTCTGATCTTGGGAGCACCCGAAAGTGTACCTGCAGGAAGCACTGCCTCTATGGCATCTAACGCATCCTTGTCATCCCTTATCTCGCCTCTGACTGTTGAGCCGATATGCATTACATGTGAAAAACGCTCTATACTGTGGAGCTTTTCCACACTTACTGTACCGAACTTACTGATCTTTCCTAAGTCGTTTCTGCCTAAGTCCACAAGCATATTGTGCTCAGCAAGTTCCTTTTCATCCTTAAGAAGCTCGGCTTCAAGTCTCTTATCCTCTTCCTCTGTCTTGCCGCGGGGTCTGGTACCTGCCAGAGGGAATGTGTGAAGCACACCGTCTTCCAGCTTTACCAAGGTCTCGGGTGAAGCACCGGCCACCTCGATATCGGTACCTGAGAAGTAGAACATATAAGGTGAAGGATTGACTGTTCTAAGCATCCTGTATGTATTAAGCAGACTGCCCTCAAAAGGAGCACTCAGCCTGTTGGAAAGCACTATCTGGAATATGTCACCCTCATAGATGTATTTCTTAGCCTTCTTAACCATATCGCAGAATTCCTGCTTTTCAAAAAGAGGTGTTACGCTACCCATAAGTTTTCCGGGCTTTTCCTGCTTCTTTTCTCCATTTTTGATAAGATCGGCTAAGTGCTTGATCTCCATAGCCGCTTTATTGTACCCGGTCATACCTTCGTCAAGCTTCATGTTAACGATAAGGATTATCTTCTGGCAGACATTGTCAAAGGCTATGACCTTATCAAACAGCATCAGGTCAACATCGTTAAAGCCTTCCGTATCCTCAGGATTTCTCTTTGCTTCAGGCTCGCTGTAGCCTAAGTAGTCAAATGCGAAATACCCAACGAGTCCGCCTGTAAAAGGAGGCAGATTATCAAAGCGTACACTCTTGTATTCTGCTAATATCTGTCTGATATAGTCCGAAGGATTATCGGTCTTTATCTTAACATCTCCCGCTTTAAGTTCACCGTCTATACAGGTGATGCAAAGTTTGGGATCAAAGCCGAGGAATGTGTATCTGCCCCATTTCATATCTGAGCCTGCTGATTCAAGCATGTAGCAATGCTTTGATACGTTCTTAAGCTTTCTAAGCACCTCGATGGGTGTTATAAAATCAGATAAGAGCTCGGCACTTACAGGCATGATCCTGTATTCGCCTTTTTCTGCAAGCTCCCTCATTTTTACTGTACCGGGTTCTATTTTCATGTTTGTTCCTTTCTACCGGTGTGACAAGGGGACGGTTCTCTTGTCACACTGCGTTTTTAATTGATTTTACGTATTCGGAAAGCTTTGCAGGAGCTTCCTTACCGTACTGTGCCACGATCCTTACCATGGCGGAGCCTACGATCACACCGTCGGCTTTTTTCGACATTGTTGCAGCCTGCTCGGGAGTACTGATACCAAAGCCTATGGCTGCGGGTGTATCGGTAGCTTCCTTTATAAGCTTTATTATAGAATCAAGGTCTGTGGTTATCGAACTTCTGACACCTGTAACGCCAAGTGAAGAAACTACATATATGAAACCTTTTGCCTGAGCAGCAATAGTTTTTATCCTGTCCTCACTGGTGGGGGCTATCATTGATATGAAGTCCATACCGTATTTTGCTGCGCTGTCCTCAAATTCACCGCGCTCTTCAAACGGACAATCAGGAATGATGATACCGTCTGCACCTGCTTCCGATGCGTTCTTGAAGAATTTGTCAGCACCGTAATGATATACAGGGTTTGCATATGTCATAAACACGATCGGAAGGTCATAATCTTTTCTTAAATCCTTTACCAGTTGAAATACCTTATCCGTAGTCATACCGGATGAGAGTGCCCTTATATCGGCCTCCTGGATAACAGGGCCTTCAGCTATCGGGTCCGAAAAAGGAATGCCTACCTCTATCAGATCTGCGCCTGCCTCGATCACTGCCTTGAAATTTGCAAGGCTTGTCTCGTAATCCGGATCCCCTGCTGTAAGAAAGGCTATGAATGCTTTTTTATTGTTAAATGCGTTTCCTATCCTGCTCATTTATTAATCACTACTCCTTATAATATCATTATCTTACGGCTCCGCTGCGTAGCAGTGGAGTTTGTTTGTTATGTATCACTCGTATATCTCGACGCCACGGTATCTTGCTATAGCTGCCACATCCTTGTCGCCTCGGCCGGATATGGTACATACTATGATGCTGTCCTTTGGCATGTTAGGTGCTATCTTCATTACGTGTGCTACTGCGTGGCTGCTCTCGATAGCGGGGATGATACCTTCTGTCTTTGACAGGTACTCAAAAGCTCTTACTGCTTCCTCATCCGTGATCGGTACGTACTGTGCTCTTCCGATAGATGCGAGGTATGCATGCTCCGGTCCGATACCCGGGTAATCAAGTCCTGCTGAGATGGAATATACCGGAGCTATCTGTCCGTATTCATCCTGGCAGAAAAGTGATTTCATGCCGTGGAAGATACCCATGGAACCGTTTGCCATCGTAGCTGCGTTCTTGGGATTGTCAACTCCGAGTCCTGCTGCCTCACAGCCTATAAGCTTAACTTCTTCGTCCTTTATGTATTCGTAGAAGGAACCGATCGCATTGCTTCCTCCGCCTACACAGGCTATTACCACATCGGGAAGCTTGCCTTCAGCTTCAAGTATCTGTGCCCTGCTTTCCTTACTTATTACAGACTGGAAGTCTCTAACTATGGTAGGGAACGGATGAGGTCCCATAACAGAACCGAGTACGTAAAGTGTATCATCTACTCTGGAAGTCCACTCACGCATTGCCTCGTTTACGGCATCCTTTAAGACCTTTGTACCGGTCTTTACCGCATGTACCTTTGCACCGAGCAGCTCCATACGGTATACATTAAGGGACTGTCTTATGGTGTCCTCCTCACCCATGAATATCTCACATTCCATATCCATAAGTGCTGCCGCAGTGGCTGTAGCCACTCCGTGCTGACCTGCACCTGTCTCGGCTATGACTCTGGTCTTTCCCATCTTCTTGGCAAGTAAGACCTGACCAAGTACGTTGTTTATCTTATGGGAACCGGTGTGGTTAAGATCCTCACGCTTTAAGTAGATCTTTGCTCCACCCAGATCCCTCGTCATCTTTGATGCGTAGTAGAGAAGTGAAGGACGGCCTGCATATTCCCTGTTTAGTTTATCAAGCTCCGCTACAAACTCCGGATCATTCTTGTAATGCTCATAAGCCGCTTCAAGCTTATGGATCTCGTTCATAAGTGTTTCGGGGATGTACTGTCCTCCGAACTCACCGAATCTGCCTTTAACTGCGTTTTCTAAAATCTCGCTCATGTTTTGCCTCCTTGATTTACATCAGGTCTTCTCTTGCAATAAAAAAGTCCTTGACAGAATATTCTTCTGTCAAGGACGAATAATATACTTTATCCGCGGTGCCACCTTGATTCACGGTATGACCCGTGCTCTTGCAAGATACCAACATATCTCCGGCAACTTACGTATGCCTTACGTCACGGATACTCGAGCTTAGCTCTTTCCCCATGCCCTCAGCGGACCATATAAGAGGTTTCCCTCACGCATTCCTCATACCACCCGGCTCACACTGTCCCGGACTCGCTGAAAAAGCTTTGCTTTCCTGGCGATAAAATACTTTTTCTTCCGCTTCAACGGTTTAACGTGTTCAATTTTTTACGATTATAATCATATATTTTTTATTTGTCAACTATTTTTTTTATTTTTTTCCAATACATCGATCATATGTCTCAGATATGCTGTGTCTTTTTCAGTATGTGCATATTCCAATGCCTTTACGGCGGATTCCTCCACCGTACCGGGGACACCTTTTTGGAGGAGCATATCCACAAGCTCCGCTGCATATTGATAGTCGCTGTAATATCGCTCTTCCCACCCGTCAGTATATGTGGATGAAGAATAAAATATATCCTCAGACCTGCCATCGGAGAAAGTGACTTTCATCTTTATATCCGTATCTTTATAATAAACACTGTAAGCTTTTATCTCATCAAAACTGTATGTCTTTTCAAATCCGACTTGTTTTACCGAAATACTGTTTTCCCATAAAACGATATGATCTTTTTTACAGCCTATCCCCTGAAGCACGAACAGGATAACTATGGTAAGTACAATACCTGTTACTACGGACTTCATTATCTTTGTCCAACGGATATGTATTATTAACTGGTTGACGTCTGCAAAGAAAACCGCCAAAACGAGCGCAAGTATAATGAGCAGTACCGTGATCCAATCATCTGTACCAACTTTTGCTATCACTTGTGCATCTATATCTCCCAGTAACATTTTCGACTGCACCAATCCTGAGATAAGCAGCACCACAGTTACAAAGGCATACGCAAGAACACAAACGGCAATTATCGATTCGATAAAATAGTATATTGACATAAATGCGGTATATGCAGCACCTTTTTTATGTGTTCTGGCTGCATCCATGAGTACCGTTTCCCAGTTCCATATCACGAGCGGGATAATGAGTATCATGCCGGAATATACAAGTGCACTGCTCATGACTATAACTTTAAAAGCTGCCATCAGCATTATCAGTGCTATCGAAACACCCTGTACTATCATAAATCTTTCAATAAGCAGACAAAAATACGTTTTCACGTCAAATGCATGGGTTCTGACTATCTCCGAAAGATTAGTATGTATAAGTATATCCGCGGGGCGCTGTCCGTTTTTCTTTATCTTTTCTCGCGTGGTAGGGACCAGCTCCGTATACTTCCTGAAAAACAAGACAGAAGCAATCGCCAGAAGTATCCCGGATACTGCGATATGTAGATCCGCAGCCTCCTTATCATTCACGTATGTAGGCTGTCTGTTGTTAAGAAGGAATATCAATATGCCACATACCCAGAATATCGGCCATTTAATATTATATCTGTGTTCTTTCCGCATATATTGCAGGAAGTTTTTCATTATAGTTCTTTCACTCATTTTATATATCCTCTTTAAAGCAGCATTTGATAACTAACTTAATACTTCTCTTAGGTTACCGTCTCCGTCACCCAGAAGCTCAAATCTGGTACCGTGCTTTGTGATCCTTCCGTTGTCAAGCACATATATGTAATCTACCATATCGGATATCTCATCGATCAAATGGGTGCTTATAAGCACACCTGTCCCGTTATCAGCCACGCCCTTTTGTAACAGCTCAAGTATGTCCATCTTAAATACCGGATCGATATTGGCCAGGGGCTCATCAAGTATTATCAGTTTAGGTTTTCTGGCAAGCAGGAATGCTATCTCCACCTTTGCCTTTTCACCTGTAGAAAGATCTATATAACGTTTATCAAGAGTACTTTCTGCCTGTGCCATGGTTATAAGACTGTCAAAGGTTGCTCTGTCAAAGTTAGGATAAAGGATGGAGAGCATCTCCACATTTTTATTTACCGTCAGGCCCATCGAACACCATGTTTCCCCAAAATATGCTACATCTCTGTGGTATGCAGCCAACGTCTTGTCATTCACCTGTTTCCCTTCCCAGTTCACGTTGCCGGACTTTGGTCTCAGCATACCATAGAGCAGCGAAAGCAAAGTGGTTTTTCCTGCCGCA
This sequence comes from Lachnospiraceae bacterium, assembly GCA_017620375.1. Taxonomy (GTDB): domain Bacteria; phylum Bacillota; class Clostridia; order Lachnospirales; family Lachnospiraceae; genus RUG11977. Next base: position 40,929 of record JAFZQN010000005.1, read on the forward strand.
TTTTTCCCTAAGAGACAGGTTATATAGCCTGGTTCAGCGTTTATGAATACATCTCTTATGGCAAAGCCGTCTTCTTTGGGCTGTGTAATGCCATAATGGTAGTTCAGTTTGAATGATTTTAACATTTTGCGACCTCTTTCTTAATCCCAAAGTATTTCCAGCATATCGACAGCTTCGGTTTTTGTCATACCTGAGGCTTTTGCAGTTTTTACCCATTCTCCGAGTTTTTCCTCAAGTCCTACGGTCTGCTTCTCTTTCATATATTGCAGATCAGGATTATCTACATAAAAGCCCTTTCCCGGGACAGAGTAGATCATGCCTTCCTGCTCCAGGTCCTCATATGCTTTTTTTACGGTTATGACACTGATCTTGGAATCGGCTGCCAACGTCCTTATAGATGGCAGCATCTCGCCTTCTTTTAAGCCTCCCGACACTATCATATCCTTAATCTGCCGTTCTATCTGTTCATATATCGGAAGACCGCTTTTGGTCTGTACATTTATATTCATATCGTTCTCCTATCTGTTAGCGACATTTCTGATATTCTGCATATCCGGCACATAATCATGGAACTGCCATTTCTTTAAGGTACGTATCGCATTTATGATCGACATGACGGCAAATGCAGCAAGTATCAGAACATGCACCCATTCAGGACCTTTGTAAAAGAAGCTTGAATCAGATGTGTCTATTCTTTTAAAACAATACATTCCGGTCAAAAATACAGGAATAAACTCTAAAAGATTATATCCGATTTTTTTCGCTTTGTTTCTTGCCTTAAAAACCAGACTGTCTATGAGACAACTCCATAATTCGATCAAGCATAAAATGAACATTGCAAGACAGATAAAAGGTCTTCCGGAAAGAAACTCATCACCGTTTCTCAAAGCCGGTATAAAATAAGAGATAAGCGTATTCCCGGTCATAAGTAAAAATGCCCTAAGCATAATGTCCTTTACTTCAGCAAGCCTTCTTTTCTTCATTTCATCATATGTCAAAGGGATCAGATATTCTTCTTCGCTGACATACTTTGTGCTGACAGACATAACACCTGTTACCATTATAAAAAAATATGCTAATCTGTTGTCTATCGTCAAAAGTGCAAGATCGATCATAATCCTCACGCCTAAGAAAAAAGGTCTGTTCCGATACATTATTCTTTTCATTCTGTAATAATCTTTCATCTCAATCTTCACACCCCTTTTCTGTATAATACATTATCTCTTGTAGTTCAGGATACCTAAGTGCATCTTTAAGTGTATCCGGCACTTTGTCAAAATCACCTGATTCACTGCAGAGCAAGTACTCGTTATGAGACGATCTAAGCTTTTCTCCGATCAACATCTCTTTAGGGATAGCTGATACCTTTTCTTTAGCTGTGGAGAGAAGTCTGTATCTGTTTTTCAGATCGTCAATACTGCCGAAATACCTTTCGTAGCCCTGATCATCCTTTTTACTAAGCCACAGCAGGTTATCCACTATATGCTCCAGCTCTATAACCAGATGGCTTGAAAGTATGACTGAACAATCCTCTTTTGCTACTAGTTCCCTAACCGTATCATAGAAAACATCACGGAATTCAACATCCAGATTCCCGACCGGTTCATCCATTATATAGAGTGAAGCCGGATAACTTAATGCAAATGCGAGCTGAACACGGATCTTCTGTCCTTTGGAAAGCCAGTCATTCCATTTCTTTTCGGGGACATCATACTCTTTTAGGAGCTTCAGATATTTTTTCAGATCAAAGCCTTTATAATAATGACCGTAGGTCTCTCCTATCTCTTTAACTGTCATGTATCTTGAGAAAGGAGACTCCTGCAGAACATACGCGATCGATGACCTGTATTCCTTCATATCTGTTTGAAAATGCTTATCATTTATCCATAGCTGTCCGCTGTCAGACGGATCTTCATCCAGTCTGTAACTGCCCAGGATAGAACGAAGTAATGTAGTTTTTCCGGATCCGTTTACACCGATGAGTCCTAAGACCATGCCGGGCTCCAGCTCAAAATTTATATCATTTAACTTATATGATCCTAATGATTTATTCAGGTTTTCGCATTTAAATAAGGCCATTTCTGTTCCCCTTCCTGCAGATGTATCACAATGTTAATCTCGTTTTGATATACACAGTATACACAGTCATATACAGTTTGTCAAGTACTTTTTTCAAAATCTTGACAAAAGGCATTTCACAATGTAAAATCAAGGTGTCGTAAAGCAAAGAGTTTATATTTGAACCGTTGTTTATCTTTTATTATTTTTATTTTGTATTTTATAATTTAGTTTTTATTGAGTATTTTTTATCTTCAAATTCACTCTTGCTTATTCCCAACATGCATTACGTATTAGTCAAAATAGTATCACGTTTATGTATTTATACGTATTGACATACGTAATATTACGTATTATAATTTTATTACAAGGAGAGTCTATTCTTGAAAACTTCCGAATTAACCAAGAAACTTAGGAAAGCCGGGTGTTATATTACCGATCACGGCAAAGAACATGATGAATGGTACAGTCCCATAACCGACAAACATTTCCGAGTGCCAAGACATGGCAGCAAGGAAATAGCTACTGGTACCGCAAACTGCATTATGAAAGATGCAGGACTTAAATAGAAAGGAGTTTGTATGGCAAAATACGTATATCCCGCTATATTCACAAAAGAAAAAGACGGGAAATACAGTATAGTATTTCCCGATCTGGATGGTTGCTACACCACAGGTGATAATCTGGCTGATGGTATTTACATGGCAGAAGATGTTCTGGCTTTTACACTTTTTAGCCTCGAAAAGAATAATCAAAGTATTCCAAACGCGTCAGAAAAAATCTCTGCTCCAAAAGGCTCATTTGTAAATTATATTGCCTGTGATACATTTGAATACCATAAAATACATAATACTAAAGCAATAAAGAAAACCGTTTCCATTCCGGAATGGCTTAATGAAAAAGCTATCGAAGCCAATCTGAACTTTTCTCAAGTACTTCAAGAAGCTTTAAAAATGAAACTGGGAGCTATATAAATATCTCGTCTCCAGAGTGTACGTAATTAAGTTTGTCGCCCATGATATCCTTCATGATATCGTAAGCTTCTAGTCCCGTACAATGGCATGTGATAAACTGTGTAGGATATTTTTTAAGCTCACGTGCTATCTCTTCTATCTCCTTTATCTGGGTGTTATGATAAGGAGTTCTTTTCATCAGATGAAAACCGCTTACAGCCATATCGGGGTATGAATTATATTTATCATAGTATGCGTCCATGATATTTAGTATCCCGATATGTGCACAGCCGGACACAAGGATTGTCTTACCTTCTGATCTTATAACTAAATACTGTTCATGATCAAAAGTATCACCCACAAAACCGTCTCCATATTTTCTTAGAAGTCTCTTATTCGTAAACGGGATAGCGTGCTTTTTTTCTTTTACGGTAAATATCTCAAACTCGTCATCGATCTTACAGTCCCCGTTTAAAAACACTGCTCCGGGGAGTTCTGCAATCTCTTTATCGATACCTATAAAACGGTAACGTTCTGCATTGGGTACTATACCGTCGTCTGCGTAGTAATCCTCGACCGCAGTCTTTTGCATATAGATCTTTACAGTGCTGTTGATCTTAGAAAAAGGCATTATGCCTCCCGAATGATCGTAATGTCCATGACTTAGGATAACTATATCAACATTGCTTAACTCTATCCCAAGCTTTGATGCATTAGCAAGAGTCTCTTCGGACGGTCCCAAGTCGACAAGTGCCTTATGAGACGCTGTTTCTATATAAAAAGACAATCCGTGAGCAAAGGCACATCCGTTTGCTCCTTCGGTATTTTCAATGAGATTGATTATTCTCATATTTTGTATCCTTTTTATACTCAATAACGTAATCTTATATTTTTACACTTAATCAGTCAGCTACGCTGAAAACTCACATGATCCCCACGGCTCTGTACTACCTGATAGCCTACACTTTCAACACGCCGTGTCATGCAGCGTATGCACTCTGCAGCCTCATCTCCCGTACAGATCTTATTGTCGTAGAGCAGATATTTTCCGCGTACGTTAGTCGGAGATAGATTGGGCATGATGACATTTGCTCCTGCCTTTAATCCTTTTTCGCGGCCAAACGGATCTATGGTACCGAGTGCAGTGGTAGCGGGAAGCAATACATCGGGCAATAAAAGCCTGATGATCGATAAAAGTTTAAGTGTCATCTCTACGGTACCTGCGGGACAGTCAGCGTACTCCGTATCATGATGAGGGATAAAAGGTCCTATGCCTACCATGTGAGGCTTAAAGCTCTGCAGGAAACGAAGGTCTTTTACCAAATGCTCCGGCTTCTGTCCGGGTGATCCGAGCATCATACCGCAGCCAACCTGGTAGCCTATCTCTTTAAGATCTTTCAGGCACTGCATACGGTGCTCAAATGACATTTCAGCCGGATGAAGCAGCTCATAATGTGCTTTATCCGCTGTCTCATGACGGAGAAGATATCTGTCCGCACCTGCATCGTACAACTTTTGATAACTATCCTTTTCACGCTCTCCGACAGAAAGCGTAATGGCGCAGTCAGGATGAGCTTTCTTGATACTGCTTACTATGGACACTAATCTGTCGTCGTTAAAGAAAGGATCCTCACCACCCTGGAGCACAAATGTCCTGAACCCGAGCTCATAGCCCATGTCACAGCAGGAAAGTATATCCTCTTCACTTAAACGGTATCTCTCTGCATTTTTATTTCCGCACCGGATACCGCAGTACCTGCAGTTATTCTTGCAGTAATCGGTAAACTCTATAAGTCCGCGCAGGTACACGTTTTTCCCGTAGATCTTTTGTCTTGCCTCATCAGCTTTACTTGCCAGTAGGGCATAAACCTCGGGATCTTCCGTAATGATCAGGTCTTTAAACTCTTCATCCGTAAGATCATGATCCTTTGCAAGTCTATCTATCAATTCATAAAAATATGCTATATCTTTACCAGCCATATTTATGTTCTCTCCCCCGAAACTCTCTTGTAATACTCCTTTTTATCTGCATACATATGCTCATCAGCTTTGCTCATAGCTCTTCGGATATCAATATCTCCGTCCTCATAACACCATCCGACGGCAAAGCTTACATCTTCGTCGGTTTCACAGACCTTCCGCAATGTATCGACCTTTTTTTCCACCTGATCGAAACTGCAATCTGTTAAAATAATCATAAATTCATCTCCGCCTGCGCGGTATATGTCATCGTCAATAAACACCTGTTTCAATATGGCAGCACATTTTTTTAACAGCCTGTCACCCATATCATGACCCTTAACATCATTGGTCTGCTTTAATCCGTTAAGGTCTGCAAATATCACACCCACACTCTTTGGTCGAAAAGCTTTGGAATCATCAAACTCGGATACTCTGTTGTTCATTGCATTTCTGTTTTTAGTGCCGGTAAGCATATCTATGGTACTCATTATTTCCAGTTTGTTAACAAGCAGATAATTGGCTATCCTGGATGCTATAAAATACGATACAAGCTCCATTACTCCTTTTACTACCTGGACCTTATCCACATTAAAATTTGTGGCCCATATATATCCGATAAGCTTATTACTGTATTTTAAAGGGAAAAGTACTACTGTTTTAACACTGTTTCTGACAAGTGCCTCATACCAAACGGGATTCTTTCTTTGCAACTCTTCCATATCCTGCTCATTCTTGATTATAATACTGGAACTTCCCGCAAGTGTTTCTTTCCACGATTCTGCCGTTGAATAGAAGCTTTTGTTCATACTTTCAGCGGTACGTACAGCTGTATATTCAGGTCGCAGCGAGTCAGCAAGACATGACGATTCCCTGTTTTCCTCATCTACAAGGATAATACAGCACCGTCTGGCCTCGCAAAAGCTTCTTACATCTCTTATAACCTCATTTATGCATTCCTTAAAATCTTTTGCTTCATGCAGTTTAACGCAGGCTTCGATAACTGCGGCTGAAACCTCTTGAGGTACCTCTGACATAACTTTTGCACTGATCTTCTCGGACACATTATAAGAGAGCATGCAGTATCTTTTGTTTTCACTAACAGAATTGAGCGGTAAAAAGAAAGCCTCCACCCATACGCCTTTTTGAGCCATCTCCACATAAGTATGGATCTGTTGTTTTAAAGCCGTACATCTGTAACAGTAATCCTCAAAATTCATATTTTGAGGAAAATACACTTCATAAGGGACATTTTCAACATAAGAATACCCCATGATATGTTCTACCTCTTCAGCGTGTGCCCTGTTACCGCTCACAACCGTGATATTCCCGTATTTCCCCTCCGGGTATATATCAACCGATATTAAACAGGCTTTACATGGATAATTCTCCAACAACTCCCGATACATAATATACCTCTCCTTATTAATGAGCCCGACCATCTCCAACTTCATTATATCATTATAAAATACTCTGTCAAATGAGTTTTTTATTGACAACTTATAATGATATTGATATACTTCTTGCAATGTCGAATGCTGAATAGGAACAACGCGGTTGTTTCTATCATACTAAGGAGAAAAGCTTAATCATGAAAAACACAAACAAAAAATCAAAGATAGATGCTATAGATGAAGAGATAATAAAGCTTCTCGCAGAAAGAGTGCAGGTGCTGGATGAAGCGGAAGAATCCGAAAAGAAAGCTCTTCCTATAGAGGACCTTCGTGAAAGAAAACAAAAGATCATGGCTTTAGCCGCAGAATATCCCGAAGAGATGCGCGACTATATCCCCGTGGTAGTCAATCTCTTAAATGAGATGAAGGGCACCAAGACAAGAACCAACGGCGTTAAGGGTACGTTAGCAGGAAAGATTGACAGAGCTAAGAACGAGACTCCTAAGCTTTTCCCCGATTATGTGACCGTAGCCTGCCAGGGTACAGAGGGTGCCAACTCACAGATAGCATGCGACAGGATATTCAGGAACTCCGATATCATGTTCTTCAGCAATTTTGATGCGGTATTCACTTCCATAGAAAAAGGACTGTGCGAGTACGGTGTGATCCCCGTAGAAAACAGCTCTGCAGGTACCGTTAACAAGGTGTACGACCTGATGATGAAACATAACTTCTATATCGTAAGAAGTATCCGTCTCAAGATCACACATCATCTGCTCGCAAAGCCCGGCACAAAATTAGAGAACGTAAAAGAGATCTACTCTCATGAGCAGGCTATAAGCCAGTGTTCGGAATATTTATCCGGACTTAAGGGCGTAAAGATCATCCCGTTTGAAAACACCGCACAGGCTGCAAAAATGGTAGCCGAATCCGACAGAGATGACATCGCAGCTCTTGCTTCTGAGCTGTGCGTAAAGTATTACGGACTTGAGACCTTAGCCGCTTCCGTACAGAACACTGATAACAACTATACACGTTTCATCTGTATCTCAAAGAACCTGGAAGTTTACCCCGGTGCAGACAGAACGAGTTTGATGCTGATACTCCCTCACGAGTATGGTTCACTGTACAAGGTACTCTCAAAGTTCCATATGTTAGGTATCAACTTACTTAAACTTGAGAGCCGTCCTTTACCAAATAAAGAGTTTGAATTCATGTTCTACTTCGATATAGAGATACCCGCCGAAAACCCGAAGCTCCTGCAGCTTATGAACGAGCTCGGCGAGGTATGTGACAGCTTCACGTATCTTGGAAGCTATCACGAGATGATATGAAATACTACTAAGGAGTAAATAAAAAAGTCGTCCATGCTCGCATGAGACGACTTTTTACATTTACTCCGCCAAAAAACACCGAGAAGAAGCGGTTTGCAAAGCAAAGCGCGGGATTCGAGGTGTTTTTGAGGATTACGTGAGTGACGTAGTCACGTAGCAATCCGTAGTATTATAAGCCGTTCATGCTTGCATGAAACGGCTCTTATATTCTTTGGTCCGCCAAAAAACACCGAGAAGAAGCGATTTGCGAAGCAAAACGCGGGATTCGAGGTGTTTTTTAGGATTGCGAAAGCGACAAAGTCGCGAAGCAATCCGTAGTATTTTTTACACTAAATACCTTCCCCTTGAATGGGAATCGATTTAAAATACCATATCTCTAAGTTTAGGATGTACCTCCCCATATACCTGGCCCATATTTCTTACGTGCTGGGTGTATGTGAAGCTGGTCTTGGTTGCCGTATCCATGGTTATGCAGCTGCCTGCTGCGCCGTCCCATCCGAATATGCCGGCAGGACATGTAAGGCCTGCTTTAGCCGGATCAAGAAGCACCTGCATACCTACTCCGTAGCCATATCCGACACGGCCCATATTGTGCTCAAGGTCATAAAGTGAAGCCTCTCCAAGCAGGTTAACCTTTATCATCTCCACTGTCTCAGGCTTTAAGATCCTTACTCCGTCTGCAGAGATACCGCCGCATGCCAGTGTATCACCGAGCTTTGCATAATCCTCTGTACAGCTGACTAAGCCTGCTCCGCCGCTCTCATAAGCATCTGAAAGCTGATAGCAGCAGCTCTGGTCCATAGGTACATACTGACCCTTTTCATCACAGATATACTGCTGAGCCAGTTTTTCAAGGCCGGTATTATCAGGCTTTGCAAAAAATGTATCGGTCATCTTCAGAAGCTCAAATATATTCTTCTTTAAATACTCGGAAAACTTCATGCCGGATACCACTTCGATCACTGCAGCAACCACATCATGGCTTAAACTGTAATTAAAATGTGTACCGGATACAAACTGCATGGGTGACTCGGTAAATGCATCAACCAACTCCCTCGTGGTGGCACTCATGCCTTTTTCCTTAAGTACTCTTACGATACCGGGACGGTTAAGGTCATAGTCGAGTCCGGACTGCATCGATACCAGGTGCTTCATAAGTATCGGGTGCTTTTCGCTTTCGCCCTGTACTGCTACTGCCTTATATGCCGGCAGGTACTTTCCTACCTCGTCCTCCAAAGAGAGCTTGCCCTGCTCCACCAGCTGCATTACCGCTGTCATGGTGATGACCTTGGTCATGGAGAACATAAGGTATCTCTGGTCAGCGGATACGGGTACTTTTTTATCCGTATCAACAGTACCGTTCATGTGACGATATATCACTTTGTGGTCCCTGTATATGATCATGTCCACTGAAGGGACACCCATCTCTACCACCGAATCAAGATATTTCGTAAGTGCTTCAAAATCAATCTCTTTCATCTATGTTTATCCTCCTATATTAATCCATCATTTAACCTTGTATCCACCCGATTTACGCACTGTATAAATACGTTAATATCAGTCAACAAATCGAGCAAGATAATCAATCAAACTTTAAAACCTTCCATTTACAAATATATATTTTCAAGGTAAAATAATCAAGAAGAATCAAATGTATTTTCTTGGGAGGTTTACATGAATATTTCTGCTATCGCCGCACAAGGCAGTCCCAAAAGTTTCATGATTTATCACGAGGACCCGCACAGCCTTCACATAGGCACCGTGGCAGATCACAGCTATTTTATACCGTTTGCAAAAGACGAAGACCCTTACGGTTTACGCGAGGAGTCGTCCCGTTTTATGCTTCTTAACGGAGACTGGGAGTTTAACTATTACGACAGTATCATAGACCTCGAGGATGATTTTACAGAGGTAGAGTTTAAAAATACCATCCCCGTGCCCTCCAACTGGCAGCTGCACGGCTACGATAAGCCCCAGTATACCAACGTGGTATATCCCATCCCCTTCGATCCGCCCTTTGTTCCGGACGATATCCCTGTAGGCGTATATAAAAGGACTTTCGAATACACCCCTGATGGGTTAAACAGATATCTTTGCTTTGAAGGTGTGGATTCATGTCTGTACCTCTATATAAACGGAACATTTGTCGGATTTTCCAAGGTGGCACATCATACCAGCGAGTTTGATATAACAGAATATCTTACACCGGGTACCAACACCATATGCGTAGCAGTACTCAAGTGGTGTGACGGTACATACTTAGAAGACCAGGACAAGATCCGTCTCTCCGGTATATTCCGTGATGTATATATACTCTCCCGCCCCAAGGAGCATCTGTTTGATTATACGGTTAAAACCACTCTCAACAGCGATTGTTCATCCTGTACCGTAGAGATAACTCCTTTCGGTCTGGACTGTGATATAACCTTCATCAGTCCCGACGGTACCGAGACTTTTTACGGTCATATAAGCGATAACACAGCTGCTAAATTTGATGTTAAAAAACCTTTCCTTTGGTCAGCAGAGACACCTTATCTATACAAGCTCATTATTTCTTCGGGTGACGAAGTGATCGGTGAGGAAGTCGGACTGCGTGATATTACCATAGAAGAAGGCATATTTAAGATCAATCACCGCCATGCCAAGTTCCGCGGCACCAACAGGCATGACAGCTATCCAGATACTGGCTACTATGCGGATATAGCACATATGGAGATGGACTTAAAGCAAATGAAGCAATACAACATCAATGCAATAAGGACCTCCCATTATCCGAACGCTCCGCTCTTCTACAAGCTCTGCGACAAATACGGCTTCTACGTAATCGACGAATGTGACTACGAATCCCACGGCTGCGTTGATGTGTATAATTCATTTAAATGGGAAAAAGGATACGGCGGCATAGCTCTCATCGCAAGGGACCCCGTATTTAAGGATGCGATACTCGACCGCGAGAAGATTCTGGTGACCCGTGATAAAAACAGGCCCTGCGTCATCATGTGGTCGCTCGGTAATGAAGGCGGACTCGGCAGTAATATAATAGAAGCTGCAAAGCTCGTAAAGACACTTGACCCTACAAGGCCTGTACACTACGAAAGTGTGCACAAGATAGACGATATCGAGGATGATGTATTTGATGTGGTATCGCGTATGTATACCGCTCCTCAGGATATGTGGGGATTTATCATCAACGATAACCGGCCCTTCCTGCTCTGCGAATACTGCCACGCCATGGGTAACGGCCCCGGAGACTTAGAGGATTACAGAAATATCTTCTACTCCAGCGACCGCTTCATGGGCGGATTTATCTGGGAATGGTGCGACCACTCGGTACCCATCGGAAAGACCGAAGACGGAAAGATCATGTATGGTTACGGCGGAGACTTCGGTGAGCGCCACAACGACGGCAACTTCTGTATGGACGGATTATGCTATCCGGATAGGACTCCTCACACAGGACTTCGTGAATTAAAGCAGGTATACAGACCCGTCAGGATGTACAAGACCGAATATAAGGACATCTTCCGTCTTACAAGTTTCCTTGCCTTTTCAGATGCAGGTAAGCTCCTTAACGGACATTATGAGGTTACAGATACAGAAGGTATCACTCAGTCGGGAGATTTTGAATTCTCCGTAGAACCTCTCGGAGAGACTCTCATCCGCCTGCCCGAAGAAGCACACGGCAATCATATCCGTTTTATCTTCACCCAGAAAAACGATACTCTCTGGGAAAAGGCCGGATACGAGGTTTGCTTTGACCAGTTGGAGATAAAGTCTGTCAATGCTTCCTCTTTTAAGGACAGCGCCATATCAGAATTCATTGCAAAGGCTACAGACTATACAACCGTTCCCCAGGCTTCTGATGCTATCGAAGTGCTTGAGGATTCGGCGTTTAAGATTGTTATAAAGACAAAAGCAGCATGCTATACATTTAATAAACGCATCGGTTTCATCGACTCCATAAAGGTCGGTGACGAAGAGTTACTTACCGCACCCATGAAGTTTAACTTCTTCCGTGCTCCGGTAGATAACGATACCATGCGCAGTGAATGGTTCAGGTCTCATATGAACGACTATGATACCAAGACCCACTCCATCGAGATCCTGTATCCGTACTCGGAGGAATCTGACGGAAACGATGGTAAAGTCAACATCGGTCCCGTACTCAAGATCGGTATCGACCAGGCTTTCGGCTGGAATATGTATGCCCCTTTCGCTTCGGTCAATACATTCTACACATTTGATCCCGACGGCACAGTATCCGTATCCTGCAAGGTGAGGACATCCAACAAGGTTACCCTGATGCCCCGTTTCGGATTACGTCTGTTTGTACCGAAGACTTTCGGCAGTGTAGAGTATTTCGGATACGGTCCTTATGAAAGCTACGTAGACAAGCATCACGCTTCCTACATGGGTAAGTTCCGTTCAGATATAAAAGACATGTTTGAAGATTATGTACGTCCGCAGGAGAACTCATCTCACTACGGATGCCACTATATGAAGCTCATCGGAGATAATTTCAGTATGCTGTTCGGCAGCCTGTCAACCATCTCCTTTAATGCTTCCGAGTACACCGAGGAGAAGCTGGCTGAGGCCCGTCACAATTACGAACTTGAGAAGTGCGACAGCAATGTTATATGCGTAGACTGGAAGATGGCCGGCGTAGGCTCCAATGCATGCGGTCCTGCTCTCGCAGAGAAGTACCGCATCCCGCTCCCCGAGTTCTCCGCAAACCTCCGCTTCAAACCCATAAGGTGACAATTGGGGCGGTTCTGTTTGCCATCTTTTTGATGACGAATGTCCGAGTCGGGCATATTCATAAAACCCGTCATCGCTACGCAGGATATGCCAATCCGTCTTCGTCTTCATCTCCATTTCTGACGCTTACAATCGTGGGTCCGGTCGATACCGGACCCACTTGTGTTTCGCTCAAAAATCGGTTTGGATAACCGATTTTTGCATCATTCCGATGAGACTTATACGGAGGCATATCATCTGCTCGCTTTATGGTTTTATTCATATGTCCCGACTCGGACATTCTGTTTATGCAAAATTTCAGGGTGACAACCGGACGGCTCAGTTTTTCACCTTGATTCGTTTCAGCTTGTAAATAGGGCGTACCCCGATATGTGTTGCCACTCGCTGTCCGCGTAAGCGCAGACTTTTTGCGGTTAGCGAGCCGTTCTTGCGAGTTGCAAAAACGTCTGAAAAGGATTTTGCATTACATTAACATTAATAATTTAGATATGAAATATGCAAAATCCGATAAATCTGCGATGTGGCAATATATATCGGGGTACGCCCGTTCTAAAAAATAAGGTGACAAACGGAACCGTCCGTTTGCCACCCGGGATATAGACATTATTTTTTGAATACGAATACGTTCCATGAAAGAGGCTTAACACTTACGGAGTATACGCCGTCCTTGAGTTCACCGGTGGTGTTCTTCTTAGGTACGAACATCTCCTGGTTGTCAACGGTGCTGACCTTGTCAAGCTCTTCATCGGTACAGAACATTTCGTAATGCTCTACGTTGGTGTAGCCTTCGAAGCCCTTGATGTCTACATTTAAGCCGTAGCTTTCATCTTCGTTTCGATTGATAGCAAATACTGTAAGGGTATTATTTTCCTTATCCCATGCAGATGCGGAATCGATGTAGGTAACGCCTTCTTTTCCGGTGTACTGTGAAGTATCATCGATAGCGTAACCGGGCATATCGTAGGTGTCAGACTCTACTGCTGTTCTCATAGCTGTACCCTTAGCATACTGTAACATCTGCATATATGCATAGTGGGAAGCTGTCTTCCAAACATTGTCATGATCGGATGCGCAGAGTGCACCGAGTCCGCCGGTCATACAGCCGATCTTTACGCGGTCTGCGTGACGCAGGAATGCAAGCTGTACCGAAAGGAATGACAGTGCGTGAAGGATCTCTCTGCCCGGGAACATGAAATGTCTCATCTTGTCGGGATCATGAAGGATATAAGGCCTCTCGGGATCGAAACGGAAGTGTGTACGTGCCATATTGTAACGGCCCCATCCGGGATTAAGAGGTCTGTTCTCTCTCATCATGCAGCCGTACTCATCGAAGGAGATCATAACCTTCTTAGGTGAACGGTGCTTGGATGCTACGAAATCGATCATAGCTGCTTCAGTATTAATGAAATCCTCATAGTAGAGTGAACCGCCGAGTAATGACTTAACGTCTGTGGGAGGTGCACTGTGATAATGATGGATTGAAAGGTAATCTACTACGTCGTAGCACTGGTCAAGTACTTTCTCGTCCCATACCGGGAAATGATCCATGAAAGGTGCTGATGAACCGCATACACCTGTCTCGATGGAAGCATCGATCCACTTGATGGCCTTGGAGGTCTCCTGTACTCTGAACCCGTAGCCCTCGGGATTCTGTTCCCATGAGCCTAACTGCCAGTGGCCGTCCATCTCATTTCCTAAGTAATACATCTTAACTTTGTAAGGTGCCTCGTGTCCGTTCTTCTTACGAAGATCCGACCAGTATGAACCGCCCTCAAAGTTTGTATATTCTACCAGGTCCATAGCATCCTGCATGGTGCCGGTACCCATGTTAATGGTATAAAGTGATTCTGAATTGATCTTTTCTGCCCACTGAAGATACTCATCATGTCCTACATCATTGGGAATGAACTGATACCAAGCGGGATCAAGGTGTACCTTTCTCTCGGACTTGGGACCGATGGAGTCCTTCCACTGCCATGCGGATACGAAGTTGCCGCCGGGAAGACGTACTGCGGGAAGTCCTGTTGCCTTCAGTGCGTTTATTACGTCTGTTCTGAAACCCTGCTCATCAGCTGTGGGATGCTTGGGATTGTACATAAACCCGTTTACCATAGTTCCGATAGGCTCTAAGAATGCTGCAAAAAGCCTGTTAGAGATCTCGCCGACCTCAAAACTCGGATGTACTGTTATTTTTGCCATAAAACCCTCCTTGTGTTTACTGTCCGCAGGCTTTTAACTCGAAAACTGCGGTCACCTTCTTCCGTTACTAAAACGTTATACAAAGTATACATCATTTATGTGGAATTGTCATTTGATTATCTTGCTATAATTTGGTTGAATCTTGCACTTTTAATCTTTTTATGCTTAAAGTAAAAGGAATTATTTTCTTGACAAAACATGCTGTTTGGTATATTATGAGTGGGTGGTTGAGGGAGTAATTGGCGTATATCGTGGAAAAGTCAACAACACTGTCCGCTTCGGCGGTCTGGCTTACCTTAAATAATGAGACTCATGCATAGTTCTTTTGCTATGCATGGGTCTTTTTTTACTATCGGCGAATGTCACTTTGGTAGCTTTTGTCAGTCGGTCCGCGTGACAGGAATCTTTCCACTAATAAACTAATCGAGGTATAAAAAAATGTCAAAAAAAGAAGTCTTGTTGGATTTTTGTCTTATCCCGGTACTACTCATAGTTAATTTCTGCTTAGGAAGCAGTCTTCATCCCGGGATAATGCTGGCAGTCGGTATCGTTCTTATCGTAAAGGGCGGAGATGTATTCGTCGATGCCGCCACATGGATAGCTGAGGTGTCCGGTATCCCGAAGCTCATAGTCGGTGCAACGGTAGTAAGTCTGGCGACCACACTGCCCGAGCTGCTCGTTTCCGCTATGGCTGCTAACGAAGGAAAAGTTGATATGGCTATCGGTAATGCAATAGGAAGTGTTACCGCTAACATAGGACTCATCATGGCCATCGGTATCATCTGTATTCCTGCTGCTATCAAGAGAAAGGATTATATGTTAAAATCCCTCCTCATGCTTGGCGCTGCTGTAGTCATCGTAGTAGTCGGCAGTTTTGCAAAGGCAGGAAAGATAGAGGGTATCGGCACCGTTACAAGTATCATCCTTATGGTGATCTTTGTTATTGCCATGATTGACAATATCCGCGCTGCTGTAAAGGCCGTTAAGGGCGGTAAGGAAGAAAAGCTCGGCCCCGAAGCAAAGACCGGAGCAGTAATTATTTCAAATATATTAAAGTTCATACTCGGCGCACTGGCTATCGTATTCGGTGCAGACCTGCTCGTAGATAACGGAAGCGAGATCGCAACTATGGTCGGTATCTCAGAAAGAGTTATCTCAGTTACCATCATCGCTATCGGAACATCGCTGCCGGAGTTGGTTACCACCATAACAGCAGTTATCAAGAAACAGTCTTCACTCGGTGTAGGAAATATCATCGGTGCTAACATCATGGACCTGACATTTATCATGCCCATATGTAACCTGATCTCAGGCGAGCCTCTGCCTGTATCCGAATCGGTTGCACTCATCGACTTCCCCGCATGTCTGGTAATCGGATGCGTGGCAGTATTCCCGATGCTTATCACCAAGAAGTTTACACGCAGACAGGGCTTTGTAATGCTGTTACTTTATGTGGCATATATGGTGCTGACCGTAATGGGTGTGGATAAACTCGCAGCATTATTCTAATTTGAAAGGAATATAAAGGTATGTATCTTCCGTCAGATCCTAATATTTTACTCAGCCTGATCAATACAAAACTGAGGGATGATTTTGCATCGCTCGATGATCTGTGTAACTCGCTTGATGTAGATAAGGAAGAACTATTGAACAAAC
>JAFZQN010000071.1 GCA_017620375.1 Lachnospiraceae bacterium
AACATGGAATAAAGGTTGGCCGTCTTCTTTGCACTCTTTACCTTGCCCTTTGCCAACTTTTTAAGTACTTTACGCTTAAAGAAACGGTATCTTTTTCTCTTAAACTTATACTTCGGTATCTTTGAGATGAACGGTACGAACTTGGCCAGTTCTTCATCCGTCCACTTTAAGGCCACGGGATGCTTTCCCTTGGTCATCTTTCTTAGGATATAAGCTAAAATATAGTTTTCAAGATAAGCGAGGTTTACATTCTTACCTTCTTCGTTGATGCTTCCTTCTTTTTCCGCCAGCTTCCAGGATTCATCCAGACTTCTTATAAATTCATCCTTTTTTCCGTCGGTATCTTCCTGTAAGAGCGAAGGCATCCTTACGGAATCATTGTGGCTTCTCTTGTAATAGCTGATCCTCTCGCCTGTCACCATGTTCTTCCTGCGGTTGACAATGGCTGTCTTAAGGCACATACGGGTCATGAACGGAAGGTCACTGTAGTACTTATGGCTCTCGTCAAAAGTTTCGCCCTTTAAGTACTCTACAGGGATCAGGATACCGAGTACTGTAGCCGAACCGTACCAGTAATGGATGAGTGTGGCTTCATCCTCCATCTCATCATAATATTCATCGCCCTCTACAGCACTTAATGCATCGGTAGCTTCCTCTCCGAAGTCGTCTCCTGCTGCAGCATTGTCATCGTCCGAGCCTTCCTTTAAGGCCTGCTCGATCTCAGCCATCTCCTGCTCCTTCTGGAGCCTTTTTTCCTCTTCCTTGGTCAGCTGGCTTTCTCTCTTAAACCAGGTCTTTTTCTGGACAAGTCTTACCATCATGCCGGGATTTTCGGCCGCCTTGGTAAGAAGTCCCTCAAAGCTCTGTACTGATATGTAGTCGTCACTGTCTATAAAAAGGACATAGTCGCCGGTAACGTTTTTAAGACCTATATTTCTGGCTACGGCTACTCCCTTGGGCTTATCCTTTTTTGCGCCTGTGGAAAAAATCCTGATATCAAGCTCCGGAAACTGGGCACATACCTCGTCTACTTCGTCCCCGCATCCGTCCTTTACCACGATCACTTCAAGCTGAGGTAACTCGCTGAGCAGCGTACGCTCTCCGGTATATGTGACGGGAAGCTCGGGCAGGGTTTCATCAAAAGAATGATATTCCTGCGCTCTCAAGCTCTCCAGACAGTCCCTGATATAAGCATCTCCGCGGAAGTGCGGGATGATAACACTGATCTTCATTTTCTATCCACCTTAACTCTTTTTAGTCCCCAAATACTAATTCTTGTCCGATATCATTTCTTCATACTGAGCACATATCTTCTCGGCCTTACCGGAAGCTACCACAGATCCGTGGTCAAGTATGATGGCCTTATTGCAGAAGGTAAGTACCTGGTCGCTTGAATGTGAGACAAACAGTACCGTTACTCCCTTTTTCATCATTTTTTCAAGCTTTTTCGAGCTCTTTTTCCTGAATTTCGCATCTCCTACCGAGAGCACCTCATCCAGTATCAGGATCTCGGGATCGACCACCGTTGCTATGGAGAAACCAAGTCTTGCCTTCATACCCGAGGAGTAATTCTTAACCGGCACATTTATGAAACTGCCAAGCTCCGAGAACTCCACTATCTCATTAAACCGTTCCCGGATAAACGCCTTCGAATATCCGAGCATGCTTCCGTAAAAATATATGTTTTCCGCTCCGGTATAGTCCTTATCAAATCCTGCACCAAGCTCTAAGAGCGGTACTATATTTCCTTTTACGGTGACTGTACCTTCCGTAGGCTTTAATACACCCGCGATACACTTAAGAAGTGTAGACTTTCCCGCACCGTTAAGCCCCAATATACCGACTCTGTCACCTTTTCTGATCTTAAGATTTACATCCTTTAAAGCCCAGAATTCTTTGTAATTGAGTCTCCTCTTGACTAACCTTACAAAATATTCCTTAAGGCTGTCCACCTTCTGTTCCTGTATCCTGAATCTTACACCCAGGTTCTCAACCACTATGACTTTGGGCGGAAGCTTTTTCTTTTTCTTCTTTTTTTTCGGAGCCGGAGCCACCGTTTCCGCATTCACAGTACTGTCTGCCGGTCCACCCTCTGCCGGTGTAACCAATGCATCGGGAGTATCCTTCGGATCCAGCGCCGGATTCTTACTGATATCTTCCATCTTTATTACCTTTAAAACTTTCTTTCATCATACATACAGTATGAACTTGTCCTGCTTTCTCCAGAATACAAACATTCCGAGCAGGAATACCACTACCGAGAAAATAAGTGCATACCAGAAATGGTAACCGTATTCCACTATACCGTCACTCGTCATGATACTTCTTCCAAACACAGCATTTCTGAACATGACTATCAGGGAATACAGCGGATTAACCTTAAATATCCATGCATTTGTCGAAGACTTTATCTTATCCACCTTATAGAATATGGCGCAGGTATACATGATAAGCATAAGTCCTACGGTCCAGAGGTACTCTAAGTCCCTGAAAAATACATTGTAAGTCGAGAGTATCAGTCCCACTCCCATGGTCATCAAAAGTATGAGAAGCATCGGGACAAGTGCCTCAAATATATAAAAAGTAACCTTAACCTTTTCAAATATCATTACACCGACCAGTACCACCAGCGAAATGACAAACATGATATAGTTTGATACCACCGCGGAAAGGGGATACATGTATTTGGGTACATATACCTTTCCTATCATGGTTCCGTGCTTTCTTACCGATTTTAATGCCACCTTGGTCGCATTTGAGAAATATCCGTAGAGCAGACGTCCGCACAGTATGTATACCGGGAAGTTATCGTCTCCTTTTCCGAGCAGTTCGGAAAACACAAGTGTAAGTACTATCATTGTCAAAAGGGGTTCTAAGAGTGTCCAGAACACTCCCAGAACCGAACTTCTGTATTTCAGCTTTATATCTTTTTTTACCAGCTCCCAAAACAGGAACCTGAATTTTTTTAAGTTATT
This sequence comes from Lachnospiraceae bacterium, assembly GCA_017620375.1. GTDB lineage: Bacteria > Bacillota > Clostridia > Lachnospirales > Lachnospiraceae > RUG11977. Next base: position 2,976 of record JAFZQN010000071.1, read on the forward strand.
TATAAATTCCTTCATAATACCGTTCTTTGATCATCTTATTCGTCGGGATATATATTTCCCTGGTAGGTCTCATTTACAAGGTCATCGACCAAGACATTGATCTTACCTATCTCAAGTGCATACTCGCCGTCGTAGTCGCTCATAACCTGGATCGAATGATTACCCTTTTCAAGGCCTTCCACATCCACGTACAGGCCGAAGTCGGATGCTTCAACATTGGTCATCTCGCCGATCTTACCTCTTACGACCACCTTGGACATCCAGTTGAAATACATGGTATAAGAATGATGCTCGTCTTTGCCTCGCAGTTCTATATCCTCAGCCTTAAGATCAAAGCTCTTTTCTTCCATGTTCAAAATAGGAACCTTGATACCCATGGTCGAGTTCTGGTCTACAAGCTTTATACCCTTTACTTTGTATGTCGACTCGAAGAATTCCTCTAAGTTGATCTGTTTGTTAATGGTCTCGGATGCTCCGTATACACTTACATCAACCACTATCTCGTTAAGTGAAGCCAGGATTGATTCCTCTGCGGTTATCTGTACCTGTGCGGGTGCAAATTCAACATCGCCCAGATAGCAATACTCTGCGGGAGTTCCGACTGCCCTGACATTGAGCGGAACTGACTTTACGGGACATACCGTTAAGTTAACCTTTATGGTATCCGGTACGATAGTGATCTTCTTCGAATCCATCTTTGCGTTATTTGTATCAACCGCATACAGTTCGATCTCTACCTCACCGGAATCCTTTATACCATCGATCTTAACATCTGCCACTACCTCTTTTACGGTAGCAACCTGGCTCTCGGCACCTTTTACACTTACCAGACTCGTCTCTGTGGAGCAGTCATACAGGAAATAGCCTTCCTTAACGTCTCCGATCTTCTCTAAACGGATACTCTTCGATACGGTACCTTCAGCCTCCAAGATGATCGCCATGGTTTCGGTACGTGCGGTCCATGAAAGTTCACTTTCGTGCTCGTCCTTACATCTGACCTCTATAGGCACCATCTTCATACTGGATACGGAATTGAAGTCAGCGGTGGCGATAAAGTCATCCGCCGTGATACCGTCAACAACACTCCTTCTTCCTTTTACCCTTATGTCGATCTTTTCACCCGACTCTACGGTATAACCGTATCCTCTGGACTTTATAACATCATCGTTTACTATCTGGACCGGGATATCATAGATAGTCCTTGTTACCGCCGGATCCTCTACATTCATGACTATCAGCCAAAGCAGCAGTGCAAGGAGCACCGAAAGCAGCTTAAGACCGATATTTTTTGAGATCAAATTCTTCATATGCTACCTTTCTGCTTTCTTTGCGCTTTTATCATTCTTTCCGATCCTTAAGATACCCTTTTTCTTTTTGGTGGTATCTTCATTCATCTTGTTCTGGATCTCCTTCAGCCTGTCATACAGGAACTCTCTGGTCACTCTTCTCGAAAGCTCTCCGTTCTGTGCCACTGACACAGCCCCTGTCTGCTCTGATACTACTATGGTAAAGCTGTCCGTGATCTCGCTGATACCTACAGCGGCTCTGTGACGGGTTCCCAGTTCCTTACTTATCTTCATACTGTCGGTAAGAGGAAGATAGCATGTTGCAGCTGTGATCCTGTCTCCGCGTATGACTACCGCACCGTCATGAAGCGGTGTGTTGTGCTCAAATATATTTATGATAAGCTCACTGCTTATCTTTGCGTCGATCATGATACCGGTAGCCTCTATATCATCGAGTCTCTGTTCTCCCTCAATTATCATAAGCGCACCGGTCTTAACCTTAGCCATATCAAAGGTAGCCTTTATGATCCCGTTGATGGTCTCTTCGGAGAATTTTTCCTCGGACTGGTTATTACCGAACAACGGTGTCACAAGTCCTATGTTTCGTTTGCCGAGCTGCTCTAATGCTTTTCTAAGTTCAGGCTGGAACAGTATGATGGCTGCCGTAATGGATACAGCGATACCGTTTTGGAATATCCACAGGATAACATCGAAGTTAAGCAGTGCAGCTATCATGTAGAAAACAAACAGCACGACAACACCCTTCATGAGAACCCATGCACGGGTGTTTTTCATCCACTTGATTATATTGTATATAAGGACCGCTATGATAAGGATCTCGACACAGTCCATGACTTCGATCTTTACCATCTTCAAAGGTTCCAGCATTCCGCTGAAGAAATCTTTAATATACTCCATATTCAACCTCGGGCTTTATTTTTCTTCATCCGTTTCTTCATCGTCATCAAGAAGCATTTCTTCTTCATAATAATCTTCTTCCCTGTCGTCATCGGGAAGTTCTGTACTGTAACCGTCTTCTGTCTCTATACCGGTTCCAGCATCAGTAGCATCCGGATTCTCTAAGAGTGCGTACCGGCTCTTAAAGTCCTTAGGCTCATACTCTTTTACATCCAGATCCTCTTCTTCCTCTTCGACGTCGTTTTGCTCGTACGCATTATCCGGCTCGTAATCCTCGTCCTCGGTCTCTTCCTCATACTCGTATTCGTCACCGTCTATGGCACTTCTGTTAAAGTGCTTAACATCCATCTCACGGAGACTGATATTGACCTTGGGTACAGCCTTTACATAGTAATAATAGTCATCATCTTCAAACTGCACACGTTCAACAGCGGTGTAATCGAGTATTCGTTTCATATAGTCACAGAACATCGCGATTATACCGGAAAGCAGGCTCATGATGATAAGCGTGCCTACTGATACGGTTACATCATACTTAAGGTCTGCGATCAGGAAACCTAAGATATTTACCAGTACACCTGCACCGAGTGATATCTGGAATGAGTAATCAAATGAGAAGCGTCTGATGAACCATACAACAGTGATAACAAGTGCGAATACCACTATCATCATGATCATCTTGTAATTGTCCATCAACTGGTCAAATACATCGGTATAGAGTCCTACCACGTCTTCAAGGTTAAGCTCAACTTCTCTGCCTGCAGCCACCTTTACGACATCTATCAGGTGATATACTATGACACCGCAGATGGTGGGAAGTATGGTGATCGGATTGGAAGTGCTTCCCATAAGTATCGGTACGCTGTAATGCAGGTTATACTTTGCAAGTACGGGTATAACTACAGCTACAGCCACATGCTTGGGGCTGAACCTGAGCAAAAGTGCGTAGAGCACTACGTAGATCAGTAATAGCAGTATAGCTACAAACAGATTGACCGCATATATATGGAGCAGTGTCAGACCCGCTGCAAACAGTACAAGTACCTGACTGGGTGTCACTGCCGATACCGCTGCCATGGCAAGTACTATCGGAACACCTGTAAACTTGGGATTAAATCCCAGGTCTGTATTGATGGCTGAAAATACCATGATACTGAACAGGAATTTTACAGCCGGATTCACTATAAATCTTACTTTCTGGTATGTCTTAAGGATGATCTCCCTAATTTCCAGCAATATGGTTATCATTTATCTTCGTCCTCCTGAACTATGCCATCCTCTACCAGGTAGATATGGTTTAGTTTTCTGAGCATTCTGAAATACCTTGCGAGTTTTTTTCTTGATGCTGCATATTTTAGTGAATAACACACCATAGCGATTATTACGTATGTGGCAAGTACTATGATATATAAGCCGAGTATCTTCTTGCCCAGAGCCTCATAGTCGATATTAAATGCATTTTCGATCAAGTACTCGAGCTTATATATTACGGCTACGGCTACCAGAAGCAGATAAGCTACGGTTACGGCTACGCCGGTTTTCCAGGCCTGAAATCTGGTGTAGTCGCCTTTATAGTATCTGGCGAGCTTAAAGTCTTCTTTACCTTCTTTTTTCTCATATATGGCAAGCTGCGTCATCAGCCTGATCTTTCGTTCGTTGAGCATACTTAACCTCCTTACAGTATTCCCCAAATTACAAGTATATCACAACTCTGTAAGAAAAGAAAGTGTTTTTTGATACGACACGATTGCGAAGCAGTCGTGTCAGTCGGTCCGCGCGACGCTTGGCGCGGTTTAATCAAAGAAAATCCGAAATGAAACGAAGGGGTTTCCTACATTGCCACGGGAGGGGAACGGGGATATTCCGCCTGCATACCGAACTGGAGGATTTTGCGGACGTATATAATGGTTTTGTTTATTAACTTAGTTTTACTGTATGTGGAACCGCAAAATCCTCATCGACATTTTCGCAAACGGGCAAAACCGGCCCGTTTAAACTCGCGAAAACGTCGCGCTACGCGAAATGTATGCAGGCGGAACACCCCGTTCCCCTCCCTGTGCAACAAAAAAGCACTGCTATCAGTAAAGATAACAGTGCTTAGAAAACGCTAATATATTTTTTAATATCCGAATTTTCCTGCCAAGGATTCGTCATCTTCGATCCAGTCTCTTACGTGGATCTTACGGTATTTGTCCTCGGTGTCACGGATGAATACCTTATCTATGCCGGAGTTGATGATCAGACGCTTGCACATGGAGCAGCTGTTGGAGTTGGCTACATATTCGCCGGTTTTAACATCCTTGCCGCACAGGAACATGGATGCTCCTATCATATCCTGACGTGACGCACTGATTATTGCGTTTGCCTCAGCATGTACGCTTCTGCAAAGCTCGTAACGCTCACCACGGGGGATATTAAGTTCTTCACGGATACAGCGGCCCAGATCGGAGCAGTTCTGTCTGCCTCTGGGTGCTCCCACATAACCGGTGGATATTACTTCATCGTTTTTTACTATTACAGCCCCGTATGCTTTTCTTAAGCATGTTCCACGCTTTGCAACCACTTCTGCTAAATCCAGGTAATAATTGATCTTGTCGCGTCTTTCCATGTGCTTCCTCCTTTATATGCACTTTATAGCCTTCCCCTCAGAGGGGAAGTTGCCTCCTTTAGGAGGCGGATGAGGTGTTATCAGATACTTTCAACAGCAGCTTTCTCTGCTGCCAAGCCCTTAAGATATACTTCCTCAAATTTATCAAAGCCTGCTACAAGCTTTGCATCGGGTGCTATGGTCTCGCCCTTTTGGCCTGCGAATACTTTGCTGTTAAGGTAGTCCTGAAGTGACTCTCCTGCACTTTTCTTTACCATATATGCAGCAAGGATCGCCATACCCCATGCACCGCCTTCTCCGGCTGTTTCCATAACGGATACGGAGGAGTTAAGTGCTGCTGCAAGTATGCCCTGAGCTACGCCCTTGGTCTTGAATATACCGCCGTGACCGTACAGAGTATCTACCTTTACGCCTTCATCCTTTATCATAACATCGCAGCCTGTCTTAAGTGTTGCAAATGCTGAGTAGATATGTGTTCTCATGAAGTTGGCGAGATTGAATTTTGCATCGGGTGTTCTTACGAACATGGGACGTCCTGCATCAAGGTCGGTAACTCCTTCACCTGAGAGGTAATTGTAAGAGATAAGTCCGCCACAGTCTGCATCGCCTTCCAATGCTTTGTTAAACAGGGTTACATAAAGCTTACCCTTATCAACTGTGCCGCCGTTTGCCTCTATAGCTTCTGCGATCAGGTTAACCCATGCGTTGATATCGGATGTACAGTTGTTGCAATGTACCATACCTACCGCACTGCCGTCGGGTGTGGTAACTATATCGATAATAGGATATACCTTGGAAAGATCTTTTTCAAGTACTACCATTGCAAAAATGGATGTGCCGGCTGATACATTACCTGTACGCTGTGCTACTGAATTGGTAGCTACCATACCTGTTCCTGCATCACCCTCGGGAGGACAGAGCGGTATGCCTGCTTCAAGCTCTCCGCTTTCATCAAGAAGCTTTGCGCCTTCAGCTGTAAGTGTGCCTGCATCGTCGCCTGCTGTAAGTACTTTAGGTAAGATATCACGCAGCTTCCATGAGAAGCCTTTTCCTGCTATAAGTGCATCAAACTTATCAACCATACCCTGGTTGTAGTCGCATTTAGCTGTATCGATGGGGAACATACCCGATGCTTCGCCCACGCCTGCCACACGCTTGCCGGTGAGCATATAGTGTATGTAAACAGCTAACGTACTTAAGAAGTCAATCTTATCTACATGATCTTCACCGTTTAATATAGCCTGGTACAGATGAGCTATGCTCCAGCGCTGAGGGATATTGAATCCAAGTTCCTTTGTAAGCTTTTCCGCAGCCTCGCCGGTGATGGTATTTCTCCACGTCCTAAAAGGTACCATAAGGTTTCCTGCTTTATCAAATACCATGTAGCCGTGCATCATAGCCGAAAAACCGATGCTGGCGAACTTCTTGATGCCTACTCCGTATTTCGCCTTAACGTCCTTTTTAAGGTTGGCGTAGCAGTCCTTAAGTCCTGTCCATATATCATCCAAAGAGTATGTCCATACTCCGTTCTCAAATCTGTTTTCCCACTCATGACCGCCCTCTGCTATGGGGTTGTGGTCCTCATCTATAAGTACCGCCTTGATCCTGGTCGAACCAAACTCGATACCAAGTATACTTTTGCCGCTCTCAATACATTTTGCTGCATCCATTTTTATATCCTCCTAAAGTGATATTACTCATAATAAAAAGGTATTACATATTTGAAGATTTGTCAATCGTTATTATACACCTCATCCACCGAAAAAACTTACATCTGAGGTGTAAATGAATTCTTTACGGTCTCAAAGTCGCCACCCTCTATGGTGCCGTCGGATAAGCGTCTGAAATTACTCATGAAACGCCATGCATTTTCGCAGGTATGCTCCCTGCACTCATGTCCCTGTTCGGAGATACTTGCAAGGGCGTTGTAGCACTTTCCTTCTCCGTTTTTGAACATCTCTATGGTAAGGACTGCTTTTCTGTTTACATCAAAGGTTCTGTATCTTTCGTCCCCGTTGATGCCCCAGATCTTATTGGGCCAAGTTTCCTTATCTGCGAATACCGCATCATATTTTCTTGTTATACCCTTGGACAGGTCGGAAGTGATACCTTTTGCTACAGCCTCTTTCACATTATCGGCAGCCGTGGTATCAGGGTTCTCGCTTGTTGCCACAGAACCGTTAAGTTCCAGGATATACTTGATCCTGTCTAAGCACTTCTGTGCCTGGAAAGGAAGCTCGGGCAGAGGTGTAACCTCGCCGCCTGCGTAGAATACAGGTACGGGTACCGTGGTATTAAACTCGTAAGGTGAGGGCTGTCCGAATACATTTACGCCCATCTCGAATGTAGCATCCATAGGTGCTGCCGCAGCCAGGAACTCGGGATGCTCTGCTATAAAATCCCAGCTCTTGCAGCCACCCATTGAGAAACCGCTGCAGTAGATGCGGGTCGGGTCTATGTTGTATTTCTCTTTAAGCTTATCGATAAGGGCTGTCATCTCGGTAGCTGTACTGTTAAGATGATGCTCTATCGATACCAGCAGGAAGTTATGCCTGTGAGCTATATTTGCCCAGCCTGAGATATACGAGATATAGAACGCGCTGTCTCCGCCGCCGTGGAATGCAAGAAGGAGCGGTGCAGGTCCGTTATCGAATATTCCCTTGTTATAGAATGCAAAATATCCTACCCTGTGGGTCTCAGTTCCCTTATCATCTCCGCGGTTATCGGGTGAAGTAGGTATAGTCTCGCTGCCGGGCTCTATGATCATACCGTCTGCTTCCAGGTCGGGATCGAGTTCGAGCTCACCCAGCATACGTCTGAATTTACTGGAGAAATTGTAGAAGTCGGCTACTGTATCAGCCTTATCCTTGATATAGAGGTACTTAACCTTTTCCTTTAATACTTTATTGATCTCATCGCTGTTAGCTATGGAAATAACGGGTATATCGGATGCTTCAACCTCCGGTACAACCGAAAGTCCTTCCAATATGCATGTAACGGCTGCACTGTCCGCATCCTTAAACCAGAGTCCTGCGCCCTTAAAATGCTTAAGGTAATTCTTTGCTATAAAGTCCGCAGACTCTCCGTATCCGTACAGGTTGGTCCTGAATATGGCACCTCTTATATGATACTCCTCAAGCTTATGTGTAAAACGGTTCCAGCACTTAGCTACGCCGTTCTCATAATACTGGTTGATCCTGGAGTTCTCAAGGATCTCGTCAAATATTTTGGTATCCGCATTCTTCCATCCGTCAGCCGTAGGATAGATGAATACCACGCTGCTTGCAAAGTCCTTTGCCAGTTTCTCGAAACCTTTTTCCTTAGCAAATGCCACTGCTTTTTCGAAGGAAAGCTTTTCAGGTGCAAATACTAAAAGGTAAGGCGCTACAAAACCGTAATTAAGCAGGCTGTCGTCCTTATCATTCTCCGGTACATAACATACCGCACTAAACTTCTCAAATGTATGCTCCCAGCATACTCCTCCGTCCACTTTTGTCATTACAGGCAATTCATTCATGATGTAAACCCCCATTTTTGTTCTTAATCCGGCAGGTTGCGTATCCCCCGGCCGGATACTTAAAAGTCTGGCTATATTTTAATATATAATCAAACGTTTTACAAGCCAAAAATTGCTTACATTTCTACATTATTATATTTGACATTTTATTAAAAAAATATTAAAATATAAGCGATTATAGCGATTTATAGCAAGATTTCAGACGAAAGGGAGACGCCTTATGTCAAAGAAGAACGGGTTTAAACATAAACAGCTTGATATACGTATAAAATTAGGCATTTCCCTGCTGGTCGGATTACTTGTTTTTTTCTATACAAAAAGTGACGCATTCAACACATGGAGTACTCAGTTGAGCGACCCCATATATCAAACCGAATCCGTCAGTACTTTGCCTATATCCATTGTCAGGATTGATGAAAAAACAATGGCTGCCATCAATCAGCCGGGTACCTGGAGCAGGCAGGTATATGCAGATATATTGAACAAACTCAATTATTCTGACGAGTATCATCCTGCAGTCATAGTTTTCGACTTGATGTTTACCGGATACAAAGATGCAGAAGGCGATGCTGCCCTGGCTGAGGCTGCAAAAAAATACAACAACGTCATAGCAGGAGTAAATCTCTACACCTACGAGCAGGGCTCAGGTGATGAAGTTCTTACTTTAGAAAACCTTTACGTCAGAGAACTTGAAGCTCCTTACAAAGAGCTGAACGACAATGTGACTCTCGGATATGTAAACTGCGATTCCGGTAAGTATTCCTATGTGACCACATTCCTTACCGGGCTCCATTACAATGATAAATGGTATGACTGCCTCGCTGCAGCTACACTCAAAAAGTTTAAAGAATATGTCGAAAGCAACAGAGAATTTGCACTTCTTCATCCTGAATACGAAGATATCATCATCCCTGATTTTTCGCAGGATGAACACAACGAATACAGATTCTCCTATACCTCCTCTCCCGGAGATTTTGACAGTATCTCCCTTATAGACTTGCTGGAAAGTGATTACAGTGACGAGGATATAGCCAAAAGATTTTCCGGTGGCATAGTCCTGGTCGGTGCATATGCTTCAGGATTAACGGATGAATACAGAATATTATTCTCCGGCCAGTCCAAAATGAACGGAGTCGAGATCCATGCAAATATCATGGAGGCCCTGTATGAAGATAAAATCCAAACCGAAGCATCCTTGAGCTTAATCGGTATAATCTATGCCCTTATAGCTTTTGGGTCATGCATGGCAATTCTCAGCGTGGATATAATAAAAGGTATCCTCATCGGTGTGGCTGAGCTCATACTCCACCTAGTCATATCGATCATAATATACCATCACGGAAGTTATATACCTCTTCTGTACATGGGGCTGACATGTCTCATACTGATCATAGGAGCTATCTTCTTCCATTACCTGATGGCCCGTTCCGAACGTGTGAAGATCAACAATGCCTTCCGTATGTATGTGGCGCCCGAGATCGTTGATGATGTAGCAGGTTCAGGTACATATCAGCTGCAATTGGGAGGCAGGCATAAAGATATAGCCGTACTGTTCGTAGATATAAGAGGTTTTACCACCATGTCGGAAAACCTCGCACCTGAAGAAGTCGTAGACATCCTAAACGAATATTTCGGTGTTATCACCGATGCGATATTTAAAAACAAAGGCACACTTGATAAGTTCATAGGAGATGCGGCCATGGCCGTATTCAACTCTCCTTTCGATCTGGATGATTACGTATACCGTGCGGTTTCCACCGCCTGCGATATAGCTAAAGCTTCCGAAGCCCTGGGAGAAAAACTCATGGAGCGCTTCGGTAAAAAAGTCAGTTACGGTATAGGAGTTAACTGCGGTGAAGCCATCATAGGAAATATAGGAAGCAACTTCCGTATGGATTATACCGCCATAGGCGATACGGTAAATACCGCATCCCGTCTCGAAAGCAATGCAAAGGCCGGCGAGATACTTATAAGTGAAGAAGTAAAGCGCAGGCTTGAAGGCAGGATCGAAACCGAGGATGTCGGCGAGATCCCCCTTAAAGGTAAATCCAAAAAGATATTTGTCTACCGCGTGATAAGCCTGAAGGACAGCGAGTCACCAACCACTTAAGGAGCCAAACATGATCATCGAATGCATACCTGACTACAGACAGTCAGAGGAATGGGCCGATATGGCCGAAAAATACGGACTTGCATTTGAATACAACGAGTTTTACAACCCTGAGGTCTTGGAGGATAAGAGCCTTACCGAAAAGATCATCGGCATATACGAAGGACTCGGACGAGACACCTCAAACGATACTTTGCACGGAGCTTTCTTAGATATCACCATACACAGCAGTGACCCGATGATAAGAAACGCTTCCGACTACCGTGTACGTCAGAGCCTTGATATCGCATCCCGGCTTAAGTGCCGCGGTGTGGTATTCCATACCAATTACCTGACTGATTTTAAATCCATCCCTTACAGGAAAAACTGGGTGGATGTAAATACCATGTATTGGGATAAGCTCTGTTCGGAGTATAAGAATATCAACATTTATCTTGAG
>JAFZQN010000072.1 GCA_017620375.1 Lachnospiraceae bacterium
GTTATCTTTGAACCGTAACCTCCCAGAACCTTATTTTTATCGTTGATCATCAGAGCGGAGGAACGGCCCGATGTCTTATCACCTGAAGAAACCTTGTAAGATGTGCTTCCGTTTTTCCATAAGGCATCCTTAACTACTACGCAGCCTCCACTCATCTTTACTGCTTTGGCACTGTTTGTCAGAGTACCGAGAACCGTCAGACGTGCTTTTAAGGTAAGCTTTTTGCCCTTCTTGATCTTAACCTCTGTTCCGGGATATATTACAAGAGGATCATTGATGGTAAATGATTTTGTTATAGTTATCGTACCGCCTGTAGACTTGCATTTCTTAAGTGCCGAGGCTAAAGCCTTTTCACTCTTGACTTTTATAGATGCAGGCTTACCTGATACAGTAGAGTTATCCTTTACGGCACCTATACCCGATTTGATGTCTTTATAGGATGCATCGCTGAATGCATCCATTTCCGAATTCTCATAGTGGGTGAAGTCGTTGGTTCCGGATCCTGTAATTACATACTTTACGGCATGTGGAACATATATCTCAGCGTTAAAGAAAGTGTTTTTGTCCCCTGTCTCATATATCAGACGGTCATGTGCGTCATAAAAGCTAAGCTTGCCGGTACCGTAAAAGGTCCCGCCGATACCTTTTATCTCACGACCGAGAACTTGCTGACAATACGCAAAGGCTTCAGTATAATCGACAGTGAGACTGTCCTTGTACTTGATATCGCATACTGCCTCAAGTGTTGTTTTGCCTTCATAATTGCATATGATGCCTAAAAGACCTTTGACCTGTTTGGTATCGGTGTAGTCCGTTTTTGAAGAGTAAAAAGATTCGTCGTTAAATTGGGTTTTAAACCACTTGTAAAAATCCTTTACAAAGGATTTCGAAAGATTTTTTTCGATAATAGCAAGCTCGGTTTTGTTTGGAATCTTATAGCCAATATCTAAGTTGTTCTTTGAATATTCCTTTTTGTCTGCCTCAAGGACTTTTTTCAGACCGTCATCCCCGTATTTTTCGCGAATGTATTCAACTATCCAGTAGCTGGTTTCATGTCCGCTATGCCCGGGCTCAAGGAAAAAGTATTTTTTGATATTGTCTTCTGTAACCCAGTTGATATCATAGTCAACATCAAGCCCGCATTCATTTATGCCATAAGCGGCGATGTTTGAGATCTCGTTTTGGCGCTCGCTGTATCGGATACGGTCTGCGTACTTCTTCGGTAGAAGGGTTTCTATCGTTCCGGCATAGCTTTCAGCATAACCTTCCGTCAGGATATCTCCGACATAACCAAAGTTCCTGAGCTGTATAACATGAAGCAGTTCATGGATGATCGTATTGAACTCGTCTGTAATCCGTCCGGATACAGCTTCGTCCTCGTAAAATGATACTCCTATATGTGTAGCCGATTCAATGGCCGCACCGGCTTCACCGTATGTACGGCGCTTTTCAATATCGATAACCGGTTTTTTGCCTTCATAATTGACGGGTGAAGATTTGGGCATAAAACTCAGACCAGTCTTTTCTTCAATGATACCCATGATCTCGTCAATGATAGCAGGAAATGATTCATCGATATATACACCGGCTTCGACCTTTAGTATAAATCTGTCATATTCTATCTCGTAATCCTTGGCGCTGCATAAGGGGAATTCGTATCCCTCTATATGCTCCATGTATTCACCTGCTTTTAACGGTCCTAATGCAGGTGCATCAGCACCATACACGGCTTTGGGCAGAGTCAGCACGATAAATAAAAACGCCATAAGTACAGATGTTATCATAGCTTTCCGTTTCATAAAAACCCTCCTGTCACATAATGATACAAAGTCTTTTCAAACAACACCCTCTTTTACCTGGTAAACTGTGATATGAATTTCCAAGCCTGCTCATTGGTATGGTGACGGCACTCATGCACCTGGTTATCGATGCTTGCAAATGCGGTACGGCATACACCGTCCTCACTGTCATAGTAATTGATGGTGAGGTTTGCATCACGTGAGTCATCATGTACTACCTCTACGCGGTCACCGGGGATACCGTAGATCTTGTTCTCCCAGTTATCCTTATCAGCATAATTAAGGTCAAACTTCTTCTTTAACTTATTGGTCTCGGCTGCATACTGTATTCTTTCGATACCTTGCTCAGCCTGGAAAGGCAGTTCGGGTAAGTGTGACTTCTCTCCGCCTGCATAGAAAAGCGGTACGGGTACTGTTGTATTGAGCTTGTCTCCCAAGTCTTTTCCGAACGGATTGTTCCTTACGGGGAACAGTGCACACTGAGGTGCCATGCCTGCGAATACTTCCGGGTACTCCTGATACATATCCCATGTCTTGCCGCTGCCCATTGAGAAGCCTGAGCAGTAGATACGGTGCTCATCTATCTTATACTTCTTCTTAAGATCGTTTAATACCTCTATAACTTCGGTAGCTGTCACATCCTGGTGGTTCTCTATAGCTACATAGAGGAATCCGTATCTGTGAGCTATCTCCCACCAGCCCGATACGAATGTTAAGTACATGGTGGAGTCTCCGCCGCCATGGAAGCCTATAAGAAGCGGAACAGGTCCGTTGTCAAACAGGTCGTTGTTATAATATGCAAAATAGCCTACCTTATGCTCCTTTGCATCCTTGTATCTTCCCCTGTTATCGGATGATGTCTGTACAAGTGTGAAGCCTGCTTCTTCTGTCATGTTAAGTGCTGCAAAATCAGGCTCGATCTCCATGTTGCCGCACCACATCTTGAACTGGCGTACAAATGCCTTAAAATCAGCCTTGTAGTCAGCACTGTCCTTTAAGAGGAGGTTCTGACAGCCGTCAAATGCCGCATTGATCTCTGCACTGTTCCCTACGCTCAATATTCCTATATCTTTACGCTCAACTACAGGTGCTACGCTTAAGCCTTCCATGGAGAGACATGCCGGAGTGATCTCCCCGGGACCCCATAAGTACTCGCCCTGCAGAGTCTTTATCAGATTCTTAGCCACATAATCGGCTGATGCACCGTAGCTGTAGATGTCCGCCCTGAATATGGCGCCCTTTACAAAGAAGCCCTTGAACTCTCTTGTAAAGAAATCCGTGATCTCAATGATGCCGTCCTTATAATAAGGATTCATCTTTATCTCGCTGATAAGTGATACATATAAGCTCTCATCCGCATTCTTCCATGCACCATCACATGTGGGATATACGAAAAGCACGCTTGAATCAACTGCTGAAGCTATATCTGCAAGTCCGCTCTCCTTAGCGAACTTAACTGCTTCCTCCATGGACTTCCTGTTCTCCTCAAATACAAGTAACAGAGGAGCTCTGAAGCTGTAGTTAACTACTTCCCCGTCAATATCTGTCTTAGGTACGAATACCTTCAGATAAAATTTTTCAAATTCATGCTCCCAAAACTTTCCGCCGTCGTCGAAAACAGTGACAACGGGTCTTTCCATCATTGCCATAAAATACCCTCCTAAAACGTTTTTGTTAAACCCTTTAATAATACCCCTATGCTGCTAAGTCACCATAGCATCATAGGGGTTCTTAGTAAAATCATTATAACAAAAGGATAAGAATAAAACTTCTTAAAAGTTGCTCACATCTGTCATGTATTGCTTTCTTAAGTATGTAATCCTTTTTTCCTATATGCTTATCTGATCAAACATCAGCTGTCTTCGGAACTATTACTCCGCCTGTCTTATATATTGACTCTGCAGGTACAAAGCCTCTTACCATGGAAAGAGGATAAACA
>JAFZQN010000073.1 GCA_017620375.1 Lachnospiraceae bacterium
ACAGGAGCACCTCCTAATATTAAATTATTTGTTATGTATGCATAAAAGATATAAAATCTTATTGCACAATCACACAAATATTTATTTTATAGGTTTTCAACAAATATGTCAAGCATTTTTTGTGAAAAATACACAAAAAATAGCAAAAATATATTAAAAAGATTGAAATTAAACCTTTCCTTTAATAGCGCCTTTAAGCTGAGCCATGAATTTCTCACGCCTGAAAAACAGTCCCCTAAAAAGACGGATAATAAAGAAAACAGGATAAAGGAACGGCAGTTTCCGAAGGATAGGGAAATCGTTAAGCATAATTTCCTTAGTAGTAAACAGTCTGGACTTGAAATACTTCCATCTGCCCATCTCCTTTACATCCTTTTCCACCTTATTCTTTATATTCCCATAAGTACCGGAATTGAAAATATATAAAAGCATTTTATATTCTTCGGCGTTTAATTTTCCGGTATCAAAAAGATGTAAAGACAGATTTCTATTACTTTTTTCAAACTCACTGATACCAAGCTTGTCTATTTCCTTCTCAACATAATTCATATTCAGATTAAAACGCTTCAGATAAACGTAAGTATCAACAAGTGAACGTAATCCGGTACCATCTGCAGAAAAATGCTTATATTCATGCGCCACCATATAAACATAAAAGTCCTCAGGAGTAAAATGGTATCCGAAATTACTGCCCTCATTTTTAACCAGACGGCTTTTTATATCAGAATAATAATTGTAGAAAGTTTCATTATACGACTTATTAAAAAGCATCCTGTGCATCTCAAAATTGCAGACAGGCTCCTTATGGTAAGAATCATGGTGATATCTGTCAAAAAGCTTAACGGTATAGCCTAACCCAACCATAATGTCCTTAACATCATTTGCCCTTTTGGCATCAAAAAGGATATCGTGGTCGGACATCTGCCTAAGACCGTACGAGGGATAATAATCCTTAAGCAAAGTACCCTTAAGCGGTAAATACCAGATACCTTCCTCTTCCATTTTGGAAAAAATAACAGACATCTCCGCATCCATAAGCCCAAGCTTTCTTATAGCCTTGGCTTCGGCCTGGATAAAGGGAGGCTTATTAACGCCTGCAAGCTTTAATGCGTATCCTATAAGAGCGGAAAGCATATGCATCTCCGAAACATTATATAGTAAAGAGTAATCAATGCCTTCGAGGAACTCCTTAGCCGGCGCCTCGTTCTTTAACGCACACGAACAAAGGCGGATCACCTGGTCAAGTGCCGCCTTATACTCTTTTTGTGTAAATGTTTTATCAGATTTCTTCTTTGCCATTAAATATACACCTACGCTTCTTATAATCTACGCCTGAGAAATGATTTGACTCTAAGGATAAACGCCCTAAACGGGAACAGATTACACCAGAAAAACAGGTATAGTCTGTACTTTAAACCCGAAAGCTGTATTTCCTTTCCATTCCTGATGATACCGGTAAGTTTTCCCAGTACATGCCTGTCCGTTATCCCGTACTCCCTATGCCATCTGTTATCACCACAGATAACATAGTCCCCGTCCCTGACCTTAAGGACCCTGTGAAGTACATAGTACTTTCCTCCGTCCCTTTTATAGAGGACTATATCATATTTTTTAAGCTTACTGATCTTACTGTTTTCAGGCAGCTTATCCCACTCTGACGGTTTTTCTATCACCAGCAGATCCCTGCCCTGCTTGATCAGAGGCAGCATGGAATCACCGACATTAGTATATATAAGCCTTTTATCCTTACTCAGCATTTCCTCAAGACTTGTCTTACTCATCAAGTGCCCCTATTTTTCTGAGCTCAGCAAGAGCCTTCTTAACATCACGCTCAATAACATCAGCTGGAGCATCAAAACGGTTTTTCATAGCCGAGATTACCGCGTCCTCGGTAGTTTCCTCTTTTAACAGTTCAAGGATAGCTCCCAGAGTCTTATTTCCCTTCACAAGTCCTGAGAATCCTGCACCACCTGCGGGTATAAGCAGTGAACCGTCACCGGTCTCATGAGGTATAAATGCTTTCTTAAGCTTCATTTCAATCTCCTTTTATATACCAAGTCAACTACACACTTCTGCTAAATTATCTTAATCCATACTCATAATCCTGTATGATAGTTCAGCAGCACTGATATCCATATTGCAGCACAATCTGTATAGCTTTACATCCATCATATCTATCAGATCCAGAGTCTTTTTCATTGTCACCGTATCTGACGGACGGTAAACCTGCTGCATAAGCATCGGATATGCCTCGACTTTACTGATCCTCGAGATAGAATTATCACGGCTTCGTTCAAGTATGCAGACAGCCTTTAGCGGTACGGAAATATTGTAGCTCAGCTCATGCTTGCCTGCCCAGGGCGTACCATATGCTATGGCATCATATTTACGTTCTAAATCCTGCCTGATTATCTTTATCAGCGGCTTATCGTCATTTACCATCACAGCCCTGTCTCCAAGCAGTTCTTTCCAAAGACGGGTATGTGTACTCTTTCCGGTACCGCTTTTTGCAGTAAACAGAAAGCCCATGCCATCCACAGAAATACAGGATCCATGGAACAGTACCGTATCATATTCCGGCATCTTTTCAGCTATCTTCCTGTATACAGCCAGAGACTCGAGATAATCATCATCAAAATGTCTGACAGGTATGCCTTCTTTTAGATCTTCCTGCTCGGATTTCCTGCGTTCATATTCGATATCATAGTCGGAAATCTTAACCGTCATATCCGTCGGTATTAATTCTGATTCGTTTACACCTAAAATGTAATTCCGGCAAAGCTCCTCTGAATATGAATACAGATTTATAATACTTATTCTTTTATCAGCTAATTTAATATCAAACATCACTAAATATTCCAATAATACTATTAAGGTTTTACCCGCTTAAACTTCACAGTCTTTGGCAGACCTGAGTTCTTTAACAGCTTTTTCATAGTCTTATACTGTTTTTTCGTCATCCTGAGTTTGAATGTAGTGTCACTGCGTATGCCATCGAAAGCACCATTGGCAATGGTAGTGATGCTGCTTCCAAGCTCTATGCTCTTCAGCTTCTTGTTGCCCGAAAAAGCTCCGCTTCCGATAGCAGTTACCTTAAATGTCTCATCACCTATTTGTAACTCGGAAAGTATGACAGCACTCTTTAAGCCGGTCTTGAAGCTTGTGAGCACAAGACCTGTTATACCACTTTTAGATACTGATGCATCATTCTTAAACTTATATTTCTGAGTTTTGCCGTTTTTATTTATAACTGATACTGACAGGGATATCTTACCGGTTTTATATATCATTCCGGTAATCTTTATCCTATCACCATTTTCCGTAGTCCTCTGTATGCTTATACTCTGAGTCTTTCTCTCCTGACTCGGTGCAGGTGAAGGACTCACTGTTGGTGACGGACTCGGTGAAGGATTATTGGTCTGACTATTTTCATCACCCGAATTGTTAATAGGAGTTACGATCGTTGTCGGCCCAGGAGTTGATGTAAGTACAGGAATCACTGTCAAATCTGACACCGGTGTCGTTGTAGGTACTGTGACTACAGTTGCAGTAGGTACCGGCGTTACAGTTGCTGTAGGTATAGGCGTCGCTGTAGGCATCGGAGTCGCTGTTGCAGTGGGTCTTGGTGTCACCGTAGCCGTAGGCCTTGGCGTTGCTGTAGGCCTTGGCGTAGCTGTTGCGGTAGGTCTCGGTGTCGCAGTAGCTGTAGGTCTTGGAGTTGCCGTTGCCGTAGGTCTTGGCGTAGCTGTTGCGGTAGGTCTCGGTGTCGCAGTAGCGGGAGGTCCTGGAGTTGCCGTTGCCGTAGGTCTTGGCGTAACTGTTACAGTCGGACTCGGAGATGCTGTAGCAGTAGGTATCTGGGTTGATGTAGGGCTTGGTGTAGCCGTAGCAGTAGGTACCTGTGTAGCCGTAGGACTTGGAGTTGCTGTCGGATCCGGTGTCACAGTTTGCTCTCCGGCATACACTATCTCTACTCCCGGGGCTGCCACTATATTAACTCCCGAAGTATTGCTGATTATCTTCTTTAAAGAAGCTGCTCCGGTAAATGAGTCGTCATATACTAATACAACTGTATCCGGAATAGTTATAACCTCTATAGAATTGCAACCATTAAAGGCACCGCTCTCTATCTCTGCAACAGGTCTGCCTGACATAGTCGAAGGGATAACAATCTCAGTTTCCCTGCCGAGATACCCACATATGGAAACATAACCATCATGAGAATGATAATAGAAATGACCATAAGAATATCTTGTTTCATTATCGGTTGCCAGCACTTCTCTAGTAAACTGTGGGAGCTGAATTATACTTATAACTAAAGCTATAGTCAAAACTAAAGCAATGATGCTCTTTTTTTTCATTTTATTAACCACATTCATTACCAACTTCTCCTCATTTATCGGGATTTTTATGACATCCTGTATTATAAAATACTTTTTGTTAAATTTCAAGTAACTATAAGTTAGTGGGATATAAAAAAATGTGCACCCGAAACCTGATATGATTTCGGGTGCACATTTTAGTTATGATTCTCAGATATTATAAATACGATCTGAATTAGGATCAGGATCTAACCATGCTTTCTTGCCTACCTGTCCTCCGCCGTTTCCAAGACCTGAAGTTGTGATAACATCCTCTGTCTCGAATTCAATCACTTCCATCTTAAGTTCCTCATACTTCTCTTTCATATCTCTCATTTTCCTTCCCATGATTATTATTTTAATATGACTGGCTAACTATGTCTCCATAAACTGTATGTGTATTTCCTGAAGCATCAGTATATACAAGATATGCCCTAGCATACCAGATTTCACCTGAACTTACATCTGATACCGTAAGAGTATATCTGTAGGCATCTCCGGACCATTCATCACCAAGTACATAATCCGCATTTACATCGTTAAACTGATTTTCATCAGTTCCAATTGATTGTTTATCAGTCAGGATGACACCGGCCTTTTTGATCGTACAGCCCTGAGGAACAGTACTCATGGAAACAAATATCAGATTCTTCTTTCCATTTTGATCGTCTTCCATGTACATATTAACCATCTCAGTCGTACCCTTAACTTCCACATTAGATGTGTTATCTATAAACACAGCAGTCAAATCTATATCTTTTTCAGCATAGAAGTTGTAAGAAGAACTGTAGCTCAGTATCTTATTATCAGCATCATTCTTCCAGTGGCTAAATTTCTTTCCTGATTCGGGAGCATTTGCTGTAACAGTAACAACATCATTTTGGTTATAAGTTCCGCTTCCTGTACCTCCGGTAACATTAACGGTATATGTGATAGTCTTCAATTTATATACAGGTCTTATCGTTATGGTTTTGCCTGTTTCAGAAAGACCTCTGCTAATAGCAGCCTCAATGGTATCTGAAGAGGAATCATATGAACCATCGCCGTTTAAATCCCAGCCAAGAGCTGTATATCCGTTAAGTGTAGGCAAACCGGGTAAAATTACTGTGCTACCGTCACCGGATGCCAATTGTTTTCTTGATAAAACCTGACCATATTCAGATTCGAATATAACTGTAGCTTTATTATCAACAACATTGTCAAATACTGCTGTAATTGTTTCATTACCGGTCACGGTAAATGTATACTTCTTAGAACGGCTCAGTACCATACCATACTTATTCTCCCAGTATGCAAATTTATCACCGTCTGCTACCAGTTCAATCTTTTTACCTAAACCATTTTCAGCTTGGTACTTGGAAGTATATGTAGTACCATTCACCGTAAATGAGCTATCACAATTAATAGTTATATTAGCATTTCCAAGAGCCTTATAGACCGCAACATAGCTTGTATCATCATTGGGTACCGTAAACGTATAGTCATTCTTTTCGCAAAGTCTGTTTCCGGTACGATGGGTACCATTCTCAGAATAACTGTACCAACCATCAAAGTTATATCCATCTACAGCTGGTGCTGTAAATGTCTGTTCACTTCCAATTAAATAGTCTCCTGTTCCCTGAATGTCACCCGGAATATCTTGCCCATTTTCATCAAACTTGTAAACAAGTATATTTGCGATTTTTTCCCAGACTGCAGTAACTGTTGTATTATCCGTAATCGTTATTTCATCTCCGGGGTTTTTAGTTATTGCAGCATTATTTCCAACTTTAACAGACCAATTCTTAAATGCCTTACCACTTGGAGCAGTGAATGTGCAAGTCGGAAGTGTATATGTGCCATTCTTTTCCTTTCCATCAAGATCCATAGTTCCGGATCCTTCACCGGCGTTATATAAAATTCGGCATTTAATATCCACTTCTATTGTTCCGTTAATACCATAAAGCAAGTTATTAGTTGAATATGTCACATATTCTACAAAATATTTTCCAGGTTCTGTCCCCTTAGGAACATTTGTTGAATATTCGTTATTGCCTGTCAACCTATATAGTAGATAACATTGAACATTTCCATCATTACTACTAATGCTACCTGGAGTAATTAAATCCATAGGATTTCCGGTATATATTAAATTTTTAGCTGGATTTGGCTCGCTTCCAATTATTAATTCAAGAGAAAATCGTTCTACAAGTTTATAAGATATGATATTAGACCCATCTATTTCATAATTGCTGTTGTCCAGTGAGACAGGAATGTTGTTATCCCCACGAGACAATAAAACACCATCTGCAATTATAACATCACATATATCAGGTTCTATCAACCCAATAATAGTAATATAGGGTAGATTTTGTTCTAGATCATCTACATTAACATACATAACAGCTACTAACTTATCATATTCAAGTGTTACTTTCTTTGGTTTTATGTTGAACGTTTTTCTGGCCACAACTCCGGAGTGAGTACCTTTTCCTATTATTTTAACTACACCTTCTCCGGCATTAATATTATTTAAATACTTAACATCATAATCTTCACCAGCTATCCACAAATTACCATTTTCATAAACACTTACCTCGGGAGTATGAGGTTGACGATCATATGTTTCATCAGGGATATCGGATATGGTAATGTTTGAATTATCAAGCGGTACAACTGTTACTATAAATGAATAATAAACTCCTTCAGTTCCATTATTGCTTACATTATATGTTATAAAAGCATTGTTTCCTGATGTCTCTTTATCAAAAGAGCCTATATGATTTAAGCTTATTAATATTCCTGCATTAGTATCCGCACCATTATAGATTTTAAAATCCTTATTGGCAGGCTTGGTGCTAGTCTCAGCTTGCTTCCTTATATCTCCTGTAATTTTTAAATAACATCCTTCAGGAGCAATTAACCGTATTGTTTGGTTAAAGTCATGTGTCTCGTATCCACTATATATTGAAAACGAACTAATCCCTTCAGGAATAGTAACATTAATATTCCACTTTTTTCCCGCAAATGTACAAAAATCTAATCCATCTTCGTATGTTAAAGAGTTTGAAAATACAGGAGTAACTGTAACGGCAGTTGAAGGCATATTAAATTTAACCGTATTAGATGGCATATTAGAATCCACAGGTAGAAATCTATCAAAAATATCATTTCTATTAAATAAAGTTTCACCTCTTTTTCGTTTAAGAGTTATTGTTTTAATTTCATTATTATCATCAGTATAAGTAACATTTACGTATTTTAAATGATATCCTGAAGCAGGGGTCGCTGTAATTTTAATCGTATCACCGGGTAAAGCAGTAACCTTATCAGATGTGATAGTACCATTTTGCTGTTGAATAATATTTATTTTTTGTTCTGTAGGTGTGTCATCAGTACCCGATTCATCTGCTTTAGTTACGACGTTCGAAAACAATAATGCACATAGTAACATGGCAAATACCGGACAAATGACAATAATTTTTTTCAATAATGATTTAATCTTCATTTTGTGTCACTCCCTATTACTTTTGTTTTTACCTAAAACACCAGTTTAAAATTATAACAAAAAAAACAGTATATTACAACTGTTTTCTTTAAAAAGATTATATAAGGTTAAAGTAGATTACTTAATTATCTCATCTATAGTTGATACTGTACTAAAGCAACCAGGGTTACTGGTCAGTATATCCTTCATCTTCGAGAGCTCGAAGTAGTTGATATAGCAGATAAGTGTCTTGTTCTCTCCGGCTATGGCACCATAGGAGTCCATAAGTGTGCAGGTCTTGTTTAGCTCTTTCTTTATGGCTTTTACGACTTCTTCAGGGTTCTTTGTGATGATAGTTACCTGCTTTATAGCTTCAAAGTGATCGGTAAAGTGATTGATGATCGATGTAGCTACAACATATACCAGCAAGCTCATAAGTGCAGCATTCCTGTTTATCAGCAGAAATACAGCTGCATATACGCAAGCATTAAACGCTATCAATATAGGAGTCATACTAAAATTATCACGATTGCTATACCGGCTGTACCGTAGTCTATAGCATCATTTAGTGACAGGGGGACAATCCCCCTGTCACTAATGATAGAAATTAATATCTATGGAGATTACTCTCCGATTTCAATTTTGATTTTGGCTTTAGAATTTCCAGCTTTCTTAAGCATCTTCTTCATTTTTTTGGTTATAGTCCTGATTTCATCAAATGTTGCACCCTTATGGATAACAACAGTCACTATAAGTTTTGAAGAAGTGTATATACATTTCAAATATTTATACAGTAAATAACCTTTGAACTTTACCCTCTTTTTATCAGGCACTGCTCTCCTTCAAATGCGAACCCATATTTAAGGATATTCTCCTTAGGTATTCCACGTGAAAGAAGGTCAGTGTC
>JAFZQN010000074.1 GCA_017620375.1 Lachnospiraceae bacterium
AGGAATATAAAGGTATGTATCTTCCGTCAGATCCTAATATTTTACTCAGCCTGATCAATACAAAACTGAGGGATGATTTTGCATCGCTCGATGATCTGTGTAACTCGCTTGATGTAGATAAGGAAGAACTATTGAACAAACTTAAAAACGCAGGATATTCATATAATCCTGCAACAAATCAATTTGTGTAATATAAACTTTTATAATCTCCAGTAACACTAAACCTTTAAAAACCGCACGCACCACGTGCGGTTTTTTTTGACCTTACAGAATTGTAAGAAGTATCTCTTAAAATGTAAGACAAATCGATTTTGAGTAAAAACCATACGTGTTATTATGATATCGGTTCAAGGAAATAACACGAAAGGCCGGTATTTATTATGAATGTATGGTTTGAAAGCATTAAAAACGGATTTAATCTTTATCTTAAGGCAGCACCTCTTGCACTTGTTGTTGCAATTGGCATCATATATATCAGAAAGTCAGCATTTAATCCTGTGCATTTTTTAGGAGTACAGTGCCTGATACTATATTTATTCTGCCTCATCAATGTAGTACTCTTCCCCCTTCCCGATGCAGCTACAGCAGCTACGCTCAACGGTTATACCGGACAATATGTTCCTTTCAGATTTGTTGCCGATATTGCCAAAGACAGAACTTTAGAGAGTGTACTTCAGGTCGTGTTTAACGTTATGCTTACAGTTCCCTTTGGATTCTTTTGCAAATTCATCCTGAACATGAAAAGAAGGAACATCATCATTCTGACATTCCTCCTCTCACTTACTATTGAATTAGCACAGCTCACCGGATTATTCTTCATCTATCCCGGTTCTTACAGGCTCTTTGATGTTGACGATCTTATGCTCAACACACTCGGCGGATTTGCAGGTACAGTACTTGCTAACTTTGTAAGCGACCTCATTCCCGATACCCGCAATGTGTCTATCGCTCTTATATCATGAGAAAAACGCGGTAATGAGTTTTACCAGCTCGTCCTGGTCGGATGCACCCATGAGCTCGCGTGCGGAATGCATGGCAAGGATCGGTACTCCGATATCTACCGTGTACATGGGTAGATGCGATGAAATGATGGGACCTAAAGTGCCACCTCCCGGCATATCGGAGTTATTAACAAACTTCTTATACTTTATGCCGTATTTATCGCAGAGCTGCTGGAGGCTTGCCACTGCCACACCGTCGTAGGTGTAACGCTGGTTGGCGGAAAGCTTGAGAGTTACGCCGTCTCCCATACGCATATTGTTGACGGGATCGTATTTCTCGCCCTTTGCGGGATGGAGTGCATGAGCTACATCCACGCTTAAGAGGAAACCGTTTCTTAAGTCGGTATCAAGTGTGATCTCATCTGCATTTTTAAGTCCTGCAGAGCTCTTATATATTTTCCTGAGTATCAGTCTTAACAGCTCAGAATCGGCTCCCTGCTTTGTCTCGGAGCCTATTTCTTCGTTATCAAAGAGGGCGATAAGGTTGATGGAACTCTCTGTTTTATTGTTTGATTTCTTTTGAGACACATCAGTCTTTTGAGAATCTATCAAGCCTTCTACAAGAGCTAAACATGATGTGATATTATCCAGTCTCGGAGATGAAAGCATCTCGCGGTCAAGGCCGATAAATGCAGGTTCTTCAGCGTTATAAACTATGAGGTCAAAGTCAAGGATGCTCTCCTTTTTCTCCTTGATCTCCTTTGCAAGCATATCGATAAAGTAAGAATTCTTATTAAGCTTATCATTCAGCATGCCGAGCAGAGGGAGCATGTCATTCTGCTTGGTGAGCTTTACACCTTCATTTACTTCACGGTTGTAATGAACCGCAAGGTTAGGGATGGTCAGCACCGGACGCTTAAAATCCACTATGATCTCACGGGGTGCATATATATCATCGCTCTTAAGAAGCACGCGACCGGCTATGGATAAAGGTCTGTCCAGCCAGGTATTAAGTATCGGGCCACCGTAAACTTCAGTATTTACACGAAGGTAACCTCTCTGCTCAAGCTCTGCTACAGGCTTTATATGCAGACAGGGGAAATCCGTATGAGCGGCTGCAATGTGAATCGATCCGTTCTTTTTGTTTGAATTATCTTTACGTTTTGCAGGTACATTGAATGCAAACAATGAGGTCT
Organism: Lachnospiraceae bacterium; assembly: GCA_017620375.1. GTDB lineage: Bacteria > Bacillota > Clostridia > Lachnospirales > Lachnospiraceae > RUG11977. Next base: position 2,138 of record JAFZQN010000074.1, read on the forward strand.
TAAACGGGATCACATAATATTTCCCGCCCTGTTCTATCTTCCAGTCTTCACTCAGTAGCAGGGCTTTGTAGCCTGCAGCTTCCAAGAGCTTTCTTGACTCCTCAACTGTATGGTATGGTGATACTGCTTTTTTTATAAAATCAGCAAGTCTCTTTGACGCGTTATTTTTTGTAGGCATATCGTACTCCTTTTCTACATATATTCACATATTCTATATACCAGATAAAGCGGTAAACTATATGTTTCCGTATTTTCAACCATGTTTTTACCAATATTCTTAAGTGAAAACTTAAAACCAACAGGCGGTGAATATTTTTTAGCAAACTGCCTATAACTCTTAGCCATGGTATTATCAGCGGCTTTTACCTCTATCGGGATTATTTCGCCATGGTATTCTGAAATAAGATCAAGTTCAGCCGTATTTCCTGACCGCCAAAACCACGCCGGAAGCTCCTGTTTGATAAGTTCACACAATACGTAGTTTTCAGCCATCGCACCCTTAAACTTTTGATACAGGTCTGATTCCTCAAGGATGGTTTTATAATATATCCCGGCTTTACACCGCATTAAACCTATATCAGAAAAATACAGTTTAAAATATTCCGCATCCGCGGTACTCGAAAGAGGTATCTCAGGCTTTTCAACCTTATCAAGCTTATGGACAAGTCCCGCATCTATAAGCCATTGTACGGATGTTTCAAGCTCTTTCGCCCTTGCCCCCTGTTTTACCCTTGAAAAAATAAACTTATTGTTTTCTTTAGCCAACTGTTCCGGCATACAATCAAGTATAGCCCTTAAATTTTGTAGTTCGTCCTTTGGCGCATGCTTCACAAGGTCATCGCTGTAATCCCTTATTATGTTATTCTGTATTTTCTCCACACTGTCAAAATCATGATTATCTATCCAGTCCTGCACTACCTCGGGCATCCCGCCGACTATATAATATTTTTTTAAATAATCCTCCAACGGAGTGGTAAACAATCCGGGAAGTTCTGCAGACTTATCATATTTTTCCAATCCGGTAATATACTTCTCCCCGCCGTCAGCCACAACAAATTCCCTAAAACTCAGCGGAAACATTCTAAGTCTGTCAACTTTCCCGACCGGAAATGAAACTTCGTTTGACCTCAAAGCAACTCCAAGCAGTGACCCCGCAGCGATCAGATGAAGATCTCTTTTCTTTTCACAAAAATACTTTAACGAAGTGATCGCTTTAGGACATACCTGGATCTCATCGAATACAAGCAAAGTGGATCCAACCGTGATCTTTTTATTTAAAATAAGGCTGCCCAAGGCATCAAGTATCCTGTCCGTATCAAAATTATATTCAAAAATGTCCCCTGCTTCGGGAGTTTCTTCAAAATTAATATACGCTACGTCTTTAAAGAAAAGATTACCGAATTCCAAGATAGACGAAGTTTTTCCGCACTGACGGACCCCTGTCAAAATCAGCGGTTTACGTTTTTTATTATTTTTCCAGCTTACAAGTTTTTCTATAATATCTCGTTTTATCATAGTCTCTCCCAATCCGGAATCAATGCCCCTTTTCTTTTATAATATGTCCGGGAAAGCAAAAAGTCAAGGGCGAATTACATTTTTTCATATGTATTTTTGTATTTTATATATTTTTACATATGTATTTTTGTGATATTTTGCATTTTTTCATATGTATTTTTGTAAAGGATGTAAAAACAGGGCAGCCCCCACGGACTGCCCCCACTAAACTTTGGAACTTTGAAAATATTTTGGAAATCCCTATACAGGTCTTATAAATTACAAAACATCCCAGAATTTGTTTTCAAACTCGGCACAGGTCTTAAAAATATTACATAATGTTTCCTTTGTCTTATCATCTAAATCGGCGGTTATCCTGTCTTCTATACCTTTCCAAGTCTCGTTTGTATCCACATATTCCTTGGATGTGTATGCGTCAAACCAGAACTTATACTGCGATCTTTCTATCTTTTTCCCATAATTATCATACAGAGTTTTACCCAAATATGCATAATTCCAGCAGCACTGAAGCAGTGCAGTGAATCCTCCCAAAAGTCCGGTATTGTCGATCGTTTCATTATAGAAGTTTATGTAATCGGTTATCACCCGGTTCTTACCGACAGTTTTTATGTCTTCTTCCGTTATTCCGAGTTTTTTCATAGCAGGGAGATGCACGTTGTCTATTTCAAACATTGTAACATCTACTGCCAACTTTAAAAAGCTGTCAACTTCACTATCATCAGACAGTTCTAACAATCTTTCAAGGATTTTTTTATAGTCAAGAAGGTAATAGTAGTCCTGAAGCATATACCATTTGTATCTGTCGCCATCCATCGTACCGTCTGCCATCTTGATCAGGAATTCCTTTTTTGATGCCTGCTCCCAAAGTGCTTCTACCTGTGTATATAAAATATCCGTTATTTTCATTTGTCCGTTCTCCTTCACTTATTTTTCTGCGATAATAGCAACATAGCCACCACTCTTGTAACCTTCAGAGACCTCTTCGGGCTCTTCATTGGTGTACATAGGGTTCTTAATAAGTGTCTGATAGAACTTAAAATTTTTTATTCCGAGGTCCTTTAATACGTTGATCTTTTCTTCCGTAGTATGCCATACACCTGAAGATGCAAGTGCTAGAGGATAAGGGAGTTCCGGCATAGCGCCCTCAAGATATTCATGATCGTATGTATTTAAGCTCTTTCCTAAAAGGTACATGAAACCAAACGCACTTTCCTTCGGAACATCAAGAAGGATCAGTTTACCATTTTTCTTGATAGCTTTTAAACATTTCTCATATACAGGTACGAGATCCTCCATGTAACTGGAACTGCCGTTGAAATAAATGATATCATAAGACTCATCCTTAAGATCAACATCTTCTATAAGGCCGTATTTGATAACCTTTACTCCACGTTTTTCAGCTATTCTTCCCATGTCTTCAGAAGGCTCGATACCGTCGATATTAGAACTGTCAATGTAACTTTCAAAAAGTCCGCTGCCACATCCTACTGATAACAGTTTTTTCCCACTTATATCTCCAAGGACCTTTTCAAAGAGTCTTAACTCACTTGTGAAAAGATTCTCGTTTTTCATGAACCACTCATCATATTTATCTGCGTATCCGTCAAATTTCTGTTTTCCCATATTATTACTCTCCTATATTATACAAATCTTCCTGTAAGATCGAAATTATGCTGCATCGGGCCGCTGCCTTTTCCAAGATCGAGCATGGCAGCCAACGCACCTGATATATACTCTTTTGCTTTTCTTACTGCATCTTCCAAACTGAGTCCTTTGGCAAGGTTTGATGCTATGGCTGATGACAGTGTACAGCCGGTTCCGTGAGTATTGGGATTATTGATCCTTTTACCCTCAAACCATACAAACTTGTTATCACTGCCACCTCTGTATAGAAGGTCATTTGCATCGTTTACTGTATGTCCGCCTTTAAGCAAGACCGCACAGTTATATTTAGTGCCTATAAACTCTGCTGCTTTCTGCATCTGATCTACGTTTTTGATCTCCATACCTGACAAGATCTCTGCCTCAGGAATATTAGGGGTGGTTACGGTTGCTATGGGGAGTAAAACTGATGTCAGTGTATCGATGGCCTCATCCTGTAAAAGTTTAGAACCACTCGTTGCCACCATGACCGGGTCTACCACTATGTTTTTTGCTCCGTAGAATTTCAACCTCTCGGCTATAACCCGTATAAGGTCTGATGAAGATACCATTCCTATTTTTACCGCATCGGGAAATATATCTTCAAATACTGCATCTAACTGTTGCTTAAGGAATTCCGGTGTAACCTCCGAAATAGCTCTAACGCCGGTCGTGTTCTGGGCAGTGAGTGCCGTAATGGCGGTCATCCCATATACACCATTCATAGTCATGGTTTTAAGATCTGCTTGAATACCGGCGCCTCCGCAGGAATCACTTCCAGCGATTGATAATACTGTTTTCATAAAATAGTCCTTTCATATAGTATTATTTTTATTAAGCGATCCAAGGTGGTGCCCCCGATGAACCGCTGTAATGCACTTTTTATAGATTTAATTTTTTAGACATAGCTGCCGACAACTCTTCTGCTGCCTTCTTAGGGTCTTCAGCCTTCATTACGGCTGATACTACACAGACTCCGGCAATGGGAATATTTTTTAATACATCTATATTATCCTTATTTAACCCGCCGATGGCATTTACCGGGATAGGAACTGCATGACATATCTTATCAAGCATTTCGGTGGAAGTAAGTATGGTTTTTACCTTCGTAGTAGTAGGATAGATTGCTCCGACTCCCAGATAATCAGCACCCTGTTCATAAGCTTCTGTAGCCTGTTCAATGGTCTTTGCCGTAGCTCCGATTATCTTATCCGAACCCCAGAGTTTTCTTGCAATATGTATAGGCAGATCGCTCTGTCCCAGATGAACGCCTTCCGTATCTGCCGCCATAGCGATATCAAGGCGATCATCAATTATTAAGGGAACATTATACTGCATAGTCAGTTCATGCACAGCCCTTGCAAGCTCCAGGTACTCTCTGGTCGTTCTTTCTTTTTCTCTAAGCTGTACCAAGGTAACTCCACCGTCAAGTGCAGCTTTTACGCGTCTTAAAAATTCATCTTTCTCATATAGTGTACTGTCTGTTATAAAATACAGTCTCGAATTGAAGTCTTTCATATATAGCCTTTCTGTGGATTTATACCCTTTGATCTACCTTCTGCATTCTTAATATCTCTTCATCCGTAACAGTCGAAAGCCTGTCCAAAAGATTTACCATAAATGTACCGCTGCCTTTTTCCGTCACAGCAAGTTCTCCGCATACTCCAAACATTACGGATGCAGCTACCGCTGCTTCATATCCGTCAGCTACAGAAAGGAAAGCCGTACACAACGCACCCAGCATACACCCTGTTCCGGTGACGGTCGCCAACTGAGGACTTCCGTTTTTTACATATGTTACTCTCCTACCGTCGGTAATGATGTCCGTTGCCCCGCTGGCAAGTATTGTAGTTTGTAACGTGCCTGCAAGTTCAATGGCAGCTTTTTCTGCTTCTTCCACTGTCAAAGATACGTCCGCATCCACTCCGCTTGCAGAATACTCCTGACGATAAAGAGCGTAAATTTCTGAGTAATTGCCTTTTATTACTGTCGGTATTGATTCATTTATCAGTAATAATGCATAATCTCTTCTCGTTTTAAGACATGCGATCCCACAAACATCCAGAACAGATCTTAGATTATTTTTCCCGGCTTCTTTTGCAGAGATAAGCATGGATTCTTTTCTGGCATCAGTGATATTTCCAAGATTAAGCATCAACGCACCGGCACTTTTTGTAATGATAGCAGCCTCTTCGGGATGTTCAGCCATAATCGGCCTGGCACCCGTGGACAGTATCGTATTTGCGCACTGGTTTATTGATATGGGATTGGTTATACAATGTATCAGCGGATGTAACTCCCTGACCTTTTTTCTGCAGTCTAAAATCAATTGGATTACCTCATTTTTCAATCAGAGAACCGTCCCTCTGATTGTTTTTCTCTTTAATCTTTCTCACTACAAAATATATCAGTGCTAAAACCAGAAATACTGCTATGGATCCATATGCCAGGTATCCCCACATGGCTCCTTCAACCTTGAATACCTGTGGAACCATGAAAAATACAAAAAACATTATAGCTCCAAAGGTGGCTATCAATATAGTATTGGAAAGTATCGAGCTTTTATCGGCATATACTTTGCTGCCCAACATGTCCTGCGTTTTAGTAAGCATGCCTATATCGGCATATTTTCTTAAGAAGAAAAATGCTATACTTCCTCCTATAAGTGTTCCGCATATAAATGACGGAACATAGAAGAACAGGCTTATCCCATCTTTTCCCCAGATAAGTGACATAACCGGATAAGAGACAATAGCTCCAATGATGCCGGTACCTATTATTTCTCCCAATACTGCAAATATCAGTTTTCCTTTTGAAAATCTGTAAAATACTCCGGATAAAAATGCGCCGAATATGGCTCCGGTAAGTGCCAGGGGCGGTATCCCCATAATGGTCATCCTGATAATACCGATGATAAATGCACATAACAGCGAGTACCAGGGTCCCATAAATACAGAGCACACAATGTTGATAAAGTGTGCCATCGGACACATACCCTCCACTCTCAGTATAGGGGAGATTACAACACCTATAGCGATGAGCATGGAGAGTACGACCGTTTTAAGAATACTTTTCGATCTCATTCTTTCGTACCTTTTATTAATCCTCTCATGTTTTTCAGGGTCAAAAGATCCTGTCGGTCGGGAATCAATTTTCCCCTCTCACGCCGAAACACGGCTTCCCATCGCTATATACAAGATACAAGGCGCTCCCCTTCTATCCGTCCGGATTTATCCGGAAATAAAACAGGACTACCCAATGGATAGCCCTTATAGTTCCTACTTATAGTCATCCCTACGTTGGCATTACCCAAATCAGGTTACCGGTCGAAGGCCACACCTTCCTCTCAGCCTGTAATACAAGCTCCCGTCCGTTTTATTTCATTCTGTATTGTAGCACTTTTTCCATAAAATGCAAGTATTATTTTAAATCTAATGTATACGCGGAAAAACAACCAACAGACATCCTTCTTGTACAGATATCTCAGAAGGATTGCCAGTAAATTCATTGCTGACGCCCAGTGAAAACGAATTATCAAGCAAGATGTTGTCCACATCATATTTAAGGCCCTGAATGGTAACTCCCTTACTTTCATCAGAAAGAGAAAACATGGATATGTAGCCTTTCCAAGTATCATCAAAAGAGAGCGACGAATCCTTTATAACCGTCAGCACTAATTCTTTATCATATAAGTAGCCTTTGCTCTCTTTTTCTGCAAGATATTTTAATAGCTGGACATTCGCCATCGTGTGATCGATACGACCTCCGGTGCAGGCGTAAAGATGGAACTCGGAGTAACCCTTTTCCATGCCAAGCCTTACCGCTTCCCATGTGTCTGTAACATCTTTTATGGGATTTAGCTTAACGAGGTTGGGATGATCAGGGATAGTACCCAAAGAATCGAAATCTCCCACTACCATATCGACTTCTATGCCCGCTTCTTCCAGATGCCTGTATCCGGCATCTGCGGCTATAACGTAATCTCCGGGCTCTTTTTTAAAGGTAAGTCCGAAGTTTTCGCCACCGCCGACTATGTAACATTTTCTATTCAAACTTTGTACCTCATCCTTGTTCTGTACTGGCGTAGATTTCCTTATATACATCACATGTATTTATGAGCTCATCGTGTGTACCCTTGCCGGCTAATTTACCGTCGTCAAGTACAAGTATCATATCCGCGTAACGTACTGTCGAAGCACGCTGGGATACGATGAATATCGCAGGTTTCCATGACAGGCTCCTCAACGCCTTTCTTAAGGCTGCATCCGTCGCATAGTCAAGAGCCGATGAACTGTCATCAAGTATCAGGATCGGAGGTTTTGCTACTAACGTTCTCGCTATAGACAACCTCTGTTTCTGGCCTCCGGAGAAGTTTCTTCCTTCCTGCTCTACCTCGCGGTCAAGCTCTATGCCTGTGATCTGTGCCAGATCCATGGCTTCTTTTAATTCTTCGTCTGTAGCTTCGGCGTTACCCCACTTAAGGTTTTCCCTTACGGTACCCTTGAAAAGCACTGCCTTCTGCATTACCGTACCTACCATGTCACGGAGAGCTGCTACATCATAATCCCTCACATCTTTTCCGGCTACATACACGGTACCTTTTTCCGCATCATAGAAACGTGGGATAAGATTTACTATAGAAGTCTTACCTGAGCCGGTACCACCGATGATACCGGTTACAGTCCCGTAGTCAGCTTCGAAATCTATATCTTCCAAAGCGTCCTCGCCGCCTTCACTGTACTTCATGTATACGTGGCTGAATTTGACTGCTGCTTTGGTATTTAAAGCTTCTGTTGACTGTTTCCCAGTCTGATTGGCATTGTCCTGCTGCCCATTATCTCCGTCCACCTTGATCTTTACTTCCATACCCTCAGGAATGTCAAATACGGTGCTGATACGGTTACCGCAGGCCATGCCTTTTGTGATGCTGATAAAGGTGTTCGCAAGCTTCATAAGCTCTACTAAGATCTGGGACATGTAATTAACCAGAGCGACTACAGCACCTGCCTTAAGTGCTCCGGACTCCACACGTATCGCACCTGAATAAAGCAGGATGATGAGTGCGGCGTTTATAACTATATATGTGGCGGGATTCATGATTGCTGAGATCCTGCCGGCTATTTCCTGGATATGTCTGTGTTTATCGGTCTCTTCGTCGAAATTAACTATCTCGCGTTCCTCAAGGCCGAATGCACGGATTACTCTCACACCCGTGAGGTTTTCCCTGGTAAGCCCAAGTAACCTGTCTAACGCTGCCTGAACCTTTTTAAACCTCGGTATGGTAAGAAACAGAAGTGAAAATACCAGGACAAACAAAAGCGGGATGACCACCGCAAATATGATGGCTGCTTTTGCATCCACAGTAAATGCCATGATGAGCGCGCCAAATACGATGATCGGTGACCTTAAAAACAGACGTAGAAACAGATTGACCGCCGTCTGAGTCTGGTTGACATCACTGGTCATTCTGGTGATGAGCGTGGATGTACCCTGTTTGTCACTTTCCTTAAACGAAAGCTTCATAATGTGTGCAAAAAGTGCATGTCTGAGCTTAGTAGCAAAACCTACAGCCGCTTTTGCCGCAAAGAATTGTGCTGTGATGGCAAAGCCGTATCCGACAAATGCGAAAGCTACCAGGATCAGCACCATTTTTACCACATAACCCTTGTCGCCGTTTGCGATACCGGTATCGATGAGGGATGCGATGACAAGCGGCACCGTAAGCTCAAATGCCGCTTCCAATAACTTAAAGAAGGGCGCCAGAAAGCACTCTTTTTTATATCCGTTTAAATACTTATAAAGTCCTTTCATGACGTCCTCCGACAAATTTTTATTATGTTATGTGATCCAAAAAGGTGACGTACATTGTCACACTTTGGAGAAAACTTCACCAAGTCCCATGTTGAGCACGAGGTTGGCTGATGAATCGTATGGTGTGGATGATTTATTGATCAGTACCAGTTTGTTACCTTTATAGTAATTGATAAGGCCCGCTGCAGGATATACAACAAGCGATGTACCGCCGACTATGAGCATGTCAGCTTTACTGATGTAGTAACATGCATTTGACCAGGTGGTGTCATCCAGACCTTCTTCGTAAAGCACGACATCAGGCTTGATCAGGCCTCCGCATTCGGGACATATGGGAAGTCCGAAACGGCGCTTGCCGCGGTTAAGCTTGTTGTCGATATTCTCGCCGTTTGCAAGACGTCTTTCGCAGTCTTCGTCGATGAGCTTGATGATGTCGTCACCTGAGAAAAACTTTCTGCATTTCATACAGAAGTTACGGGCTACGGTACCATGTACCTCGAATACCGTCTCGCTGCCTGCCTTCTGATGGAGGCCGTCGATGTTCTGGGTGACTATGGCTTTAAGCTTCCCCTTTTTCTCGAGCTCCGCAAGCTTAATGTGCGTGATGTTGGGCTCGATACCGTCGAGGAGGATCTTTTTCCTGTAGAATCTGTAAAACTCTTCAGGGTCATGCATGAAAAACGAATGACTGATAATCTCCTCAGGTGGATAGTCGTATTCCTGGTTGTAGAGACCGTCTACGCTTCTAAAATCCGGTATGCCGCTTTCGGTGGACACTCCGGCACCGCCAAAGAAAACAATGTTGTTGCTGCCTTCTACCATTTTCAGGAATTGCTCAAGCTTTTCTTCGTTTGTCATAACGGTCTCCTTTCTTTCTGATACACTCTGAAACACCTTATCCACCGCTATGCGGTTCTCCTTCCCCTCAAAGGTAAGGCTTCTGGTGTCATATTTTTTTATTTACAACCATATAACTTATAATACTCGTCGATAGCTGCCTTTAAGGTGTCATCGATAACTACCCTGCCGAGTACTTCCTTGTTGTAGAGATGCTCTATAACTTCTTCCATGGTTACGATGGCTTTTGCATCGAAACCATACTTAGCTTTGATCTCGTCTAAGGCGCTCTTGTCGGACTCAAGTCCTCTCTCCATACGGTTAAGGGAAACCATGAGACCCTTGATGGTCACATTGCCCTGTGCCCGGATGATGGGGAAGGTCTCCTCGATGGACTTGCCGGATGTGGTAACGTCCTCGATGATAACAACTCTGTCGCCGTCCTTGATCTTGCTGCCAAGAAGGATACCTACATCGCCGTGGTCCTTAACTTCCTTACGATTTGAACAATAGCGGATCTCCTTGCCGTAGAGCTCGCTGAATGCGATAACTGTTGCTACGCTCAACGGAATACCCTTATATGCAGGTCCGAAAAGTACGTCAAAGTCATCGCCGAAGTTGTCATGAATGGCCTTTGCGTAGTATTCGCCAAGCTTCTTAAGCTGTCTGCCGGTTACATATGCACCTGCATTCATGAAGAAGGGTGACTTTCTTCCGCTCTTTAATGTGAAATCTCCGAATTTAAGAACCTCGGAGTCTACCATAAACTCAATAAATTCCTGTTTGTATGATTCCATGTGGGTCTCCTTTTAGTGTTGCGTCCTCAATTTATAGGTACTCCATTCCGCTACGCGGAACGGAGCCGTGTCACAGGTGCGTCCTCAGTATAACAGTACTCCATCACTGCGTGATGGAGCCGTGGCATGAGGGCTCCGTGGTACGTCCTCAATTTATAGGTACTCCATTTTGCTTCGCAAAACGGAGCCATGTCGTAGGGATTCCTCCCATTCCGCCTTGCGGAACGGGTCCCTCCCTGCGACGTTATTCATCATTATGTAAGTTTCTATGGAACATTCTCCAAACGAATACTGTGGCTACTGTTACCAGAGCGCCGACTACAACCATGATGACTCTCTTGCTGACATCATATTCGCCCTGAATAAAGCAGTAGATACCGTATCCGAAGAATCCAAGTCCTGCAAGAAGGAACATGATACAGAATGTGCCTACAAGGAAAGTAGCAGAGATACCGAGGCATCCTGTCTTTTCATCCTGGTTTGCACGCTGTTCTGCGAGGAATCTGTCCTCGTCTTCCCTACGCCTTAATATTTCCGCGTAGGATAACTCCTCCTCGGGCTTTTCCTCGGGAATGTTTGCATTTTTCTTAGCCATTTCATCCTCCTGATTACAACTTTATTACACCTCCCGCTGCAGCGGGATTGTTTATATTACTTTTTATTTTTTACTGCCTTTTTTGCAGCGGTTTTCTTTGTTGCTGCCTTCTTAGCTGCTTCAACAGCTTTCTTTACTGTGGCTGCTGCCTTCTTTGCTACAGGCTTCTTCTCCTGCTTTGCTTCGGGCTTCTTTACCTCAGCGGGTGCTACGGGTGCTCCGGGGAACGGAGGCTTTATGCCCTTCTTTGCCATTTCGGCAAATTTCTTCATAGCTTCCTTAGCCTTAGCATCTTCTTCAGCCTTTCTTGCTATGGCCTTCTTGGGATTACGAAGGTCTGTTAAGGAAACATCCTCGATCTTCTTATAATCATAACCAGTATCGCCTTCAAATGCAAGAGGCTTAACGGTAAAGTATTTAACACCGAATCTGTTAAGTGTGAACTTTAGTGCAAGCTTGCCGCCGGCGATAGCTTCGATGGTCTCACTCTCAACAAGAGGCATTGAGCCGCTCTTTATCACTGCTACTTCTGCGTCCGAAGGATACCTGGGCTCGCCTAAGTCATGCCAGATCTTCAAAGGATTACATACCTTCTCATCTACTGTCTCGGTGATGAGTGTGTACTTATCGCCTTTAGCTGCTTTTCCGGTGAGCTCTATGTCAACTGCGCTGTCTTTATCGGAAAGATTCCAAGCTACGCCTGCGAATCCGCCCTTGCCGTCAGCTACGATAACTGTGGAGTCATCCTTATAGATGCACTTCTCACTAAAGTTTTTCAGTTTCTTAAAGAATGCAAAGCTCCAGAATGTGGGCTTGGGGATGCAGTGATGAGCTACAAGACCGAAACCGCCGTGGAACTGTGAGAAAGGTACACCCTGCTCTTCAAATACATCACCGAAGGTCCAGTATGAATATGACTCATTAACATCGCCTAAGCGTGAGAGCTGCTGTGCAAGATATGCAGCGTTGATGTTAGTGTCATGTATAGGATTGTTCGGTATGTATGATGTATTAAACTCAGTGATGTGTATAGGAAGTCCCTTAAACTCAGGGTAAGAGTCGATAGCATCACGGCTGGTCTTAAGATTTGCAAATCCAAACTCAGGAAGTGAAAGTATCTGATATCCGTAATGTCCTGCTCTCTCGGGCATCTCTGTTGTATAGTGATGACGTGTCACAAAGTCGGGCTTAAGCTTTTTCTTAAGACAGAAATCAAGGAATGATCTGATCCAGAACTCATCCCTGATACCGCATACTGCGGGGCCGCCCACCTTGAAACGCTTGCTTACTCTTTTTACTGCCTTGTAAGATACTTCGAAAAGTTTGAAGTATTCCTGCATGTCGGCACCCTTCCAGAAGCCGGGAAGGTTCGGCTCATTCCATACCTCGATGGGCCAGTCATATACCTGCTCGCCGTATCTGTCTATACAATGCTGGAGCATAGCCGAGATCATATCTGCCCACTCTTTGTAATCCTTGGGAGGTGTGGTATTTCCTCTCCAGTAAAAGATAGTCTGCTCGCCGCTCGCCATCTTTTTAGGCATAAAACCAAGTTCAAAGAAGGGTGCGATCCCTACACTCTGATACATATCAAGCACTCTGTCGAGATATGTGTAATTGTACTCTATTCTTCTAACTCCGTCATAATCGAAGCACTGGAATATGGCCATATCATCAGTAAAAAGTCCGTGACCTCTGATGAATGAGAATCCGATGTGCTCCTGAGTGAACTTAAGCTCATCATAATACTCCTGAGTAAGTGCCAGACCCATTCTGCCCGTACCTACACAGAAGTCCACTTTGTTGTTAAAAGCTACTTTGTTTTTTGCGTCAGCTTTGATCTTCATCTGCCTTCTCCTTTTTCCCCATAATTATATATAATGCTACGCCTACTAGTATAGCATATTTAACGTTTTATTTGAAATAGAAATTTGTGCTATATTTTTAACTTATATTGCTTAAAAATCACTCACTGCACGGGATGACTCCGTTCATGATCTTGTCTATCCTCTGCTTGGCAGAAGTCAGCACGTTAGAAGTGTAACCGCCGTTAAGCTTGCTTGAAGTCGGTACGACTACAAAGCTGTGGCTGTCCTTACTCATCACATGGCACGGGATATACGATGCATCGGTCATGGCGGTAACCGTACTCTCCTTATCCATTGTCTTTTCTATGGTTACCTTAAGGATAATGGTGTCGTTGTTGATATCCCTTACCATGCTTGAACAGAAGTTGCCCATGGAATACATGCAAAGGACCTTTCTGCCGTCCTTTGTCTCGAGATATTCGCATCTCTGCAGGCAGTGGGGATGTGAACCGATGATCAGGTCCGCACCTTCATCAGCTAAAAACTTGGAGTCATTCAGCTGTGCAGAGTTAAGTGTCTCGGTATTTTCTATACCCCAATGGCAATATACTACGACAAAATCAGCGCCCTTAGCCTTTGCCGCAGCTATATCTTCCTTAGCTTTATCTCGTTCGAAGGTATGCACCATCTTCTCCATCTCTTTTACGGTAAGGTATCCGCGCTGGTTGATGATGTGGGTGTATGAAAGGATCACGATGTTGATACCGTTCACATCGAATATGACGAAGCGGTCCTCAGGCTCTTTGCTGTCATAGTAATGCGTGCCCGTATTGGCAAAGCCGTATTCTTCAAGATGTTTTTTTGTCTCGGTGATGCCTACCGCACCCCAGTCACATGTGTGGTTATTGGCCGTAACCAGCATGTCAAAACCGGCTTCCCGTAAGGCATCAAGGTATATCTTCGGGCCGTTGCACTGAGGCTGGCCGTTCTTAGCATTAACCTGATTTTTCGTGATGGGATTGGATTCCGAAAGGAGGGACTCGAGATTTCCGCATACGAAGTCAGCTTTTTCAAACACCTTAGCCACGTATTTATACGAAGGCCAGAAATCATAGCTGCTCTTCACCTGAGCTGCAAACTGCTGCCCCTTAAGACACATAAGGTCGCCTGTAAACATGCATTCCGCTGTCTTAACCTTCTTCTGTACCGCTACGGAAAAAGGATTATAACCTGTAGTAAACGAGATTCCGTCGGAGAGGCGCACATCACCGGTATCGAGACGTACCATCTGCGGCGAATAAAGGGACATTTTCTTGATGTAGGATGTGTATTCGGACAGGAAGGAAAGATTGGTCCTGCGCCATATCCCGTCATCATCGGGAGTATAACTGGCTATGGCTCTGCCGTATTCGCCACGGGTCTTTGTACCTGCCGCTGCCGCTATGCTTTCCGAGGCAAACAATTTAGTTAACCCCGCAGCCATGAAACAAATGCAGATCAGAACCGCTATTATCTTTTTATGGTTTTTGCCTATGATCCTCATCCCGTTCTCCCAAGATTTATAAACACCGTACTATATAGTGCCATTAAGCTTCCGTCAAGCTGTCGTAGTCATAGTTCTTTCAATTTCGTTAATCGTCGGCAGTGCAGGAATCCCGCCGGGCTTCTGTATACAAAGTCCGCCTGATACCGCACCGTACCTGCCGGCTGTTTCAAGTATTAACTTATCTATGTCTGAAACCTTCTTTACACCTTGTCTTAAGAGGCTTGAAAGGAATCCTCCCCAATATGCATCTCCTGCTCCGGTAGTATCTATACACTTTACCTTCATGGCAGGGATATTGATTTCTAACAGGTCTTCCCCTAATGATTCCACACTCTTTTTCCCATTGAAGAAAATGACCGCTCCGTCTCCGCCTAAGGTAAGTACTGTGACTGCTATATCATACTCCTTCATAAACGCAGGGATATTGTCCCTTCCGCCCACGAAGTCGAGCTCTTCCTCGGAGATTTTAAGCAGATCAACATAAGGGAATACCTTAAGCACTTCACTCTTACATTCTTCAAAACCCCATATCTTATCACGGAAATTGATATCAAAGCTTACAAGTTTCCCGGCTTCTTTTGCCTTCTTTAACGCCAGCAGTACCGCATCCTTTTCCGGACTTCCCGACTGGCTTACGGAACCGGCATGAATTATATCCCATGCTGAGAAATCCACTTTTTGAACATCCGGAATACTTAAGAGCATATCCGCTCCGGGCTTTCTGGCAAAGGTAAACGACCTGTCCCCTTTCTCATCAAGAGAGACAAATGCCAAAGTGGTGGTCGCCTCATCCGTAAGCTCCGGCAGAAGTATATCCACATTGTCGTTTTTTAGTGTATTTATAAGCAGTCTTCCGAAATCGTCATTACCGAGCTTCCCTAAGAATCCGGCTTTTATGCCGTTTCTCGCCGCACTTACCGCCACATTTGCAGGTGCTCCGCCGGGATTGGCTGTATATGTATTTTTTTTGTCCGATACCGGCGTAAAATCTATCAGCATCTCGCCTATACATAATATACTCATGTTATCACCCTTATGCAGGTTTTATATATATTGATGATCACCTGCTCCTATCCTAAAACACTACGGGTTCATTATAGCAAACACAGCAATGATACGCAATATTTTCTTATATCTAAATGTACCGAAAACAAAACATACTACTATTTAAATCAAGCATTCACAATAAAAGGGCCCGGCTTTAAAAGCCGGACCCTTCTCCTTATAAACTGGTCAGTTTATTACTTTTTTACTTTACATATTACTTTTCTTCTACTAATACAAAGCCGTACTTTTTAACATCAAGACCGGATTTCTTTAAAAGCTTCTTTATACGCTTAAGATCATCCTCGGTTCCCTTGATATAGAATACAGCGTCATCTGCGATACCCTTAAATGCATCCTTGGAAATCTTCTTTATAGTTCCGGGAAGAACTATCTTTCTAAGATTGCTGTCGCCTGCAAATGCTTTCCTTCCGATAGTAGTGATACCTGCTTCTATCGTCACCTTGATTACATTCTTATTGCTCTTGAATGCACCCTTGCCTATTACGGTAACAGGATATGTTTCGCCATCCTCAGTTATCTCGCTTGATAAAGCTATCTTTTCAGCAGGAACCTTGTACTTCTCTACCTTAACAGTACCGTCTTCACTTAAGCTGTATTTCTTTACGGTCTTACTGCCATCGGTATTCTTTATTTCCTCTGTATATGTTGCAGTACCGTCTGCTGAAACATTAAGAGTGGTCTTGGTTACTTTTCCGGACTTTGTGGTTTTTACAACAGTAACTGTCTTTTCACCGTCAGCTTTCTCAACTATGGTCTCAACTACAGTAGTACCTCTTGCAGTGACGGATTCCTTCACAGTCTCACTGCTTACCTCTTTACCGGCCTTGTCGTACTCTGCAGTAACCTTTGTGGTACTTCCGTCCTTATTTTCTGTTGTTGTCTCAACGGTTTCGGTACCATCTGTATTCTTCGTCTCAACCACTGTAGTTTTTGTTCCGTCAGTTTCTTCGGTAACAGTAGTCTTAACGATCGTGCCGTCTTCCTTTTTCTCTTCTTTGGTTTCGGTCTTTGCTGTTGAACCGGTGTTATCTGTTCCAGGGTTATTATTTCCTGTATTTCCGTCAGATGTTCCGGGTGTTACAACATTACCTGAGCCACTTCCCGAACCGCTGCCTGAACCACTGTCAGAACTGCTGCCTGAGCCGCTGCCCGAATCACTGCCTGAACCACTTCCTGAGCCGCTGCCGGAATCACTGCCTGAATCGTTTCCGGAATCATTTCCGGGATTTATAACGTCATCAGGATTTCCGTTCTGATCATCAGTAGTTGCGCTCTTCTGTGCTATAGCATATACAGAATACTTATCGGTTTTGAATTTCAGCTGCTTGGTTGCAGGATCGTATTCTACTTCAATATTATCAACTTCCTTACCATGTACACGGATTATTTCGAACTCAGCATTTTCATCATCACTTTCAATCTCAAGTGATACTTCCATAGGCTTTTCAAGTTCTGTAACAGGGATAACCCATGCGTCTTCATTAGTAACGGTATTGATAACCTGGCTAAGTGACAGATCAAGAATAGAAACTACTTCAAAATCCTCACTTGCTGTGTTAGCTATTTCTTCCTTTAATTCATCGGTTGCATCTGTATTATCCTGGACAGAGAATTCCATATTTCCGGCGAGTTCATTGTCTCCCATGTCTATATCAGCTTTTCCGACATTTGAAGCCTTTACTTCAATATCATTCTTGGCAGGTTCAAACTCACATGAAATATAAAGGTTATGTCCTTCCATGGTATAAATGTAAGCACCGGGTTCATCGGGAACTGCTTTTACATATTTCGAATCCTCTACAGGCATACCATCCATGAAACAGAATGTTCCGGGCTTATACTGGTATCCGGCATCGGGAACCAGAGTAAACTTAACCTTGGTGCCCTCTTCAAACTGATAATTATAATACTCATTGTCACGTCCGTCAGTTCTGACAAACTCTATACCGGTACCGGCCTCTACCTTAAAGTGACCATGTTCAACCTTATCTACACCACAGTTCCACTGCTTTGCGGTAGTAGAGATAAATTCTACATAAGTACCGTTGTTTTTCAAACTATAACGGCCCTTACCCTCTGAGTGATCACCCTCTTCGCATTCTACAAGTTTAACGGCATCCTGCATTCTCAATCCGCCGTCAATTACAAACTGTTCAAGTTTTCCGCTCTCTGAATAATATCCTGATTCAGCACCGGGTAAAGCAATGTCTTTGTCTGAATAAAGATAGAACTTACCGCCGGTCATGACACGTATTTTCATCTTATCTTCAGGATCATCAAACATCTGAGTAGTCCCGTCTAGATCATGGATCTCTACTATAGCGTCATCTTCTGCTTTAACACGTCCAAATGACTGCTTTATAGCATTATTGTTATTATCAATGTATTCATTTCCCTTCAAAAATGCACCTGTTACATAGCATTTAAGAGGTGCTGCAAGTTCAATACCGGGATCATTGTTGCCTTCCCCGTCCTTATACTCAACTCTGCCGCGATATGAGAGCACGATTGCATTCTCTACGGGAGCAGTCTCAGATCCGATAGTGATATCTTTTATTTCTCTGGTAAAAATGTTGGTAGTATAAATTGCACCATCAAGCTTTACTGTCGAGCCATTCGTTTCTGCACGTCCCATTAAGCCGTCATCGAGATCAAACTCGATCCTTGCCATGTAATGGACATTACCTACGTTATCCTTTGATGCCCTTGATGTATCTCCATAGAATGAAAAACCATATGCTTCATCAGCAGGATCGGTTACAGCTTCAATGACAACATCCGCTCTTCTTTCTTCATCTATCGCGCTGGGATTCAGATAAGTAGGTGTACTGGGTAATACCTCTACAACACCTGTGCCGTATGCACGGATAGGTGCCAATGTCAGCTTATCGCTCAAAGGACGGATAGCCACATGATCTATCTGATCATAATTCTTATTGTCTACATCATCTTTATTACGCTCAAATCTGGAATCACTTCCATATACAACATATGAACCGTTATTAAAAATCTCATACATGTATACGTTGGAAAGAGACTGATACCGGGTTGCACCCAGCTTGTCCGCATTTATACCTTCCGGAACAACACAGGTATCTCCGATCCAGACTTCAAGACCATTATCATGGCCGCCGCCCTGGCCACCGTTGTCCCTGAATTCAATATCAATCCTGTATCTGTTTTTGCTGTCATATTTAAATGTATAGCTTGCATTCTCACTAAGATCTTTATATATATCAGTAACCTTATCTCCTGTACCGTCATCGACACGAAGAGTGCTTCTGTGTCTTCCATCGGTCTCATCAACATAATCATCCAGTTCCTGACCTGAGATCTTTACCGTAAAATCTTTTCCGTCATCAGCTGAAGTTAAATACGAAAGCTTTATAGCCGAACCTGTAGCTACAGTCCAGTCAGCTTCACTTTCAAGCTTGTATTCTACCTTACCGTTAACAAGTCTTGAAAGGTTAATAGCTATCTCCCCCGTATTGGGATTAACGGTATTATTATTGGGGCCTCCCTGGTCGTCTCCGGGTATATCCACGGAAATATTCAATGTACCGCCATTAAAATTATTAGGAAGCATAGTATAACTTCCCGGAGCACGATTAAATTCTCTTGCTCCGTTTACAATGAGATCCACGGTATATTCTCCGGTAAAATCCAGATATACTGCATAATCTTTCAGAGTATCCCTGTCACATTCTGCGGAGAAGGGTCCCCCACCTGAATTAATTGATACAGGCGTAAAAACATTATTAATATACGTTCCGAGTTGTACGCGAACTTTTCTTTCGTTCTCATTTTCTCCTCTTCTGTATATTACGGTATATCCGTTATCCTCCAAAGGTTCAAATGTGTTTTCAAAGGCTACACTAACCGAACCGTCAGCCTTAACCTTTGTACCAGGTACGTAAGCTGCCGAAATAATAAGTGCGAACACAAGCAGCCATGCAAATAGTTTCTTCTTACTACCCATTTAATATACCTCCATGTAATTATTTTTAATACGAAGAAAACCGCCTTTTATATGTTAACTCCATATAATTTTATATCGGTAAGAATAGGTATTTTTTTAACCATAAAATCAAAAAAATGCTTCTTATTTTCCCGTCCCTTTAGACAGAAAAATGCCCGGTTATTCACCGGGCATTAAGTTTTGTATCAAGAAAATCTTATTTAGCTGCTGTTACGGAAATGATATGGGGATTAACTGTATCATACCAGTAAAGGTATCCTGTAAGATCAACCTTATCACCTACTTTAAGCTCTTTTACAGCCTTGTATACTTCAGTATCCTTACCGCAAAGATAAGACTCAACTGTGAATGTATATACGCTTCCGTTAAGCTCTACGTTGAAGTAAAGGTCGTCGCCGTCCTCACCGCTGCCATTCCACTTGTAAAGGAATGCTACGTCATTGCCGTCAGCATCTTTGCTTGCTGCTACGGTCATACCCTTGAACTCAGCGTATCTGTTCTGATACTTAACGAGATCATCGGTACCAAGAAGGTTTGTAACATCTGTAGCGGGTGCTACGTAGTTGCCGTCAAGGATTTCAAATGTAGCATCTGCGATCTCTTTCTCGCCCTGGAAATCAGCCTTGAAGCCTTTTACTCTGATCTTCTGACCCTTAACAAGCTTAGCGTAATCTGCCTCTGAACACTGCATCTCATAGATGAAGTAAGCGCCTTCGTTGTCCTGTGTGTAGATGGTAGCCTTGTTATCCCACCATGACTGCTTGTCCTGTACGAAAGTCTCAACGGTTACGGGATCATCTACATTTGCTGCGTCATACTGAGCGTAAGTCATAACGCCCTCTGACTTTGAAAAGTCGATCTTATCCTCTACTGCGGGAGTAGTCTCATTCTTATTATCGTTCTTGTCATCATCCTTTTTGCCACAAGCTGCTAATGACATAACCATAACAAGTGCCAAAAGTAAAACTAATATTTTTTTCATGTTTTTCATCCTCTCTGTGAAAGATTACTGTTTACTGTAAACAAACATCATTATATCCACTTTTGTAAAAAAAACAATACCTTATAGATAAAATCCATATTTTATATAAAAATCCGGTCAAAAAACCGGATTTTTTATACATATTTATTGTTTTTGAGCCTTACGTTTTTTGATAATGTCCTTGAGATTAAACCCGATTATGCCTATCCAGGCAATGATCAGAGCCACTATCAAAGCCTTAGCCGGACCGGGCAGAGGCCCCAAGTCACCGCTATTACCGGTTGTGGCACTTATCTGGTCTAAATGGTAGAGTGATACCATATCGTCAAACATCGCATCAAAGAACTTGTCATCCACCGTCTGCTTACGTCTGGCTGCCTTGGCGGTATTTTCGATGAGCTGCCCTGCGGCATCACGTAAGGACGCAGAGCCGTTAAATACAGGAGTCACAAAGGTGTTTTCCTTATTGGCCATGAGCATCTCAGCAGCCCTGATCTTTACATCATAGTGCAGGTCATTATCACTGCCGCATCCTGCTAAATACTCTTGATACTCAGCAGAGTCGCCTGCCTTGGTAGTCACTGGGATGTAGCCTTCTGTCTCGGAGTAGGCTATCTGAGTCTCGTTGGTGAGCAGGAACTGTGCAAACAGCCACGATGCCAGCACCACCTGCGGATCCTGCTTGTTAAATATACATACCGAGGGACCCTGGGATATCATCTGAGGGTGAGCGGTGTCATACTGCGGGATCGAGCGTACTATCGTCTCGAAGTCCACTATCTTGTCTTCGCTTATATCGGACAACGGTGCCTTAGAGCCCATCCATGAGGCACCTGCGGTAGAGTCGATAGCAAATAAGCATTGTCCCGCATTAAGGAAGTTACCGGGATAACTTGATATCTTAAAGGTAGAAAAAGCATAGGAGCCTGCGTGCTTTGCCACAGCTCTTAATATCTCTTTTGTAGTGTCATTAAATATCAGGATGTTACCGCTATCATCTGAATAGCCTGCATTCAGCTGCTTAAGCATGGATATCATCATATTGTCGGTGGACTTATAGATGAACGGGATCATGGTCTTCTGGCCGTTTACCAGGTAGTTGCCGTCAGCGTCTTTAGCAGTCGCTGCCTCCGATACCTCCCAGATAAAGTCCCAGGTAAGGATATCGGGTATCTCGTAGCCCATGGCTTCCACATAAGTCTTATTGATATAGCAGGCTTCGGTCGAACGCATGAAAGGAAGTGCATAGTAGTTCTCTCCGATGCGGCATTCATTTAAGAATGAAGGTACTATCTCACTTTCCGTCGGTCCGTCGAATTTCAGCTCACTTCCGCCGAGGCCGTATTTCTCGTCCTTCATCAAGGCACTAATATCCACCACCGTCCCGTTACCGGTCAGATATGTCGCTATGTGGTCAGGATAGGTGATGCACACGTTAGGCGTGGTGCCGGTAGATATATTGGTGATCACGTCGTTATATATCTTGCCGTAATCGGTGTAGAGCCTTATATTAACTTTTACGTTCGGATAGAGTATGTTAAAATCAGAGGCGGCTTTTTCATAGATCCTGGACTGGGTGACATTGGTATCGTTCTTAGCCCAGAAGGTGATCTCTATCTTCTCCGACTCATCAAACTCATCCGGTATCTCAAACGTGCTGTTCTGCTTTGAGCCATGGCAACCGGTTAGCAGGCAGAACATAAACACGATCAGTAACAGTTTTTTCTTCATATTTACCCCTTTGTTCCGCTCTTCTGCACACCTGCCATGATCTGTTTTCTGAATACAAAGAACAGTATGATCAAGGGCACGGATATAACCACTACGGCGGCCATCATGGCAGGGATATTCTCACGGCCGAAGCCGTTTTCCCTGATCTCCTGGATACCGTTTGATACAAGGTAGTAGCGCTCATCGTCGGTGATGAGTCGCGGCCATACGAAGCTGTTCCAGCACTCTATCACCTTAAGTATCGTGATGGTGATCATGGTGGGCTTACAGATGGGTATCATGACTTTTATAAGGTACCTAAAGTCAGAGGTACCGTCCACTTTAGCGGCTTTATACAGGTTATCCGGGATCTGCTCGAAGTTCTCCTTAAGCAGATATATGTAAAATATCGAGGTAACCGACGGGAGGATGAGACCGGTAAAGGTATTTCTCAGTCCCATGTCGGTGATGGTAACAAAGTTGGTAATGATGATGAGCTCGTTCGGTATCATCATAAGTGAAAGGAATACGGTAAATACTATGTTCTTCCCTTTAAAGTCGAGTCTTGCAAATGCAAATGCGGCAAGTGTGATCACTACCAGCATGACAGCTGTCGTAACTACTGCGAAGATGACGGTATTTACGAAGTATCCGCCTAAGTTGACCGTAGTAAATGCAGACTTATAGTTTTCCAAGGTCGGATCTGCCGCATAGAACTTCGGGATGTATTCTGAGTTATATGCTCCGTAGCCTTTTAAGGAAGATATGATCATCCAGTAAAACGGGAAAAGTACAATGAGTCCCCAAAGGCCGAGGAAGAAGTATTTTACAATGTTTAATATGATGTCGGATGTTTTTCTTTTCACGGCTCACACCCCCTTTACCACGCTCTTACGGCTCACCATAAGGTTGATGCAGGTGATGGTAAGGACGATGCAGAACAGTATCAGGGCCGCTGCCGATGCGTACGAAGGATATCCACCGCTGCTGCCGTACAACATGTCATAGATGTAACCAACGAGCGTATTCATCTGTGCGGCATTAAGGTCGGTACCAAAGAGTGCCACTGCGTCGCTGTAGGCCTTAAATGCACCGATAAAGCCGGTGATCACAAGGTAAAATATCATCGGGGATATCATAGGGAGTGTGATCCTGGTGAACACTCTCCACTTGGGAGTGGAATCGATCTTCGCTGCCTTGTAATAATCATCCTTAACACTGGCAAGAGCTCCGGTCAGTATCAGGATCTTAAACGGCATAACGATCCACACGGTATATATACAAAGTACGAACATTTTTGCCCAGTAAGGTCCGTCGATGAAATCTACCGATTCGCCGCCGAAGAAATTGATGAGCAGATTGATCATACCGTCAGAGTACGCGGTCTTTTTAAAAAGGATCATGAATACAAGACCTACGGCCAAGGTATTGGTAACGTAAGGCAGGAAAAATACGGTCTGGAACAGCTCGCGGAGCTTTTTGATCGAGCTAAGCGCCATAGCAATAAGGAGCGCGGTGCCTGTCGATAAGGGTACCGTGATGATGACCAGGATGAAGGTATTTTTCAGTGCCTGCAGGAAATATGTATCATGCAACACGTAGGAATAGTTGTACAGTCCGGTCCCGTTGTGCGTCTGGGATGCGAAGTTGTAGCCTTCCTCAAAAGAATATATCAGAACATCTATCAAAGGATAGATCATGAAGATACTTAGGAATAAAATAGCCGGCAAAAGATAGAGCCAGCCTTTTATGTTATTTTTTTTCATACGGCCTCCACATTCAATAATAGATCCTCTCTTCTGTACCAGCGTCAAAGATGTAGGTCTTGGCGGGTTTAACCTTGAAACGTACGGTTCCTGCACCTGTATCTATCTTGGTCTCGGCACTTACTATCGAGCGGATCTCGACATTTTCGCAATCACTGTGATCAGATACGATCGTGGTGTCCCTGCCCATGACTTCGAGGCCTTTTAAGTTTACTTCGAGCTCGCCGTTTTCGTCAGGGATGAAGCCTTCGGGTCTGATACCTACGTATACGTCGCCGTCGTCGGCTTTCTCGGCCTTAAGGATGGCGTTGTCGCCGATGTATATCATGTGGTTCTTTACGCGGCCTTTAAACACATTGATCGGAGGGGTACCGAGGAACTTGGCTACGAAGAGATTGACCGGGTTATCGTATACCTCCTGGGGCTTACCTATCTGATGCACCTTGCCATCCTTCATGACCACTATCAGGTCGGAGATGCTCATGGCCTCCTCCTGGTCGTGGGTTACAAAGATAGTGGTGACCTTGGTCTCACGCTGTATCCTTCTGATCTCCTCACGTGTCTGGAGTCGGAGTCTCGCGTCGAGGTTGGACAGGGGCTCGTCGAGTAAGAGTACCTTAGGCTCTTTGACCAGGGCTCTCGCTATAGCTACACGCTGCTGCTGGCCGCCTGAGAGCTCATTGGGCTTACGCTCCATGAGGCCGTCTATCTGGACAAGTTTGGCTGCTTCAAGCGATCTCACCAGCATCACTTCTTTTGTGAGCTTCTTTTCACCGCGGAAGTTCTGTAGGGGGAACATGATATTCTGCTGTACGGTAAGGTGAGGGTAGAGCGCATAATTTTGGAATACGAGGCCTACTCCCCTATCCTCGGGAGCCATCTCGGTAACATCAGTATCTCCAAAGAACACGCGTCCTTCCGTAGGCTTTTCCAAGCCGGATATCAGGTTGAGCGTGGTACTTTTTCCACAGCCGGAAGGCCCCAGCAGGCCCACCAGAGTACCATCCGGTATCTCAAAGCAGAAGTTGTCCACTGCCACAACCTCTGTCTTAATCTTTTTATTTCTGTTCGGAAATCTTTTTGTCAGTCCATCAAGTACTACCTTCATAGTGCCACCTCGCGCCTGTTTCTGTATTCTGTAACTATTAATTGTATTATATCAATATCAAGGGAAAATACAACGGTTTTTTATCATCTTGTAGTAAGGATGTAAAATGTTGTTCATCTTTGGCCAGGGGCTTTTAATTCTGTGAGGTTCAGTATATAATCATGACATGTAGGTAAAACTATGAGCATGGTTTACACTAAAGAAAAGGATGGGGAATTATGAGAGAAGGTTACAAAAACTTTACCACGGCGGTATACTGTACGGTAAGTGATGTGAACAGCATCACGAATCTTGAGAAGTTTGAAAGGGAGTTTGCGCACATCACGGACAGTGCGCACATTGATAAGGTATATCTTGAGTACTATCGCAGTAACGAGTGGTGCACCAAAGAGCATATGCTTGAAGTAAAGGAGTTCTTTAACAAGAAAGGTATAAAGACCTCCGGCGGTATCACTACCAGTGGCAGGGGTGGGGAAGGCTTCGCCTCGATGTGTTTTGAAGAAGATGAGGATAAGGATAAGATCAGGATGGCTGTTGAGCTCTGTGCCGAGACATTTGATGAGCTGATACTGGATGATTTTTACTTTACCAACTGCAGATGTGAGAAGTGCATCGTGGCAAAAGGTGACAGAACCTGGACCGAATTCAGGCTCGCACAGAAGCTTGAGGTGTCAAAGGATGTCATCATGAAAACTGCCAAGAGCATTAACCCCGGCATGAACGTGATAATAAAGTATCCGCAGTGGTTTGAATATTATAACGAGACCGGCTACGACCCGGTAAATGAGCCCAAATATTTTGATGCCATATATACCGGGACCGAGACAAGAAATCCCGATTATTCGCAGCAGCACCTGCCTAAATACCTGAGTTATTTCGTAATGCGTTATCTGGAGTCAGCCGCTCCCGGCAGGAACTTAGGCGGATGGTTCGACCCGTTTGACTGCACGTATAATCTTACCTCGTACTTAGAGCAGGGGTATCTCACACTGTTTGCCAAAGCTAAGGAAGTGACACTTTTCTGTCTCGGAGCACTAAGGAAGCAGGGCCCCTGGAGACTGATGGCTCCGGCAGCAGGCGAAATGTTTGAAGAATGCGATGAATTATTAGGCAAACTTGGTAACCCCGTAGGAGCAGCTGCATACCGTCCAGGAAGAGCCAGAGGGGAGAATGATCTCCACTCGTACCTCGGAATGTGCGGTATACCGCTCGAGCCCGGTTTTGAATACCCTGAGGGTGCCAAGACCGTGTTCTTAAGTGAAGGAGCAGCTGTAGATAAAGATATCATCTCAAAGATGCATAAGACCATGATGGACGGCGGCGACTGTATCGTCACAAGCGGATTTGTAAGAAAAGTGGGCGATGCATTCGGACAGTTTGTAAATATCAAGGTTACAGACAGAAAAGCTATCGTCAAAGAATTTGCCGGATCACCCAATAACGGAATATCGCTCTCCGGCCCCGTGCCCGGAAAAGATGCGGTACTTATCCCGCAGATAGATTACTGTACCAACGACGTGTGGGAGCTTGCTGCAGGATACGCCAAGGCTAATAATTTCCCGATAGTACTGCGTACCACTTATGGCAAGGGACATATATGTGTAGTAACTATACCAGACAACTACGGCGACCTCTATAACTACCCGGCAGTAGTGCTAAATGCGATAAGAGGGCTGTTCACCAAGGAGCTCCCGGTTAAGCTACTGGCAGAGTCTCAGATACAGCTGTTTGCATATGATAATAATGCATATATACTTAGGTCGGATCTGCCTTATAACGAAAGTGTGACGCTGGAGTTTGCTGAAGGTGTAAAGAAAGTGACGGAGTTGAAGTCAGGAAGGGAACTGAAGATGGATAGCAACAGGAAGATATCCATGCCGCTGATGTCGTGTTCGAACTTTGCGTTTAGGGTGGAGATGTAAGGGAAGTCGCCCCACTTAAGTAGAACAATTAGACACACGTATCGATCATTAAATCATTGTAGAGCTTTGTAAATCATTATAGAACTTTGTTGTACCAAAAGAGTCCGGCAAATAAGCCGGACTCTTGTTTCTTGTGCTTTGTAGTTTTCTTATACTACTTACGAGTAGTATACTCATGAGTAGTATAATACATCAATAATTATTAGGTTTAAGCTGGAAGTAATCTCTCGGGTGATTGCATACAGGGCAAACCTCGGGAGCCTCCTTACCTACTACGATATGACCACAGTTGCTGCACTGCCAGATGCAGTCACCGTCTCTTGAGAAGACGATCTTGTCTTCAATATTCTTAAGGAGCTTGCGGTATCTTTCCTCATGCTCTTTTTCGATAGCTGCTACACCCTCGAAGAGCTCTGCTATCTCATCAAAGCCTTCTTCTCTAGCCTTCTTGGCAAATGCGGGGTACATCTCCTGCCACTCATATGACTCGCCGTCAGCTGCTGCCTTAAGGCAGTCAACAGTGGTACCGATACCGGTAAGGATCTTGTACCAGATCTCAGCGTGCTCCTTCTCGTTAGCGGCAGTCTCTGCAAATATGTTTGATATCTGCACATAGCCTTCCTTCTTAGCCTTTGAAGCAAAGAAGGTATATTTATTCCTAGCCTCGGACTCGCCTGCAAAAGCAGCAAGCAGATTTTTCTCAGTCTCTGTTCCCTTCAGGTCCTCAGCCCTGCATCTCCATTTGTTATCAGCCATTTTGGTTACCTCCTGTGTGTAATATTATCTACCACTACTGCTTATATTTATTCGTATAACTCTTCTAATGTAACAAGTCTGACCCTGCCCGTATCTACATTTTCTTTTATCCATTTTGAAAAACCGGTCAAAGAAAATAACAAAAACTCCACTTCTTCATAATGCTTTTCGATAAGACCGCGTCTATCCATCAAGGCTTAGGTAACGCATTATTATATACAAAAGCAGGCGGTATGTCAAGGGTTTTCAAATAACCAAATGTGTGTATTCCTCTATCTTTTCACCCTCATTGACCTTTACGCCAGGATCTACTATACAGAAGTTCCCCATTTCTGCCGCCTCTACTACGGCACCATCTAGAACTACACAGCCTTCACCTATCTTGGCCTCCGGTGATACTACAGCTTCAGGAGATATGATCTTTGGCAGTATGAAGTTCTTCTCCCAGAGAAACTCGGCATATTTCTTTCTAGTCTTATAGTCACCTATGGCTATAAATGCACAGGGGTACTCTTTTATAAAGTCCACTGCCTCATGACACTTTCCTATGATATCCTCACCGGTTATACCATCATCCAAGAAACTAATTTTTTGGAATACTCCAAGTTTTCTAGCTATTTTCATAACATCATGACCATGGGTACCGGCACCGAGTATTAAGAGGTTCAGCTGTTTATGATTGATACCGGCCAGGCGCTCTCCAAGTGTAGGTTTTTTCGTTTTGGCTGCTCTTTTGGCTTCAGCTTCCTCTCTGGTTCTGCCGTATACGGAAGCTAACACTGTTTTACCTTCAGAGTTGATTCCTTTCCTGTACCTAGCTTCATATCGTCCGTCTTTTCTCTTGTATATGCCTGTGCCAATCCTCATGTTTCAATACTCCTGTTGCTCTTTGTCCTTCTTTAGTAAAAATGAGACTCCCGGACAGGAGTCTCACTTTACTTTTCTACCCCTCGGTATTGTATCCATTAAAGCACATGTGCCATACGAAATCAAGGGATAAAGGATATATAATTGATTAAATAAGTGTTAAAAAAGGACTGCAATCTCTTGCAGTCCTTAAATAGGTATCTACCTGATTATTCGATAATAGTAACAACCTTACCTGAACCAACGGTACGACCACCCTCACGTTTGCAGCCGTATGTATATGGTATCATAAATCACGTAAAAATGTAACCTTCTATTTCAAAAATGTTTATTTTTCTCCCATTTTTACATAGTTTTCTATATTTTTAGAATCAAAATAGAATCACTCTTCAAAAACAATCTACCCAATCTGCGAAAGAAGTGCTTGAACCTGCTCATATGCGTCTCGGATAATCTGTTCTCGTTCTTCGTCTTCTGCCTCAAGGAAGTCAGCAACATCTTTGGGTCCGGCATGATCAATACTTGCAAACTTCTCACCCAGCTTGACCTTCATCTCAGATACAATATTAGTGTCCTTAACGTTTTCAAACAGTTTTGATACGGCGCCTACCCCTCCGGCATAGTGCTTTAGCAGGAAATAAATATCATATGCATCTTTTGCCTTTCCTCTACCCATAGCTGCAGTCTTCATGACAAGATACGGAACAACCGCTATTACCTTAACATGTGCAACATCCAAAGCACCATCCGGTCGCTTAGCTTCTACTCTGACATTCTGGGCATCAAAATCAAATGCAAAGTTTCCACCGGTAGCTTTTAATGCCTTTATTCCTTGGACATGCTGAGAACGTTTTTTCTCTTGAGTTCCGCCATACATCCCTGCAAGAATATCTACATCAACGTCATAATCTATGCCATCGATTTGGATAGTCTTGACAAATGAGAAGTACTTATCAGGATGCTCTTTATATCCATTCTTCAGCAGAATCTTTGCCATCGTCTGATAACCGGTATCATTCAAGGTAAGATGGTTGATCAACAGATCTACATCAACACTTCCTATATGTCCTTCATTCGGGAACATCAGGTCAGGAACCCAACCGCCAACAACCCTGATTTCGTTCTTGTAGGCATCAAATAGATTCACCAACTCAACTAACACCCTGCGAGCCGCCTCAGTCTGTCCTTCGCTATAATCTGCACTGCTTCTAAGTTCTTCATCCCTTATCATTAATAATCTCCTTTGACAATATAACTTCAGCCATTTCTTCTCCTCTGCCCTTAAGCTGCATAAGATCAAGATATGTCTGTATTGGTGATGCAACAATATTTCCGTTTATCTCCCTGCTATCAACAAAAATATCACTTTCCTCAGCAATATATATGGTGATGTTGGCTCCGGAATCAACCTGTTTAATA
>JAFZQN010000075.1 GCA_017620375.1 Lachnospiraceae bacterium
CTGTGCGGAATGATGGATGTTATGGTAGGAGCTTTAAGAGGCTTAGGATACTCGTTTGTACCTATGATAGTATCTTTGTGCGGTGTATGCGGTATCCGCCTGGTATGGCTGTTTACCGTATTTGAGATGGAAAAGTATCATGTAGTGGAGACGGTATACGTATCGTATCCGATATCATGGCTTGCTACATTTTTGATACATCTGGGAAGCTATATTGTCATCAGCAAAAAAATGAAAAAGCTCCAGGGTGTGAAGCTGCTTACAGCCCAAGAGTGATTAAATTACCGGTGTACAGAGGATAAAAATGGGTGTAAATAAGGACAAACTTGTAGTTGTACTGGGGACAAATGCTTCGGGAAAAAGCGGACTCGGTATTGAACTTGCAATAAAATACGGAGCCGAGATAGTATCTGCCGATTCCAGACAGGTATTTAAGGGCCTCGATCTCGGAAGCGGTAAGGTGACAAAGGAAGAGATGAAGGGCGTACCGCATTATCTCCTTGATGTGGCCGAACCCGGAGATTTCTTTTCGTTAAAGGAATACCAGGAACTGGCATATAAGGCTATAGATGATATAATGTCACGCGGGATACGTCCGTTCCTTGTGGGCGGTACCGGTCTATATGTCAATGCCGTGGTAGA
This sequence comes from Lachnospiraceae bacterium, assembly GCA_017620375.1. GTDB lineage: Bacteria > Bacillota > Clostridia > Lachnospirales > Lachnospiraceae > RUG11977. Next base: position 643 of record JAFZQN010000075.1, read on the forward strand.
CGGCTATGAGCTTGCCGATGCACCGGTGGATACGGAGCTGAGAGCAAAAGTTGAGGCCATGACTCTCGAAGAGCTTCAGGAGCTGTTAAAACTTAAGCTCGGCACCATACCGGATTCGCTTGATATGAGGAATAAAAGGCGTCTTGAGCGCGCTGCAGAGAAAATACTTCAGGGTAAACCGCTTAATCTTGAGAGCATAAAAAAGTATGAGACCCTGTGCCTGGGTGTTACCTGGGAGAGGGAGATATTGTATAAGCGTATAGAGGAAAGACTGGACCGACGCCTCGCAGAGGGTATGATCGAAGAGGTAGAGGGACTTCTGGATAAAGGAGTATCGGATGATTTCCTGTACCGGCTGGGACTGGAATACAGATATATATTATTATACTTACGCGGACGGTTTAAGGACAGGGATGAATTCAGAGCAAAGCTTTTTATGGAGATAAGGCATCTGGCAAAGGAACAGATGACCTGGTTCAGAAAGAGAAAAGATGTTCACTGGCTTAATATGGCGGACGATCCGTTCGGACAGGCTGTAAGACTGATAGATGATTTTTACGATGCTTGATAAGTGTGCGGACGTAAAAGTATTTACCGGGGAGGTTACGGGATATGAAGCTACTTATAGTTACGGGCATGAGCGGCTCGGGTAAATCAAAGGCTATGAAGATGCTTGAGGATAACGGTTATTACTGTATGGATAACCTTCCGACCAAGCTTTTTTCACATTTTGTAAATATGATGATGCAGATGGATGACCTTCCCAAATATATGGCGATCACGGCAGATGCACGTAATCCCCATATAGCTGAGGAGCTTACCGGAGAGATAGAGGAGCTCAGAAAGATGGTAGAGGCAAAGATCCTTTATCTTGATTCCGAAGACGGTATACTCCTTAAGCGCTATAAGGAAACAAGACGTCTCCATCCTTTAATGGTATTTGACAGTAAACTCGACTTAAAGGCAGCCATAGCGGAGGAGAGGCACCAGCTTGAATCCATCAGACAGATATCGGATTATATCATTGATACATCTGAACTGTCCACGGCGGAACTGAGGCAGAAGCTTCTTCAGGTGATAAGCAATGACGCCGACGGAAGAATGAAACTTAATTTCGTAGCCTTCGGATATAAATACGGGATACCCGCCGATGCGGACCTTGTATTTGATGTCAGATGTCTTCCCAATCCTTTTTACCGTCCGGAGCTTAAGAATCTTACCGGTATGGACAAGGAAGTAAGGGATTATGTAATGGCACAGAGCGAGTCCCAGGCACTGTATAAACGTATAGTTGACTACTTAGAGTGTACGCTTCCCATGTATGAGAAGGAAGGAAAGGCACAGCTTGTGGTAGGTCTCGGGTGTACGGGAGGCCAGCACAGGTCACTTACATTTGCAATCCTTCTATCGGAATACTTTGAAAAACAGGGATATGTCACCCAGAAATGGTCCCGTGACAAGAACAAAAATGTAGCCGAAATAAAACAAAGAGAAGGCTGAAATTTTGGTAATATTACTAAATTTCAAAAAAGTACTGTACTTTTTTAATTATAAATGTTATAATCTTCTTTGTTGTGTGATATTTATCCGCCGGATGCGAACATAGCGGCGGAAAACAATTCATATTTATTATGGAGGGAATTATGAAGAAAGTATTAGCAGTATTATTAGTAGTTGTAATGGTATTATCTCTTACAGCTTGTGGCGGCGGAGTTAGCACCGGTACATACAAGCTTACAGGCTTAACCATGAAGATGGGTGACCAGGAGATCGACTACATGGAGCTTGCAAAGGCTATGGGTATGGAAGATACAGATCTTGGATACCTTGAGATCATCGACGACAAGAACGCTGTTATGAAGAGCATTGATGAAGATGAGCAGAAGCTTACCTATGATGATAAGTACTTCTATGCTGCAGATGGCAGTGACGATCAGAAGATCGCTTACAAGGCAAGCGGAAAGAAGATCACCTTTACTTATGAAGAAGATGGTACTGAAATGGTTATGACATTTGAGAAATAATCTATCTAATGAGAGTCCCGAACAAAACTGTTCGGGACTCTTTTTTTTATACTGCAAAAAGGTGTTGACAATATTTTATACAGTATGTAAAGTATATTTATAATATTATCCGAGGTTGGTTTTGTAAGTGGGACCGGAAAGGAGTTTACATGAAAAGATTATTGATGGTATTGGTTCTTTTATGTATGGCTGGTTTACTTGTGGGATGCAGCGGAAACAAGATGGTGGGCAAATATAAGATGACGAGTATGAAGGTGGACGGCGAAGAAAAAGCGACCAGAGCCGTTTTAAAAGCCTTTGAAAAAGAAGAATATCTTTACGGAAGTATAGAAGTTAAAGATAAGGGTAAGGCGATATTAACGATACAGGGCGAAGACGAAATGTATCTTACATGGGATGAAAAGACGTTCACCGATGAGGATGATAATGATTATAAATACACCTTTGAAGAAGATACATTAACGATCACCAAAAAGGTGGACGGTGTGACCACCAAGATGAAATTCGAGCGTCTGTCTAAGGACGATGAAGAGATAGATTGGATCGGAAACGTGGCGTCCGAAAAGGAACTGGCGGCAATCCTGGGGATTATGCCAGGGACATATAAGCTTACAGGTCTTGTTATGAAGATGGGTGATCAGGAGATCGATTACATGGAACTTGCAAAGTCCATGGGTATGGATGAGGATGAATTTGGTTTCCTGGAGATCATCGATGACAAGAATGCCGTAATGAGAAGTTTTGGTGACGATCAAGAAGAAAAGCTTACCTTTGATGATAAGTATTTCTATGCTTCAGACAGTTGGAATGATCAGAAGATCGCATACAAGGTAAGCGGAAACAAGATCACCTTTACTTATGAGGAAGATGATACAGAAATGATCATGACTTTCGAGAAATAAAGATATGTTAGAGAATATAACTTCGGTAGCGGCTCAGGTCGTGGTCCTTTTTATAATAATAGGTGTGGGTGTTATACTCACGAAATGCAGGATACTCACCAAGGAC
>JAFZQN010000076.1 GCA_017620375.1 Lachnospiraceae bacterium
ACCTTGCTGTTGTAAATAGGATCAGCTAATACATCTCTTTTTGGTGTATGTCCTTTACGTGGCACGTTACTTCCCTCCTTAATGAATTTGCGAATAATTCGCCATTAGATCATAGGTACTCACATTCTGTGTCAACATGCTCGAACTTATATTTCAAATATATTGCCTGAATCGGAAAGATCCATCAGTGACCGCTTGCTTTGAAAAACTAAGCCAAACATTGCGTTAAATATGAGTTGTAGTTAATTGTTGTTATTGTATTTATGCTGTCATCCTGAGGAGCTCTGCTCCGAAGGATCTTAGATTCTTCACTTCGTTCAGAATGACAAAAAAGTTGAATTACTTCTTCTTAGGTCTCTTAGCACCGTACTTAGAACGGGCCTGCATACGCTTTGCAACGCCTGCTGTATCAAGAGTTCCACGGATGATATGATATCTGGTACCGGGAAGGTCCTTAACACGGCCGCCACGCACGAGAACAACGCTATGCTCCTGAAGGTTATGTCCTTCACCGGGGATATAGCTTGTTACTTCCATACCGTTTGAAAGACGAACTCTGGCAATCTTACGAAGAGCTGAGTTAGGCTTCTTAGGTGTAGTGGTCTTAACTGCTGTACAAACGCCACGCTTCTGAGGTGAAGACATATCAAATGACTTTTTGGTCAGTGAATTGAAACTTACCTGAAGAGCAGGAGCGGTTGACTTCTTATCAACAGTCTGTCTGCCTTTTCTGACTAACTGATTAAATGTAGGCATTAATTTTTCCTCCTTATATTAATAGTAGTTGTGCAGTCACTGACACTTTCTGAAAAATTGCGTAACAAATAACGCATCAAAAGTGCGCACAAAGTGGATTATACAAAGAAAATTTGGGAATGTCAAGATATTTTTTTGAGATTTATGCTAAAAAGGGGTAATGCTACATAGTGAGCAAATAAGCATCCGTATGTAGCATAGCCAAGGAAAGCCTAAAAAATAATGCTACACAGTGGATATAACCCAATCCCTGTGTAGCATAATTGACTCATTGATACTCTTTATCGTGCATAGAAAGCATCGGCTCTCCGTATATCATATATAATCATGCAGTTACGACCGCATATATTTAATTTACGCAGTAACAATAGCATTAGCTGCCTGCAGTCCAAATTTCTCGACTGCGTTTTCACGCATCTTGTACTTAAGGATCTTGCCGGCGGCGTTCATCGGGAATGAATCGACGAAGTCAACATATCTAGGAATCTTGTGCTTTGCCATGTTCTTTCTTACGTAGTCCTTCAACTCATCCTCAGTCATGGTCTCGCCTTCCTTGAGGATAACGCAGGCCATGATCTCCTCGCCGTAATCACGGTCCGGAACACCGATTACCTGAACATCGTCTACCTTCGGATGTGTATAGATGAACTCTTCTATTTCCTTAGGATATATATTCTCGCCGCCACGGATGATCATATCCTTGATACGGCCTGTGATCTTGAAGTTTCCTTCAGGGGTACGTCTAGCCAGGTCGCCTGTATGCAGCCAGCCGTTTTCATCGATAGCTGCTGCGGTAGCCTCGGGCATCTTGTAATATCCCTTCATTATATTATAGCCACGTGCTACAAACTCCCCGTCCACATTGTCGGGCAGATCAGCGCCGGTCTCGGGATCGACTATCTTACACTCTACGCCGTAGAATGGTCCGCCTACGGTGTTAACTCTTACTTCAAGAGAATCGGTAGTCTTGGACATCGTACATCCGGGTGAAGCCTCGGTCTGACCGTATACGATAACGATCTCGGTCATGTTCATCTTATCTACAACTTCCTGCATGACCTTAATGGGGCAGGGGCTGCCGGCCATGATACCGGTACGCATATGTGAAAAGTCAGTCTTATCGAAGTTTTCATGTCCGAGCATAGCTATAAACATGGTAGGTACGCCGTGGAATGCGGTGATCTTTTCCCTGTTGATACAGTCAAGGCCTTTTCTCGGTGAAAATGCGGTGATCGGACACATGGTGGTACCGTGGGTCATGGATGCGGTCATAGCGAGTACCATACCGAAGCAGTGGAACATGGGCACCTGGATCATCATCCTGTCGGCTGTGGAAAGGTCCATACCGTCGCCGATGGTCTTGCCGTTATTTACTACATTATAATGAGTAAGCATTACGCCCTTAGGGAAGCCTGTGGTACCTGATGTGTACTGCATGTTGCAGACATCGTTCTTGTTGATGAATTTACGTCTGAACTCAACCTCTTTCTGAGATACGGTATCAGAAAGAGCTATAGCCTCTTCCCATGTGAAGCATCCGGGATGCTTGCCACCCGCTACAACTACATTCTTAAGGAAAGGAAGCCTCTCTGAATTAAGTTCACCGGGCTTGGAATCCTTTAACTCAGGGCAAAGTTCGTTGATGATCTCGCAGTAATTGATGTCCTTGTAGCCTTCGATCATAACGAGTGTATGGGTATCGGACTGACGGAGCAGATACTCGATCTCGTGTACACGGTATGCGGTATTTACGGTTACAAGTACGGCACCGATCTTGGTGGTAGCCCAGAAGGTGATGTACCACTGAGGCACATTTGTAGCCCAGATAGCTACGTGATCGCCACGTCTTACGCCCATAGCGATAAGGCTGCGGGCAAAGGTGTCAACGTCGTTTCTGAACTCGATATAGGTTCTGGTATAGTCAAGCTCGGTATATCTGAATGCATACTGATCGGGGAATTCCTTACACATGCGGTCAAGTACATCCGGGAATGTGTAGTCGATAAGCTGCTCCTTAGGCCATACGTATTTTCCGGTATGAGCCTTGTTATCCTGGAGAAGTTCCTGCTTTTCCTGGCGGTATTCAGCCATGTAATGAGCAAAATGAGGGAATGCGATACCTGCATTCTGAAGGTTCTTGTCCCAACGCTTAACCCATTCTAAGGAAACATAGCCCGAATAACCGATCTCGGCAAGAGATGCGAAGATGCTCTTCAAAGGCATATCGCCCTGGCCCATGAGCTTGTACTTGGGCTTGCCGTCCACCATCACGCTGTCCTTTACATGGACATGCTTGATGTAGCTGCCGATGTTACGTACGGTCTCCTCGGGAGATTCTTCCATATATCTGTAAGGGTGATGGATATCCCAAAGTACTGCCACCTTGGGGCTTCCTACCTTATCTATAAGACGCTTTAAACGGAGTGTGTCGCTGTATACACCGTTGGTCTCAACAAGAAGGGTGATATTTTCGTACTGCTCAGCTACTGCTGCCAGCTCTTTTAAGACTTTAGCCACGTACTCATCATCCACATCATTTACGGGCTCGGGGTCTTTGTCGGCCAAAAGTCTGATATAGGGAGTACCGAGCTTGTCAGCCAGTGCTGCGTAGTCAGATACTTCCTTTACGCAAAGATCATGGTCTTTTTCTTCCTTAAGGCAGCAACCTGTATCAAGGCAGGGGATCTCTAGTCGTAGCTCACGTAGTTTAGCCTTGGTGCCTTCGATCTTGGCAGCGTTAAATACAGGTGAGTCAACAGCAGAGATGTCGGCTCCGATACCACGGATCTCGATACCATCAAAACCAAGGTCTTTTGCCATGGAATAGATATCTACCCATCCGAAATCAGGAGTTGCAATGGTTGAAAAACTGATCTTCATGATTATCTTCCCTTTCTTTTAAGATCCTTCGCTTACGCTCAGGATGACATATATTACTTTGCCATGCTAAATAATAAAAGCGGCCCAGATCAATCTGTGCCGCATTATAATAAACTTTTTTTATTTACAAGTTTAATGCATCACAAACCGACCTTACTTTTTTGCTAAAAGTAAAGCTAAATCGAGTAGGAGTAGGTTTGCTAAATATACTCGGTTCATGTGATGCTCCGTTTTCTTTAATCTGATCGCGTGGTTTTTAATACCATACGATCGGTTTTAATCCACAACAAAGGGTATTATAATCACTTCTTTTTTATTTGTCAACTATTTTTTCTATACTCAACCGCTACGCAACCAAGTGACAATTAGGACAGTTCTGTTTGTCAGCTTAAAGATGCACAGGACTCGTGTAATCCGGTCCATGTAAGAACATAAAGCGAGCAGCGGATATTTTGCGGGGTTATCATATCGTAGCAAGGCAAAAACCGGTTATCCAAACCGGTTTTTGAGCGTAGCACAAGTCCGTCCGGCATCGGGCGGACGGACGCTTGCAAACGTCCGAAGTGCAGATATGAATAAGCCCGCATATAAATATCCCTGCGAAGCGAAAGTGGTTCTTACATGGTCGGATCACAAGAGTCCGTCCTAAAGAAGGTGACAAACAAAACCGTCCCTATTGTCAAACATTCTCATTACGTAGCGCATCAATGGTATTGTCCTTCTTGATCTTGCCGGAGGCATAGAGCATGGTGACGAAGACAACGATGAATACGGATACCGATGCTATGAGCACGCTGTACCACGGGATGGAGAAGGGTACAGAGAATGCGTTCCTAGTGAACATGTACATCACGTAGGTGACCGGGATCGAGAGCGGCAGACCGAAAACTATGGATTTCAGGCCGTAGATCAGGCACTCGATGTTGAGGATCTTTGTAATACCTTTATTGGAAAGTCCCATTGATTTGAAGATGGCGAATTCCCTGCGGCGGTGTGCCACGTTGGTCGATATTGTGTTAAATACGTTGGCGATGGATACCAGCGATATGAGCAGTATGAAGCCGTATGCGAATACGCTTACGATCCTGCTGATCATACGTCTGCCCTGTACAGTCTTGTCATAGTTGTACAAGCCTGAGGTGTCCTTGCCGTTTTCTATGAGCAGTTTGTTTACTTCAGATTCCGCCGCTGCGGAATCATCGCTGTACATATAGTAATCCGTAGTGGAAATACTGTCTGCAAACCCTTCACCTATGGCACTGAATGGCAGGATCATGCACGCGGAATCCGAGAATACATAATCCTTGTTTTCTGTAATACCGACTACCTGTACATCGGTATAATGCGTAAGTTCTTCGTACTTTTCAAAGGTTACGTGTTGCAAAGCATCCAGGGTTTTCTGCGAGATATTCACATTGCATATCTCTCCGCTCTCATAATCTACATACTCGTAGTTGTATTCCGACATTTCCTCAGCGTCTGGATGTATCACAACCTCCGGAAGTGTGATATGGGTGTTGCCGTTTTCAGCGCCGGCATCTGCATCTTTGATACCTTCTGCCCCACCGTTTTTCAGGTACTCCAGAAGCATTTCCTTTTGTAAAGCTTCGAGTCCCATGTACTGTTCCTCGGTATAGATATCGGTGTAGTAGTCCTCCAGATATTCGTCATCAATGAATACGACGTAGATCTCTCCGTTCTCATCAAGTACCTGTCCGACGCAGGCTTTGTCCGGACTGGTATATACGGAGTCCGATCTGATGGTATAAGTCTTGGGAAGCTTTTCGTCCTTTATAAAACTGTACTCCACTTTGACTCTGTTATCATTGCCGTCATATATGTAATAACTTCCTGTGTTGTACATGATGGCAGGTTTTTCCACAGAAGCGGGTACAGTGATATTCTCCTCTTCGAGAAGCTTATTGAAACTCTCGTCATCGATGAATATCACCTCTGCGCAGTTACTGTAAAGTTCCTCATAATATTTCTCATCATCTCCGTATTCATTCCAGATGGCTGTATCCGCCGCTTCGGGGTTGATGATCTCGTAGGAATACAGGTTCTTTACTGCGATGGTATTGTTGACATTCTCCGCGGAATTAAGCATTTCCTTCATTCCTTGGATATATTTGTCCGTCTCGCGCTCAGCCATCTCTTCTTCATTCAGATATCCGCCCGTTTCGTACAGGACCATGGACATATTTCCCATGTAAAACTCCATGTCGGTAGCCTTGGTAAGGTAAGCACAGAACGATGATGCGGTTATGAAAAGGATGATACTCACCGACAGTGAAACGACGGTCGCACGGTAACGCTTGCGGTTTCTGCTGTAGTTTTTCGCAGCAAGCATGCCTTCTGCGCCGAAAAGTTTGGTAAAAAGCTTTGCTCCTACGACTTTCTTTTTCATCTTGATATCGGAAGCCTGACGGACCAGATCGATCGGTGATACGCGTGATGCCCTGTATGCCGGAATGGCTGCCGAAAGAATTGTCGTGATGAGCACGATGAGCACTCCGATGGCCAGGAGCGGGATATTTATCACCACTTTGATCTTGACATCGCCGGAACCGTAGCCGAGCATGGTATTGATAAACAGCGCAAATGCGTTGTCCAGAAGCCAGAATGTGGCGCTCATACCGATGCATCCGATCACAAGACCTAACGGTACCGACGTAATACTCTCAAAAAACGCCTCGTAGAATACGGTTTTCCTGATCTGTTTCTTGGTAGCTCCGACGGATTTCAAGATACCGATCTGCTTGGTCCTCTCATTAATAGAGATAGAGAACGAGTTGTATACGAGCGAGATACTGCCGAACAGGATGAGTCCGATAAGAATTGCGATAAAGCCGCTCAAAAACAAAGTAATATTCTCACTGCCCGAACCGCCGTAAAGTGCTACAAGCTCTGAGTTTTTGTTGATGCTGATGCCTTTGTGGCTGTCGATATAGCCGGATGCAAAACTGTTATATTTTGCCGGATCTTTTACCCTGAAAAGTACGGAGCGGTTGGCTATGGGGAGTCCATTGTATGTGCTGTTGATGTGTGTTTTTTCATCAAGCAGGACAATAGCTGTATAACCCGGGCACATATAGTCTTCCACGTGGTAGCTAAGGCGGTTCATGATACCGCAGACAGTGTATGTCCTGGTCTCACCGGTATACTCAGAGCCGGTGTAGACAAGCTCTTCGTCGACAGTTAACTTGGTGTTATCAGGTACACTCTTACCGTCCACCACTCTTATCCCGTAAGTGACCGTAATGGTGTCGCCGATCTGATATCTGACGTTGCCGTTGCTGGCCAGGTGCTCGGGGATAAGGATCTCATCATCGTTTTCAGGGAAATGTCCCGATATGATATCGACAGCAAGAAAATCAGCGATGTTTTCCGAAGCGGCCTTTACCACCATGTAGGGCTTTGTACTATTAGCACTGCCTATGTCGGTCCATCCCACGGTCTCGAACTCTGCATGCCCTTCGAGTTCTTCATCACACATAAACTCGTCTTCTGTCACCTCGTCCATATTATAGGCGTAGCCGTGGTGATCGCCGTAAGTTTCTTTTATTATATTACGAAGATATTCGAGTCCGGAAAATCCACCTTCTATGACTGCGGTGATAAGTGCCACCGACAGCATGATACCTGCTATGGTCATGATGGTCCGGACTTTGTTGTTTTTAAGGTTACGTAAAACGTATGTCTTGAAAATGTTCATGGAAGTTCCTCTCACGCTTTAACTCGTATCCTGTCATCCTTTACTATCCTGCCGTCCTCGATCGCGATGATACGGTCTGCCTGGAGGGCGATGGATTCGTCGTGTGTGATGACGATCAATGTCTGGTTAAAGCGGGTGTTGGAATATTTTAACAGGTTTACTATCTCCTGACTGTTTTTCGAATCAAGGTTACCCGTGGGCTCATCTGCAAGTACTACCGCAGGTGCATTCATCAGGGCTCTGCCGATCGATACGCGCTGCTGCTGGCCGCCCGAAAGCTGGTTGGGCAGATTATCACGCCTGTCCTGTAGCTTTAATATATCGAGCAGTTCCTCAAGTCGCTCTTCGTTTACTTTTCTGTCGTCCATGAGCACGGGAAGTGTGATATTTTCAACCACATTCAGCACCGGGATCAGGTTATAGAACTGATAGATCAGCCCCACGTACCTGCGTCGGAATATAGCGAGGTTCTCCTCGTCCTGGGCGTATACGTCCTGCCCGTCCATAAAGACTTTACCTGATGTGGGCCTGTCTACGCCGCCCAATGTATGTATAAGTGTGGATTTACCTGAGCCGGAAGGGCCGATGATAGCGAGGAATTCGCCTCTTTCTACGCTGAATGATACGTCATCGAGTGCCTTTACCAGGGTGCTGCCCGAGCCGTATTCCTTTGTCAGATGTTCTACACGAAGTATTTCCATGATCGTTGTACATGAGGATTGTTCTCATGATCCTTTCTTTTTTCTTTTGTCTTTCCTTCTATACTTTCAGTGTTAGTCAGTTTTTAATCTGTGCTCTGTACCATCATCCTGAACGAAGCAAACTGCCGCCAAGCTGTTATGTTTCTTTTAAAAATCTTCGCCTACGCTCAGGATGACAGACCGAGCTTTACCGTATAGAAGGAGAATTTAAACCAGTATTCATATTTAAAATATAATATTAAAGTGACTTATAAGTGACAAATTTAGATTATTTTTATATCTTTTAATAATCAAAAATATCATTTGACAAAAAAAGGGGCTGTGAAAAAATGGGACTAAAAATTGTCCCATTCTTCACAGCTCCTATTTTTTTACTCGAGTTTATGGTTTAAGACAAAAAGAGAGTATATTCCCCCTTACCCCACAGCTTTTAACATTTTTATGTTTATGCAGCTTCTCGGAGTTTCATCCGTTTATTATGATATTTATATAGATTATGACCGATAGAAACTAAAAAAAGTTCTAACCTGACAGATTCAAGCCCTCTTCGCACAGTCCGTTTATACCAGCGGTCATATTTCATTATGCCAAATGTACCCTCTGCCTGTATCGACCGGTTCATCCTAAGCATCGCCCCGTGTATGCTTTCAAGGTTATCGATCACTTCCTTGTGCATTGCACTCAGCTCTTCGTTTATCCTTACAGTTCTGTTCTTATCTGTCTTTTTACATTTTTCCGCATATGGGCACCCACTACAGTCCTCACAGGTATAGTATTCTTCCTGACGTCCATACTGATTGCCTTTTATCGGCTTCCTGTATGCGAAATTGAATTCTTTGCCGTTCGGACAGACCATCTTCCCGTTTTCATTAGTCTTGAAATTTACTGCACGGAATGGATCGTTGTGATATTTATCATCGCTTGTTTCCTTCTTATACATTGTAAACTTCATGTATTTTTCCATGCCGTGCTCCTGACAGAACAGGTAATTGTCATAGGAACCATATCCGGCATCAGCTACAGGATATTTCGGATAAAAACCATACATCTCATGGAATTTCTCCATTAGTGGAATAAAGCAGTCTATATCTGACCTGTACTGCATGACATCTACAACGGCTATGTATTCATCAGCAACACCTATCTGTATGTTATAAGCAGGGAGCAGCTGATCATTGCCCATGTAATCGGTTTTTATCCTCATAAATGTTGCAGAAGAGTCTGTCTTTGAATAACTGTTCCGATCCGGACCACAGATTTTTATCTTTACTACATACTCCCTAAGCTTATCTATATACCCCTTGAGTTTTTCATAATACCGCTGCTCCCTGCTTTTCCTATGACCTCGTCCCGCAACAAAGTCTTTCTCATCGATTTGGCACACGTAAGCGTATCTGTCCAGTATTGTCTCAAGACATTCCGGAGTGTATTCTGTGCCTGTATCAATCTTCATGCCGGTATAAGCAAGGGTTTCATTCATCTCTGTGAACAGTGCGGTTATATTGGCATACAGGCGGTATCTCGATTTTTCAGTAGCCTTTTTCCATACCCAGGAATACTTATTGGCGTTGGCTTCGAACTTGGATCCGTCAATATAAAGATGCTGAAGATCTACACCGTCAGTTTTTTTGATATAGGACATGATGGCCTTAAAGATGCCTTGAACAGAATCTGTCAGTTCTTCATTGATAAAGTAGCTGAATGAACGATAGCTTGGCGTCTCATAATCCATGAGATACATGTACCTGATGTTGGTTTTACAGCGATCTTCTAATTCTCTTAAGGATGCATATCCCGTGTCCATAAAGCCGAAGAGGATTGTCTTTAGCATGTTGACTCTATTATATCCGGGCCTTCCCAGTCTGCTGAATGGTTCAGGCTTTAGATACTTATCTATTTCAATCTCCTCCATGATTCTGTCAAATGCTAATACCGGATCACAAATATTTAAAATATCTGAAATAAATACTGGTAATCTTCCCTGCTTTGGACTATAATAGTGTTTGGTATTCATTGCAGAATTATTATACCAAAACAAAAAGAACGCTGCCAGACTTTTATGCC
>JAFZQN010000077.1 GCA_017620375.1 Lachnospiraceae bacterium
AATTTTTTCGAAAAAACACGAAAAACAGAGGCGTTAGCCTCTGTTTTATATGAATATTTATTGAATTTGACCTAGGGGGTACAGGTCGGTTTCGTTAATTAAATGACATTGGGACGGTTCTCCTGTCACACTCTAGTCACACTCTCAAACAGGTGTACCCCGATATGTGTTGCCACTCGCTGTCCGCGCAAGCGCAGACTTTTTGCGGTTAGCGAGCCGATTTTGCGAGCTGCAAAAACGTCTGATAAGGATTTTGCATTGCATAAATCAGATCTCCGATTAATTTGGTATATGCAAAATCCGATAAATCTGCGATGTGGCAATATATATCGGGGTACACCTGTTTAATAAAATGTGACAGGAGAACCGTCCCCCTGTCACATCTCAGTTATTTAGAAGTCCATCTTCTTTTCAAAGTAAGCCTTAAGATCTGCGATGGCGATACGCTCCTGCTGCATGGTGTCTCTGTCGCGGACGGTTACGCAGCCGTCGGTCTCTGAATCGAAATCGTATGTAACACACCAGGGTGTTCCGATCTCATCAAGTCTTCTGTATCTCTTTCCGATGGTTCCTCTGTCATCGAATTCACAGTTCCAGTACTTGCTAAGCTCATCAAATACTTTCTCTGCACCCTCGTTAAGCTTCTTGGAAAGAGGAAGCACACCTACCTTTACAGGTGCAAGTGCGGGATGGAAATGAAGGACTGTACGTACATCTCCGCCCTCAAGTTCTTCCTCGTCATATGCTGCACAAAGGAATGCAAGTGTTACACGGTCTGCACCAAGTGAAGGCTCAACAACGTAAGGAACGAAACGTGCATTCTTTTCCTCGTCGAAGTATGTGAGGTCTTCCTTGGACAGGTTCTGATGCTGTGTAAGGTCGTAGTCTGTACGGTCTGCGATACCCCAGAGCTCGCCCCATCCGAACGGGAACAGGAACTCGATATCTGTGGTACCCTTTGAGTAGAAGCAAAGCTCCTCGGGACTGTGATCACGAAGTCTCATCTCATCTTCCTTGATGCCGAGTGAGAGGAGCCAGTCACGGCAGAAGCCTCTCCAGTACTGGAACCACTCAAGGTCTGTACCGGGCTCGCAGAAGAATTCAAGTTCCATCTGCTCGAACTCTCTGGTTCTGAATGTGAAGTTACCGGGTGTTATCTCATTTCTGAAGGACTTTCCTATCTGGCCGATACCGAAGGGAAGCTTCTTTCTGGAAGTACGCTGTACGTTCTTAAAGTTAACGAATATACCCTGTGCTGTCTCAGGTCTTAAATATACGGTGTTCTTTGCATCCTCAGTTACACCCTGGAAGGTCTTGAACATGAGGTTGAACTGACGGATATCGGTGAAGTTATGCTTTCCGCATGTAGGACAGGGGATCTTGTTCTCTTCGATGAAATTCTTCATCTTTTCCTGGCTCCAGCCGTCTACGCTGCCATCAAGAGTGATGCCTTTTTCTTCTGCATAGTCTTCGATAAGCTTGTCAGCTCTGAATCTTTCATGACACTCTTTACAATCCATAAGGGGATCCGAGAATCCGCCTAAGTGTCCTGATGCAACCCATGTCTGAGGGTTCATAAGTATAGCACAGTCTACACCTACATTGTACTTGTTTTCCTGGATGAACTTTTTCCACCATGCTTTTTTAACATTGTTCTTAAGCTCAACGCCCAGGTTACCGTAGTCCCATGTATTTGCAAGGCCGCCGTATATCTCAGATCCGGGATATACAAAGCCTCTTGCTTTTGCCAGTGCTACGATTTTGTCCATAGTCTTTTCCATTTGAAAGTCCTCTTTTCTATTACTTTTCTTTTATTATTTCTTCTTTGAAGGATCAAGGAATTTGTACACGATAGCTGCAAGGATGCCGCCTACTAAAGGAGCAAGTACAAATACCCATACATTTGTAAGAGCGTCACCGCCTACGAAGATGGCAGGTCCGAAGCTTCTTGCGGGGTTAACGCTGGTGCCTGTAAGCGGGATACCGATAAGGTGTACAAGTACAAGTGCAAGACCAATAACGATACCTGCTACGTTACTGTTCTCTGACTTGGATGTAACGCCGAGTATAGCAATAACGAAGACAAATGTCAATATAATTTCTATAACAAACGAAATACCTGCATCTCCCTTGTAAAGACCATTGGTACCAAGACCGGTCTCCTTACCTACTATAGCCATGAGTACTGCAGCACCTGCGATAGCGCCTAAGAACTGAGCTACGAGATATCCGGCGAAGTCCTTAAGGTTCATCTTGCCGCTTACTAACATGGCGATGGATACTGCGGGATTGATATGACAGCCTGATACGTTACCTATCGAATAAGCCATAGCTACGATAACAAGTCCGAAAGCAAATGCTGTTGCTACATATCCTGCCTCGGGTACCTTACATCCGGTAACTGCTGCAACGCCGCAGGCACAGAGAACAAGTACAAATGTTCCGATAAATTCTGCTACATACTTCTTTAATGATTCCATGATGTGTCCTCCTGTAATTTATAAATTATACGGATTATATCCGGCTATATCCTTTCAAGCTCCTCTGCAAGCAAGCTTGCGATGAGCTTTTACGGATATATCCGCATATAATCCTATTTTACACATTATACCCAAGTGTCTCAACTAATTCAAGTGTTTTTAACGGCTTATCAACATGAATTTTTAAATACTGTCCTACTGCCCTTTCCAACACTTTGAGTACTTCGGGGGTCAGATTAAAACTGAATAACGCTTTATACTGCGAGGTAATGATGTAATGCATGGTGTATCTTACAGTCTCCGAGATACGTATTATATCCGAGTTTTGAGACGATCCGTATGCATTATCCGCATGTCCTCCTGCTCTATAGCAGTCCGCACAGCTTATGACGCCTCTGTTTACATCAAACACCCATTCCTTTACATCTTCTTTTTTCCGGCATACGGAGCATTCAAATACATTCGGGGCCTCACCGTAGTTAGCTAATGCTCTCAGCTCAAATATCCTTCTTATAAGAGGCAGTGGTATATGTCCTTTTATAAGTGCCTTTAATGCCGTAAACAGTAGTTTTACCTGTTCCTTCTCATCGGAGTTTTCACGGGTAAAATACTCAAGGAGCTCACAGAAATACATACCGTAATATGTCTTCTCCGGGTCCATGGTGATCTCGTCAAAATATATGGCATTCTCACAGTTGGTCACGGAGTAAGAGTCCCGCCATGCATATACCGTAAAGTTCGCATATGTGAACAGACGGCTCGCAGCCCTCAATGCCGACATGGGCCTCCGGGCTCCCTTGGCAAATGCCGAGATACGTCCTTTTTCCACTGTGAGCAGGCTTACCCGCCTGTCATAGTCCCCCATCGGCACAGAGCCGAGCACTATGCCGGTAAGCTTTATTTCTCCAGTCATTGTTTGTTACCTATCTTTAATCCTCAACATCAAAGCCGTAGTTCTTGAGCAGGAACGCACTGTCCCTCCAGTCCTTTTTGACTTTGACGAACAGCTTTAAGTTTATCCTGCACCCTAAAAGTGCCTCCGCTTCGATCCTTGCAGCTGTTCCTATCTTTTTAAGCATAGCTCCCTGTTTTCCTATGATTATGCCCTTATGGGAATCTCTCTCGCATACTATGGAAGCTTCTATATCATAGAAAGGCACCGCACTGTTGGAGAGAGCCGGCCTTTCCTTCATCTTCTCTATGCCTACCGCTATACCGTGAGGTATCTCATCACTCAGCATCCTTAATGCCTTTTCACGGATAAGCTCAGCGACTATCTGACGCTCCGGCTGGTCGGTGAGTTCATCCTCATCATAGTACATGGGGCCTTCCGGAAGCAGCTTAAAGATTATCTTCTTCAACACATCCTCATTATGCCCTTTTAACGCACTTATGGGTACTACCTCGTCAAACTTACACAGATCCTTGTATCTGTCGATAAGCTTGACCAGTTCTTCCTTGTTTATGGTATCCGTTTTATTGATAACAAGGACCTTGGGTATATCGGTAATACCCTGTAACATCTCAGCTATGTGCCTGTCACCGGTGCCTATATAGTCCGAAGGTTCTATGAGCCAGAGGATAAGATCTGCCTCCTCTACCGTACGCTCTGCGGTAGTCACCATGTATTCTCCGAGCTTGGTCTTTGCTTTATGTATACCGGGTGTATCAAGAAATACGGCCTGTCCTTCTTCTGTAGTAAGTATGGTCCGTATTTTGGTCCTGGTGGTCTGGGGCTTATTGGAGGTTATGGCGATCTTCTGTCCTATAAGTCTGTTCATAAGCGTGGACTTCCCGACATTGGTCCTCCCGATCAGGGCCACAAATCCCGATTTGAATTTTCCCATAAACTGTCCTTTCTATATCAATATTACTATATATAGTCTTCACTTTTTCGATTATAACAAAAAAACATAAATTTCTCAAATATTTCTTAAAAAAACGTAAATTTATTTTGACTTTTTCACATTATTGTGGTACAGTTATAAAGGATGTTAAATAACATCTATATTTATATTTTTTTTGGAGGCAGTATAATGAAAAAGGGAACTGTAAAGTGGTTCAATTCCAAGAAGGGTTACGGATTCATCTCTGATGAAGAAGGCAATGATGTATTTGTTCATTTCTCAGCACTGAACATGGAAGGTTACAAGTCTCTTGACGAAGGCCAGGCTGTTACTTTCGATGTAGTTGACGGAGAAAAGGGACCTCAGGCTGCTAACGTAACTAAGTGCTAATCTTAAGCACTTACAGGTTATAATCGAATGGACTAATAGGTGGTTTATAATAGATATATCTATATAACAGGAATATTAGAAAAAAGGTTGTAACAAAAACCGTCCGGTTTTCCGGACGGTTTTATTTATTTCCTTTAATTGTTATGCATCGTGATCGGTATCACAACAGATCGCTCTCTTCCAATTCGTTTGCATACTCATCAAACAATGAAACAAATACCGGAGCAAGTCCAACCATTTCGCATCCGTAGAATATCGTTCCGTCTTTTCCTATCTCACGTCTGATGATCTTTACCACACAGTATAACTTAGCGTCATCATGTCCCATCTGAATGCATGCGTTGAAGTAATAGCCCAAAGGTATATCGGTCTTAGATGAAAAGCCTATGCCGCCCTTTGATACATTCTGAACCTCTATCGGCGCATCAAGGTTTTTGATCACCTCATTATCCTGTTTAAAGAGGGAACTGATCTCAAGCTTCATCGAAAATATCGGAAGCCTTCTGTCTCTTCTCTTCTCCTGCATAAAATACCTACCCTTTCTTTAGGTGTGCTTGTTAGTCTCCTTTATCTATACTACAACGTTTTTTATTATTTTGCAAGTTTTTATTCCGACGCCGGATAGTGCGGCCTTTCGGTGACCACATCAGGGATATAGTTCATTATGCTCTTGTAGTAGTTATTCAGCAATATACTCTTCGAAATATTGAACTTGTTCTTTACCACCGCCATGACACTGGATATATAGTTATCGGGAAGCTGTACATCCTTTAACATGGTGATCTTGCCGTTGTTTACGTTATACATACAGTAGTCGGTGATAAAGCTCTTGTCCGAAAAGATGACGAGTGCGGGTGAATCTGAAAGTATATCCGAGCCCATAAGAAGTCTTGAATCATACTCAAGTCCGAACAGGTTCGACAGTGTGGGTACAAGGTCAAGGCTTGAACAGGGCTTGTCTATAACGATGGGTTCCTTTATGGAAGCTGACCAGATAACACCGCAGTTCTTATATAATTCAAACTCTTTTTCCACTTCATGTCCGGCGATCTCGTCGATACATTCCTTCTCAAGTCCGTAAGGATAATGGTCTGCCGAGAAAGCTATAACCGTCTTATCGGCGATACCCTTTGCCTCAAGCTCCCGGATCAGGTACTCCAAAGCTTTATCCAGCTCTTTGTTACATGCTATATAGGCCTTGGCATTGGATGAATAAGGAAGATCCTTAACCGCATCCTTATTGTGTGAAGCCTGGGTATTACCCGAGAAGGTGTACTCCATATGTCCCGATACGGTCATATAGTAAACATGGAAATGTTCATCGTCGATATAATCGGGAAGTGAGTTCTGTATCATCTCAAGGTCCGATTCGGGCCATACGTTTGTGATCTTAAGTCCGGCATTTTTAGCCTTAAATTCGTATCCCAGATTGGGATGTGTCTCATTTCTTCCGTAATATGTAGCCGTATGTGCATGATATGCCCTGCTGGTATATCCGAGTTTAAGGAACTGCCAGCCAAAGCACATGGGCAGCGCATTGTTCTTCGAACGCTTAAAGCTGTTCGCACTGTAAGGCAGAAGTCCCTGAAGTGCTACATACTCTCCGTCACTGGTACTTGTATACCAGATGGGTGTATAGAAGTTGGTAAATACAAAGCCTTCATGTGTGAGCTTGTAAAGTGTAGGTGTGACATTTTCATCTACAGCCCAGGGTGAAAAACCTTCACATACAAGATATATCAGGTTATATCCCTTAAACATACCCGTGTACTCGTTTTTCTTGGTGGGTGTCTGTTCAGCCATATACTTATGTATAGCCTTTATCTCACTGTTCTTTTCCGTTTCGGCAAGAGCCGCAAAGTCAATATCAAGGACATTGGGTGAAGTATCTATCGGAGTAGGTGTCGGAAGCGGTGTGGCCGTAGGGATGGGTGTAGCGGTATCCCCCGTTCCCTGTCCGTTCTTATCAGGCTCGACAGGTATCTCTGTAGGGATAACCGGAGGAGTCACTGAAGGGGTAGCCGGTTCATCTATTATAAGGCTTGACAGATCGGTGGTATCTTCGATATTGATCTCCTCACTGTCTCCAAACAGGTAGCTATGGATATCCTTCTGTGTGCCTGTGATCACACCGAGCCTCTCTATACCGAGATCAAGCATGAAATCCTTATGGAACAGATCATAAGCCGAAAAGTTTTCCTTACCTGCTACAGGAAGGACAAGTACCGCAATGATATAGAATACTATACCTGTACCAAGGCAAATACCCTGGTAGATAAAACTCTTTTTCTTATCTTCTTCCGCACAGCATATGAAATTCTTTCTTATCATCACTGCCAGAAGCACTATGGGGATTATAAGTACAAATATAAGTCCGGGGATACAGTCGATTATGCCGTGCAGTGCCTGCTTCCAGAACTCGGTGGCATCACCGGCATTTTCAGCTACGGAACTTAACGGGATAAACCTTGTAAATATGTGCCCGTATACCATCTGTAAGCTGCAGAATATCGCAACAAACAAGGTGGCTATCCACGCTATGATGATATTGGCTATCCTGCTGAAAAATCCTGTGAGTGCCGATACGGCAAATCCAAATGAAAATGCAAACAATACGGCAAATAATACGTAAATATCGATCCTGCCGTAATAATAGATATGGAAGGCGATCTCCATAAAACTGAAAAGTAACGGAAAGAATAAAGCTCGTTTATTCTTTTTTACAAACTCGGACATTTCTGTACTGCTCCTCTTGTACCAACTTATTATTCGGATATCAGGCTTTTACCTCACCTGAGAATACCTCTACGGCAGGTCCTGTCATAAGGACTCTTCCGCTTGTCTTGTCATAGCTTATGTAAAGCTTTCCGCCAAGCAGGGTTACCTCTACTTCACATCCTGTAAGGCCGTTTTCAGCACATGCCACTACCGCAGCACACGCACCGGTACCGCAGGCAAAGGTCTCTCCCGAGCCCCTCTCCCATACACGCATGTCAATATGTGAAGCATCGTTTACCTTGATAAATTCTATATTGGCCTTCTCAGGGAAAAGCTCATGTACTTCAGCATCAGGACCGTATTTTAAGATATCAAGAGTTTTGGTATCATCTACGAATGTAACAGCATGAGGATTACCCATCGACACAAATGTAAAACCGAAGGTCTTATCCTTTATGGTCACGGGGATGTTCTTTATGCACTCTCCGTTCTTGTAATGTGCACTCTCAGGTATCTTTGAAAGTGCATCTGTATTAAGAGGGATCATGTCCGGTCTGAACTCCGCCGTCCCCATGTCCACTCTTACTTTTTCGATCTTACCGTCGGCTCCGGGGAAAAGTGTGAGCGTCTTGATACCGGATAAGGTCTCAACCTTTATCTCAGTCTTATTTACTATACCGTGATCATAAGCGTACTTTCCGACGCATCTGATACCGTTTCCGCACATCTTACCGCGGGAACCGTCCAGGTTATACATATCCATCATACAGTCCGCAACCTCGGAAGGGCGGATAAATATAACACCGTCACCGCCTATACCGAAATGTCTGTCGGACAACCTGATCGCGAGCTTTTCGGGATCCTGCGGGTTTTCCTCAAAACAGTTAATGTATACATAGTCATTTCCGCAGCCCTGCATTTTTGTAAATTTCATAAATTCAGTCCTCTTATTTAAAGTAATTATCTATACCGTCGGCTATACCCGTTACAATCTTCTTCTGATACTCTGCGTCCGCAAGCTTCTTATCCTCGTCGGGATTGGTCATGAATCCCATCTCAACGATGGTCACGGGCACCTCTGACCAGTTGATGCCGCTCATGGTGTCGGTCTCCCATACACCACGGTTCTTACCGCCTGTAGCCGATACCATGCCCTCAAGTACCGTATCCGACAGCTTCCTGCACTTGGAATAGATGGCGCCGTTAGCCGCATTGTTCTTAGTCTGACAGATGGTCTCTATGCCGCTGACAGAGCTGGAGTCACTGCCGTTTGCATGTATACGGATAAATGCATCGGCGTTGTTGTCATTTGCTATATCCGCTCTCTCTATATTGGAGATGTTTACATCATTGGTATTACGTGTCATGACTACTCTGTAACCACGTTTAACCAGCTCATCCTTAAGCTGCATCGCTACAGTGAGGTTAAGCTTATACTCGGGATTACCGGTAGCTACGCCTGCGGTACCCGATGAAACCTTTGCTTTCTTTTCGGATGACTTGGGTGATACCGGTTCGGTTTCATAGTTGCCCTTGGTCTGGTGACCCGGATCTATACATATGAGCTTGCCGGAACCTGAGCCATAAAATATACCACCGGAAGCGTTTCCGCTTCCGGTTTCGTTATCAGTACCTGTTCCGTTGTTTTCCGGTTCACGCTCCGCTTTATCCGAAACCCCGGTGATAAGATATGTGGCGATATAACCGGTCTGTCCTTCGTATTCAACTCTGGTCCAGTCCTTATTATATCCCGTACGCTTTAATCTTAAAGACTTCTCAACATATGCCAGACGTTCACTCTCGGTGGAGGGTTCTTTTCTGATATTAATGTTGTCCTTGGTATCTACATAATCGGATTTATCTTCAAATACCATCTGGCTAACCGGATTATCGTTGTTTTCAGTGCCGGTACCGTTTTCTCCTGTCTCTCCTTCAGGATCACGCTCAGCCTTATCAAATACTCCCGTAACAAGGAATGTAGCCAGGTAACAGGTCTTTCCGTTATACTCTACTCTGGTCCAGTCCTTATTGTATCCGGTACGCTTTAATCTTGCGGACTTCTCAAGATTTGCAACAATATCGCTTTCGGTAGAAGGCTCTTTTCTTAAGTTAACACCGTCTTTTGTATCAACATAATCAGATTTGGCTTCAAAGGTGATATTTGATACTGTATCATCAGGTGCTGCCGTGGGACTGATCCCTTCATCTATGGTGGCAGCGGTCCTTACGATAAGTGAAGTGGCTATATAGCACTCCATGTCATTATAAACGACTCTGGTCCACTCCGAATTATATCCTGTACGCTCAAGTCTTTTACTCTTATCAAGATGTGCCACTACCGCTGTATCGGTAGATGCACCTGCTCTTAAGTTAACTCCGTCCTTTGTATCTACGAAATCCGACTTTTCGGTAAATACAAATCCGAACTCGTTGTCTTCAACGGTAACGGGCTCTTTTGTGGGTTCGGGAGTGACATCGGTTATATCTCCGCCCTGGGGATCATCAGGGGTATCTGTAGCTACCGGATCGGTACTGCCTGTGTTTTTGTCCGGTTTTTTAATGTCGACACCGTCACTGCTCCAGTCAACAGGCTTATCCTGTGATGCGGTAGGTGTGGTTGCATCCGCAACGTTGGTAGTCTCAGCAGGCTTATTGCTGCCGCTGTCAAGTCCGCCGAGAATGATCAGTACTACCAGGATAACAATAAGCCCGGCAAGTACGAAAGGCATTGTTCTGAGTAATTTATTGAAATTCATGATCGTCCTTTCTTATAACAGTAGAACCGTTATATCAAAGTCCCTGATTTAAATATGCTTTCTGTTCTTCGGTGAGAACATCAATTTTCTTACCTAATGTTTCGAGTTTCTTTATGGCAACAGCCTTATCTACATCCTCGGGAACACGGATAAGCTTTTCCGTGATATTTCCTTCATTCATGACAAGATATCTGGCAGACAGTGCCTGGATGGCAAAACTCATATCCATGATCTCGGCGGGATGTCCGTCTCCTGCTGCTAAATTAACAAGCCTGCCTTCTGCTAAGATATATATCCAGCTGCCGGTGGAAAGCTTATAGCCCATGATGTTATTACGCATGGGAGCGGTCTCTACTGCTATCTCTTTAAGTCTTGCCACATCCACTTCCACGTCGAAATGTCCGGCGTTGCAGCATATAGCTCCGTCCTTCATCTTTAAGAAGTCTTTTTCAGTGATAACGCCGCTGCAGCCTGTGACCGTAACAAAGAAATCACCTATAACGGCTGCCTCATTCATCGGCATGACTTCAAAGCCGTCCATAACGGCCTCTATGGCACGTACGGGATCAACCTCAGTAACCACTACTTTAGCACCGAAGCCCTTGGCTCTCATGGCTACGCCCTTACCGCACCAGCCGTATCCGGCTACCACTACGGTCTTACCTGCTACGATAAGATTGGTCGTTCTGTTGATACCGTCCCATACAGACTGGCCGGTACCGTATCTGTTATCAAACAGGTGCTTGCAGTCTGCGTCATTAACAAGTACCATGGGGAATTCAAGCTCTCCCTTTTCGGCCATAGCCTTAAGTCTTATGATACCTGTGGTAGTCTCTTCGCAGCCGCCTATAACATACTTTAATCTGTCACGCATCTCTGTGTGAAGCTTATGTACCAGATCGCCGCCGTCATCTATGATGATATTGCAGTCATTCTCAAGTACATGAGTCAGATGAGTCTCATACTCCTCGGCAGTGGTACCATGCCATGCATGTACCTCCATACCTTCCGAGCAAAGTGCTGCAGCCACATCGTCCTGTGTGGACAAAGGATTGCTGCCTGTGATGTACATCTCTGCTCCGCCGCTTTTTAATACTTCGCAGAGATATGCGGTCTTTGCTTCAAGGTGTACCGATAATGCTATCTTTTTCCCTTTAAAGGGCTGTTCTTTCTCAAAATCTTTTTTAATAAGTGAAAGAAGCGGGCAATTACGTCTTACCCATTCGATCTTTCTTAATCCGGACTCTGCAAGTCCGATATCTTTTATTTCGGAACGGTTCATTTTTACCCCCGTATTTGTATTTTCATTCATAATTATAACGTAATTGCCTTTTATTATCAACCATAAAAATGTTGAATGTCAAAAAAAGTTGTATAATTATTTCTTTTTTTTACCTGGTCTTAAATAATATTCAAATTATTAACGGAAAATTCATATTTATAACATACGCAGTTCATAATCGTATGTTATAGTGAATACAGTGAAAAGCAAAAACCTCTAAGGTTTTTAAAAATATTTTTTTCATAAACTTTTAAGCTCAACAGTCTCCTCCCCCCTCTGTTGGGCTTCTCCTCATTTTTAGGGGTCTTTTTTTATTTTCGGATTCTTTTTCACAACCTAAAAAAAGAGTCACCCAGTTGTTTTCAGGGTGACTCTTTATATTGGTTTTATTACTGTTTGGTCTCATTCTGAGATATGTAATCTATCAGATGGAAGTTAATGTTCTTGTGAGCCTTGAACAGGGTTCCGATATGCTTTCCTTCAAGTACGTCTCCCAGCTTATTCATATCATCTGCGTTAGTGATGATCATGTCTGCACCGGAATCGGTAGCTATACGGGCCGCTGATATCTTGGTGGACATACCGCCCTTACCTACGCTGGAACCGGCACCCTTACCCATAGCCAGGATATTGTCGTCGATCACATCCACGGTATCGATAAACTTTGCATCCGGGTTCTTTCCGGGATCGTCTGTATAAAGACCGTCTTTATCGGTAAGCAGTATAAGCAGATCGGCGTGTACAAGAGCTGCAACGATAGCCGAAAGTGTATCGTTATCGCCGAACTCGATCTCGTCCGTGGATACGGTATCGTTTTCATTAACGATCGGAACAACACCCATCTTTAACAGCTCATCAAATGTGCTTCTCGCATTATGACGGCTCTCGGGATCGATCATGGTATTCTTGGTCATAAGGATCTGTGCTGCGGTACGCAGGTATTCCGCAAACAGCTTCTGGTATACCATCATGAGCCTTGCCTGTCCTACTGCCGCACAAGCCTGCTCTCCCGCTTTATGATCAGGTCTCTTTGAAAGGCCCAAAGCCTTTATCCCGACTGCTATAGCTCCTGAAGATACAAGGACCACTTCTTTACCCTCATTACACTGATCGGTGATGATCCTTACAAGCTTCTCGATACGAACTAAGTTCAGATCGCCTGTTTCCGCATGTACAAGTGATGATGAACCGATCTTGATGACTATTCTCTTTTTGTCCTTGATATAATCACGCTCTGACATGTTACTACCTCTTAAAAATTTTATTATTAATACAATATTCCCTGGATCTTCATCTGTATGCTTCTTACACCGTTATACTCGTTGATCTCGGGTATATAGCTTATTGTAAGCCTTATATCGTTATCCCTGCCTTCAAATGCCCGGTCAACCTGCGCCGTACCGTACTTTTCAGACAGAGCCGTTATGATCTCTTCGGCATCTTTAAAGCATACCGCACTGTATCTTACTCCCTTACTGTCCTCCATGGAAAGTTTAAGGAAATTGTTGTTTTTGCCTATACGTCTTAATCGTATTACCCTGTTATTTCTGTCACCGAACAGGGGTGCCGGATTTTCCGGTCCGCACGGTGCAAACAGCTGCAGCTCCGCTACACTTTTCTCATCAAAAGCACTTATCGGGACTGCCGCATCGAGCAGCACCTTTTTCTTCATGTCCTCTTCCGTTAAAGTGCAGATATCATTTATCTTACTCCTGAAAAGTGCAACGTTTTCTTCTAATAAACTAAGACCTGCCGCCATGGGGTGTCCGCCGAACTTGGTGAAAAGCTCCGAGCACTTCTGCATCTCTCCGAACATATTGTAACCGGGGATGGAGCGGCCCGAGCCCTTTATCACGTCTTTGCCTTTAGTAAGGACAAATACCGGCTTAATGTACTTTTCTCTCAGTCGTCCTGCTATGATACCGGCTAAGCTTTCATGGCACTCCGGAAGCTCGACCACAATTACTCTGTCAAGTGCTCCTTCCGTCTCAAGGATATTCAGAGCCTTCTCCGTCTCGCTTACGGTCATGGCTTTACGCTCTTCGTTGAGTTCTCTGCATTCTCCGGCATACTGCAGCGCTTCTGCGGGGTCCTTGGCTAAAAGCATATGAAGTGCACGTCCGGCCAGATCAAGCCTGCCTGTGGCATTAAGGCACGGTCCGATGACAAATCCCACCGTATGGTCGGATATGATGCCTTTTATATCACACAGATCTATCAAAGCCTTCAGACCTGTATTTATGCCGGTTGCATCTGTTCCTGCAAGGTATTTTTCGTTAAGCTTTTTTAATCCCAGTGATGCGATGGTCTTATTTTCTTTTTCCAAAGGGACCACATCACATATGGTAGCTATACCCATGTATTCAATATAGTCCAGACAGCCTTTGTTCTTCGGTGCCAGACCTTTACGCTCCAAAAGCTCTGCTGCAAGCTTCGCCGCTACCACAGCTCCGCATATGTTCTTACAAGGGTATGTATCATCCGGATGTTTCGGATCGACTATAACTTTGGCATCCGGAAGCTCCTCCGGCAGCTCATGGTGATCCGTTACTATAAGGGTGATGCCTCTGTTTTTAGCTTCCGCTGCGGCATCAAGAGCCGATATACCGTTGTCACAGGTGAGCACGGTATCTATCCCATCCTCAGATGCTTTTACGATCATATCCTCATTGATCCCGTAGCCGTCCCTTACTCTGTCCGGAATATAGAAATCAGCTTCCGCCCCCAGTTTCTGCAGTGCATCGTACAGGATAAAGGTGGACATGATACCGTCGGCATCGTAATCCCCTATGATCCTTATCTTAGCGTGGGACGAAAGCTTCTCTTCTATGATGTCGGCCGCTTCCGTCAGATTTCTCATAAGGGTACCCGGATAAAGCATAGCTTCATCCGGATAC
>JAFZQN010000078.1 GCA_017620375.1 Lachnospiraceae bacterium
AAAACCCCTGTGGCCGGCCACAGGGGTTTCGTATATTAGGGTTTAGATTAATTCTTTTTACTGCTTGCAAGTAAATATATTCCGTATCCGGTAAGTGCAGATCCGAATGCGATAAGCAGGATGGCTATGATAATACCGGATGTCTTGTTATTTGTACCTGTAGAAGAATCTGAGTTGGTACTAATGGTTCCGTTATTATCGGGAACAGATGTAGCAATGGGGATTAATTCATCGGGATCCTGTGTCTGCTCGTTATCTGTTGTATTGTCATCCGGTGTGATCTCGTTACCGTCATCTATAACGGGTGCAGGCTCTTCACCTTCTTTTGTATAGATGACTGATACATCATCAATATACATATCTGCATTTCCGTTAGTTTCAAAATAGATATATGCGGATGTCAGCTTTTCGGGAATATCGATATTAAAGGATATGGGTGTCCAGTCACCGTTACTCTTTACTGTCTTTATAACCTGATCTTCACCGGTACTTAATCCGACGGTGATCTCGGTATCATCGGTTTTCACATAGGATGTGAATGTGATGTTCTTTCCGGAGAACTTGGTTATATCAAGCATACAGGTCGCATCCTGTTCGGCTCTTTCACAGAACAGAGAATATCCTACTTTAACATCCGGAGTATGGTTAACAAGTGCCATAAGCCTTATGCTGGGCATATGTCCAGTACCACGTTTATAAAAGCCTGCGGAGTCGGCAGTATAGGTACATTTTACACCCATGTCATCAACGTAAGGTTCAAAATCCACATTGATATCTTTAAGTTCGGTGATGGTCTCAGCTATGCTTAAGTTAAATTCCTCACCTTTACCTGCTAAGAGTACTCCGTAGTATGCGGGTTTAGCGGTAAGATTGTAAGTGAAGAGCAGAGGATATCCGTCTGTGATCCAGGATGAATCATCGGTAAGGCCCCATACGGTAACCGATGTAAGGTTTACACCGTCCTTCTTAGCTTCGATCATGGCCTTGAACAGATCATAGTAAAACTGTGCCTGATAATACCACTGGTTTTCACCGCGGTGTGTACACTTTACGTCAAGCTCTGTAACCTGAACTTCGTCAACTATTGAATCGTATTGACGCATTGCCTTGATGTACTGCTCTACATTGTTGTTATCGCTTAAATGTCCCTGCATACCGATACCGTCGATAAGACCGTCTCCGGCTAAGGTTCCGTTGCCGCCGGCTTTTATTACAGATGATTTTATCATTTTCTGATCCGCATTCCAGGCACGGTTGGTAACGAAATCGGTAACTACGTTAACTCTGGCGGGATACCATTCATTGTAATCATTGTAGTAAAGCTTGGGAAGAATGGAAGAGAGGTCACCGTTAGGATCAAGGCCGTAGTCGGAAGCATATTGTTTAGAATACTTAACTTCGGCTTCTCTTGCAAAAAGGAAAGCGTAGTATAAGAACTCGGGTCCGATGATCCTGTACCAGTAGCTTCTTCTTAAACCGTCATCCTTACCTTCGTCAACAGCTTCGTTTACAACATCAATAGCATATATGGTCGTTGCAAATCCGTTGGCATATATATATTCGATAGCACCGTATATGTAGCTGCGCATTCTTTCGACTAGGGTATCTCTGTCTACCAGACATTCTTCGTCGAGTTCGGCAGTATCAGATGTGGTAGGTACTCCGTTTGCTGTAGCTTTAAAATCTTTAGCAAAGAAATTAGGATTAACCTGTGAATGCCACAACAGTACATGGAATCGCATTGCAACACCGTTTTCTTTAGCCCAGGTAAGCATTTCGTTTCCGGCTCTGTTGATAGAAAACAGAGTCTCGGATGTTTTGCTGAAGTTATATGCTGGTTTTAATTCATTACCGCTGGTTATACTGTTAAATATTCTGGAAAGAACGGCTTCCTTATAGGGATTGCCGATCTCTTTGTTAGATACGTTCCAATGGCTTATAGCCTCACAGGCTGCGCCGACTTTAAAATAGTCTTTGTATACTTCGGCCAGACTTTCATATTCCGAAGTATCAACATAGGTAGTAGCTGCACTGGCAGATGTAAATGAAGCCGAAAGTGCAACGACGAGAGTAAGGACAAGAGTTAAAGATACTGCCCTTATGGTGTTTCTTTTCATTACAAACCTCCAAAAATACTTGTGATACGGATAAACACAGACTATTTAAAAGATGCCGGTGTTTAAGACCTTGAACATAATACCAAAAAAAGTGCATAAAATAAAGTCATATATTGTTAAAAAACTGTGCAGTTTTGCTTATAATTTGCTTATATTTTTCTTGACGGTTAATAATTTATTAGGTTATAATTAGAGCCGTAGGAAACGTAGGAGAAGAGTTCCTGCAAAATTAAAGCATTACGTGAGTTACGTAATGAAACGGAGGTTTGCTATGAACAGTGGAAAAATAATTTTCGCAAGCGTCATAAGTATGTTATTTACTATTGCTTTAGGTGTACTTGTTTGGGTAGTTAATCCGCTTAACGGTGAGATTTTGGTAAAGATCATTTTCACTGTGATACTTGCATGCTTATTTATAGCTGAGATATTTATCATAGGTGAAGCTAAATCAGATAATGTTAAGGAAAATGCCAAATATAAATGGCATGACAGAAAGAGAACGTTTTTAGGTCTTCCTCTTTCTTTTACCAGGTATTATCTTACCGGCGAAAAGCTTACCCGTGTCAGAGGTTTCTTTAATATTATAGAAGATGAAGTTAAGCTTTACCGTGTAACCGATTTTGCTCTTACCAGAAAGTTCTGGCAGAGAATATTCGGACTTGGTACATTAAAGGTGTTATCATCCGATAAGTCATGTCCCACACTTGAGCTTTTAAACATCAAAAAGTCCAATGCTGTTAAGGAATTGATGTCAAAGCTTGTTGAGGATGAGCGTGACAGAAAGAGAGTTACCGGACGTGAGATCATCAACAACCACGATCATGACTGTGACGGAATGGATGATTATGATAATGATCATGATGATGATTTCAGTGGTGAGATTATGTG
>JAFZQN010000079.1 GCA_017620375.1 Lachnospiraceae bacterium
GACTCAGGCTTACTTAAACATTAAGATCCCCAGTGTTAAAAACGCTTCCGGCAAGGAACTTATCATCGAAGCTCCTAACTGTGTGATCACCAATAAGTCTAAGTTCTTAAGCATCAACATCCTTAAGGCTGCTTCATATACTGAGGCCGTATCCGGCAACGTGATCACCCTCACAGGACAGTATATTGATTTTACCGTAGCAAAGAAAAGGACCGTGACAGAACTTACCATCTGTGACCCCGCCCTTCCCGACGGTAACCTTGAATACACCTTAAGAAAAGGTGCTAAGATTAAGTCGTTGCAGCTTATGTACACCAAGTTCGAACTTCCCCAGTACAGCGAATATAATGCCAAGAAAAAGACCTTGATATTTTCATTTAAAAACAGATATGAGATCGACGAGACTCATATTTACAAGCTCGATAAATACGGACGTGTCTTAAGCTCAGTAAATCCTCATCCGGAGTTTGGTACAGAAGCAGCATTTAAGTATGATAAGAACGGCAATCTCCTTACCACTACCGTAGATGACAACAGAGGCCATATAGTTGAGACATTTACCTATGACAAAAAATACAGACCGATTAAATCTGTATCCACTGAAAACGGTGAATTCTTCAACCAGTACGATTACGACTACGACGCAAAAGGTAACCTCGTAAAACTTTCTTATAAAGAGGCAGGCGATTATACTTCTGTCACAGAAACCACATACGATTCCAAGGGTAGGCTGATCACAAATACAACCACCGGCGGAGATCATTCTTCCAAATATGTACATACATATGATGCAAACGGATTAAGGATCAAGAGCGAAAGCACAGTCGACGGCGAAAAGTCCACCACTTATACTTACGAGTATAACAAGCGCGGTGACAAATTAAAGGAGACCTGGACCTCCGTAGCCAATACAAAGATGGTATACGGTTACTACTATGATGAACTCGGCGAGCTTATCGCCAGGGATTATACCGATACCGACGGCGATGTCCACAAGATGACCTTGGACGGCGCAATGATCAACAGCGTATATTAAAAATTTACCTCCGGCAGATATCTGTCGGAGGTTTTTACTTTTAAGATAATATTCTTGAAAATGCTTCGTAGTTCCTGCTGCCTCCTGGAGGACAGTATACGGCAAATTCTATTTTGTCAAATACCTTAGGGAACTCCTGCAGTGCAGTCTTATATGCTCTTGCTACAACCTCGGGATCATTTTGGAACGCTCCGCATCCGAATGCTCCGAGCACCAGTATATCGGCTCCCTCTGCTGCCGCGCAGGTGAGCATATGGATCGCACGCTTCACATGATATCCGAACAGTTCAGCATTATGCATATATGTTCCGTTATTTACCAGAGGGATCTTGGAATTTGACTTTTCTCTTAAGTCAGGTGCCGCTATGGTTATGACATCCACCGTGATCCAGTCCTCTTTTGGCATCCTCTTGGGCAGGTCTTCGTCCGTCTTACATACGATGACGCCCTTGGTATATATAAGCGAGTCAGTGGCCTTTGGAGTATTGAGATCATAATGATGCTTATAGTATGAATTTCTTAATGTCATACGGTCGAGCAGCGGATACAGTGTGGATGTACGGCACAGACACTCCTCCTGCGCACTCATTCCACTTGTAACTCCTCCGCCGGGATGAAATGCATTGGCGAAATTCATAACAGCTATTCTCTTGTCGGGATTTTCCTTTTTTAGGCGCATGGCTGCCTGGAAACTCCTGTCCCCCGTAACGGTCACAGTCATATCCTTGTTGGCAGCTATGTCAAAATCCGGATAATCATCCTCATAGTAAACCCTTGTATTTTTCTTGGCTGCGGGTATGGAGCATGCCAGATCGTCATCTTCATTGATCCAGTTCATGGTGTCCTGAAATACCCATTTTCTCTCTTCATGTGTAGACATTTGTGTCACCCCCTTAATTGTATACCTCATCCGTCACACAGAATCCTGACTGTCTAAATTGTACCATAATTCAGTGGATTTGTCACTGAAAAAACACCTCCCGTACGCCGGGAGGTGTTCTCATAGAATAAATTAATATACAGGGAAAGCATCGTACTTAAGGTAACCGCCCTGGTCAAATATCTTATATCTGTTGCCGTATGAGATGTGTCTGTTTTCGCCGTCCTTCTCGGTAAGTATCTGCTTTAATGTATAGCCGTCCTGCGTGGTAATGCAGAGTGTTACCCTGAAAGTATCCTTTGCAGTTAAGTTATAGAGCTTATTTAACTGGATATTTACATCTCCGAATTCCGTTTCCAGGCTCTTCTTGACATCCGCTGTCACATCGATATCCTCGATCTCTTTTTCGTTCTGCTCCACTACCACCTTAGCAGAAGATATGTTGTATAACTGTTTATACTCAGGATAAAGCACGATGTCTGCTATGCTTACGGTATCATCAATGTAGGCTACGTTTGAATATCCTGAATTAAGGACAGGGATCACAAGCTGGTAGTAGCAGACAACATCGCCGTAGTAACGTGATACTTCTTCTACCGTGCTCTTTCCGCCCTCGGTTATGGATACTGTTGCCTTATCCAGCAACTCTACAAATAATTTGGCCTCTTCATCTGCTTCATATACACCTGCTCCTATCTTGGTAAGCGGGATCTCTTTACCGTTGCCTGTACGTAATACTACCGTTGTATCATCCGCATAACTCTTGAGCTTTAAGGTGTGCCTTATTGTACACGCATCATGAGATGCATCCACCGATATTAACTCGCTGTTATACTGCATTACCTTGCTGTTGGCTGCAGCCAGCTCTGCACTTAAATTGCTTATCTCATTTGAAAGCTCCATCATCTGCGATGTAGTGTTGGATTCCATATTCGCGATATCCTGCTTTAATTCACTTATCGTACGAAGTGTAAAGGCGATCCAGATAAGAAGTGCGATCACTATCACTTTTACCACGATGTTCATGGTATCGGCAGGTGCCGGGATCCTCATGTGTGCACTGCTTTTTTCTGCTTTTAATGCGTTATTAACTTTTCTTCTATATATTATAACGATCACTACTCCTGCTGCGACTACGACTATCAGTCCGAGTAATAATACTATAACACCGATTCTTGCTGTATTCATATTTTTTTCCTTTCATTAAATTCCAAGTTGTTCTCTGAACGAATAATAATATCCTCTTGTTACATCCACCAGGGATCCGTCCTCCATCTTTAATACATATTTCATGGAGAGTGCCGGCTTTATCCGTTTTATTTTTTTCCTTGACACCAAACATGAGTTGCTGACTCTTATAAATCCGCGGCCCGCGAGCTCCTGCTCCAGTACATACATTCTTTCCGTGGCTCTGAATACTTCTTTTTCCGTATGTACATCCATGTTTCTGCCGAAACTTTCTATGAAGATGATCTCCGCTACCGGTATGCGGAGCCTGTCTCCCACTTCATTCTTTACGTTCAGGTACTCGTCTCCTCCCACTCTCTCTATGAGCTCGAGGTCCGCGTCATCATCTATATCTATACCGTGACCGGTGAGTTCTGCTTTTATTTCTTCATATCTTTTTTCACTTACTGAAAGTCTGACCTTCAATGTTTCACTTCCTTTCGACTCCGGGGCTTGCCCTGTTGTTTCAACGTTGATAATTTGATTATATTAAAACAAAATGAAAATGCAACCCTTTCGTCATGGATTGCATTTTTTTGGTTATGAATTAACTTTTTTCATAATAATCTCTTGATCACCATGTATGTCAGCATCTTTGTTTTCTTGTTGTATTTCTGCCTGATATACCAGCCTCTTTCCTTAAATACATCCTCTGCCATCGAAGGCTCTAGCACTGAGTCTGTCTTACATACTATCACAAATGATCTGTTTTTTCCGGTTACGGTGATATCCTGCTCTGCAAAAGCTTTCCCCACCAGATCCTCTAACAGCTTATCGAATGCCAGACTGAACACATCCTCTTTTCCGGTTAAGTATGTATCACCTTTCCTGGTAACGGAAAGTTCCTTTCTTTCAAGCTCTTCCCGATACTTTGCTTCTGCCTTTCCGAATATATCCATCAGATATATCACGTCTTCTTCATCTTTAGAAGCTTTCTTATCAGGTGACATATTTAAGTTTTTGTTCACAAGAGCGTTAACCGTATGCACCTTATCCATTATCTGCCTTGCGTATAACTCTTTCTTTTCCGTGTTGACGTTCTCTACGAGCTCCTCACACGATTCTTTCATTTCAGTCAGCGGTACCTTAAGGTCATTTGCCATCGCATTGATCAGGGTCTTGTGGAAACGGTTCTTGGCCTTAAGAGAATACTGTCTTCTGTAGCTAAGGCAGGCAATTATCAAAAATACATCAAACAGTACGAAGTAGTACGCCAACATATATTTGAAGAATTCGCTGTTATAATACTTAAGTCCTCCGTGTGCATAGCATAATACCGTGATTTTTATTATTTCTCCGTTAATACCTCTTAGGTTTTCGGAAAAAGAAAATGTTATATCTCCTTTAAGGAAATTAAACGGATAACTGTGTACTCTTCCAAAAAGTACAAATCCGTCTTCTATGCGTTGTACTGCATAAGCATATTCCCCTTCTCCTCTGTATAAGGAATATGCCGGAAATGCGGTTACTATCATCTTTAGTCCGCTAATGTCTACCCTTTTTGAAGCCAGCTCTCTAAACTCTGCATTTTTCCAATATTTTCCATCCTCAGGCAGAAGGATCACATTTTCCGGAAACTCTGTTACATACTGATACCCCGGTATATCGTGTGGATCGCCGAAGTCTATTATCTCTTCACCGGTTTCTTCTGCAGTATTATATTTAATCTTTACTTTTACCGGTCTGAACTCCGTATCGCTTATATATCCTTCAACAAGTGAGATCCTAAAGCGGGGTTCATCCTCATTCGTCATGGGTATATCACGTGAGAATATCCTGGAAAGAGTATTAAATCCGGCAGGAGGTTCCCAGCCCGTTCTGCTGTCTTTTATCTCATCTACCGCTTTTATCACTTTATCCAGATTCTTTTGGGGACAAGTATACACAAAGTCTTCTGCATGCTCTTCGTCTTCGGATGCATATATCTTTATCTCACCCCCGGGAACCAGGTATGCTTTATTATCATTATATGTATCATAATCTCCTGTCGCGTCATAAGTCCCTGCCTCATCATAATAACTGATATGGCCGGAGGTTTCTACTATGACATCATCCGGATCTGTCTTGTAGGATGAATAAAAACGATCTGCTAAAGATGAACATATAAGCTGCAACACATATTGTGCATTATTTTTTATTTTTCCTTCGGATATAGAGTCTGTTTTAATATCTTTCTTTAAGAAAGACATATAATACTGTGCTGTATTAGACAAAACGACTTTTAATTCATTCGCTTTCTTCTGATAATAGCTTCTTCCGATAAGGTCAGTCAAAATAACACTTAGCAGGACCCACATAAACGTATATTTTATGATCATCCCTACAACCGGGTTCTTGTCCCGCTTGGTCCGGATTTCACTGTTTTTTTTCTTAAACATTTTAAGCTCCCTTTGTAATCCCTATATAAAGCCTATCAAAGAAATCTTCTTAAAATTACCTTCACTGCAAATATCTTTTTTTTCTTATCATATGAAAGTTTCATGCGCCAGCCTCGTTCACTTACAATACCGTTTGCTATCGAAAGCCCGAGTCCGGTTCCTTTCCCGGCTGTTCTGCTGGAATCGGCCATCTCAAGCGGTTCCAAAAGATGTCTCAGACTTCTGTTATAAGTAAGTTTCGCTTTATTCCTTATGATAAACGAGCTGTCCTTCCCGATCACATCTATTGTCTCTCCTTCTATCGAATACTTAATCGCATTCGTTATCAGGTTGTCTATGATCAGGCTCATAAGATCAGGTTCTACATCAAAAGCAGTCTCACCTGTCTTAGATATCTTAAGGTTCTTTTCAAGGAGTCTTTCCTCATATCTTTTCTCCGCTTTATCAACCAGTTCGGACAGATATGAGTGTCCGTCCCCTACTTCATCGTTCTCGTTTTTCATGGACAGATTTACATTTTTTTCCATCAATTCGTTCAGGTAGTTTGCGTTATCAAGTACCTGTTCCGCGTAGTACTCCTTTTTCTCTTCATGTACATTTTCCGCCAGATTCTCACAAAAACCCTGCATTACCATAAGGGGTGATTTTAAGTCATGTGCCATGGAATTGATGAGGGATTTATATAACCCGTTTTTAGCTCCCAGAGAATACAAACGCCTATAGCTAAACCATGCAAGTACACCCATGATCACGAATAGGATTATATAGTATCTCAGCATATACCCGAAAAACTCACTTCTAAAATATGCCAGACCTCCATGTGCATAACATATCAGTCCTATTTCATACTCTTTTCCGTTAGTATCCGTTATTATCTCGCCATAAATATATCGGATATCCCCTTTTAGAAAAGATAACGGTACACAGACCTTTGTGCCAAATATCTCAAATTCGTTTTCAACCAGTTTTATCTCGGATATATAATCCATATCTGAACTATGAAAACTATAAGTAATGTACCAGGCCCAATCAGGAAGGTCATCAGGGACTTCTTCTCTTTCCAGTTCTACAAAAACTGCCTTCTCCCATGAATCCGTATCCTCAGGGAAAACAATCCTGTTGGACGCAAACTCCGATACATACTCAAAGCCATTAAGTGAAACACCCTCACTGCAATCGATGATCTGCTCGTCTGATACGTTGTCCTTTGTGATCTCTAATTCCTCACGTGCAGATAAACCGACTTCGTAGTATTTTACCTTAACCTTTCCGGGTCTAAACTCATTACCTTTTACATATCCGTCCAGCAGATTGATCACCCAGCCGTCAAATTCAAATTCCCATCTCAGCTGCTCTTTATCTTCATCATATACATATGCCCCTTCATAACCGATCCATCCGGTCCTCGGGTTTTTCTTAAGATTAAGAGTGGCTTCCAATACTTTATCCAGGTAATTGATAGGACAGGAAAGTATGGTTTCTTCCTCATTATCTTCCCCATTTATTACCAGATATGCTTTATCATATCCGTATATTTCCGTAAAACTGTCCTCGTTTCCCGAAAAATAAGCGGCAGTCCTGACTTTATCGGCAGACCCTCCAAAAAATGAAACTGCAAATGCGTTCAGTCGCTGCAGATAATAATCCATTTCCGTCTTATCCGTCAGCTTGGAATACGGCTTGGTATTTAATTTTTCTTTTATGTCCTCTACATACTCAGACAATTCCATGGGTATTGACAGATCAAAGTTTTCTGCTTCTCCCAAAAACAAATTTTCTCCTATAACATCCGTAAGTAACAGGCACAGCAATAGCCATGCCAAAGTATATCTGATGATCAAAAATATAAGCGGTTTTTTGTCAGTCATTTTTGATTCCTCGTATCCGGTGTTTATTAATGAACAACTATAAAAAGAGGATACCTCTCTTCGATAAGTTAATATTATCATAAAGATGTATCCTTTTTATATCTTTTTTTTGGCTTTTTTAAACTTTTTTCTTTCTATTTGTAACTTATGCCCGGTCTATATCCAGCTTCATGAGTTCACAATTAGGTATTCCGTCCTCCCAGAACCTGGTACGGTCGGAATCATACTTTATCTGGCAGACTATACATGAGTTCATGGCTCCGTGACCGACTATAAGTACGTCTTTTCCTTCCTTTACCAAAGGAAGCGCCACCTCATTTAGGAAGCTTCCCGTCCTGTCAAACAGTTCATCCATTGTTTCGCCGCCCTCTACCTTAATATTGTAGGTTTCGGGATGAAAGAACATTTCATTTATTGGACAATCGGGGATGGAAAAGCTGTTTTCTGTCCCCTCATAAACGCCAAATCCAAACTCCTTAAGCCGGTCATCACATATGATGGGTATGTCCCTGCCGTTAAGCAGTATCTCGGCTGTTTCCTTTGCACGTATCAGCGGTGAACAGTAGCATACATCAAAATGTATGTCTTTATACCTTTCTGCTGC
>JAFZQN010000080.1 GCA_017620375.1 Lachnospiraceae bacterium
CTTCCTGTTTTTCTATACGGATAAACGGGATGGTATTGTCCGCTAAGTAACGCAGGACCTCCGGGAGCAGGGATTCATCTTTTAGAATGATGCTGCCGGAATCGGTCTTGGTTGCGGTACCTGAACAGTTACTGATGTAGCGGTATATTGATACGGCATCTTCTTCTTTTTCAGGCACGATCTCTAAGGAGTTGCTCCTTCTTTTACTCTTTACCTCGGATATACTTCCCTGCATGATGACTTTTCCGTCGTTTAACAGGGCCATTTCGTCACAGATATGTTCTACATCCGAAAGTATATGGGTGGAGAAGATGATGGTGGTTTCTTCTTTGGCAGCTACAAGTATGTCGAGTATCTCTTTTCTGCCTACAGGGTCAAGAGCTGAAGTCGGTTCGTCGCAGATCAGGAGCTTAGGTCTGTTTAGCAGAGCCTGGGCGATGCCGAGCCTTTGCTTCATACCGCGGGAAAAGCCTTTTATGCGGTGCTTTTCATTTCCGAGACCTACTTTTTCCAGCAGCTCGGCGGTCCTATGCTTGATATCTTTTGCATCCATATCGGTGATCTCACCGCAGAAATTGAGGTATTCCTTGGCGGTCATATAGGGGTAGTACTCGGGGACATCCGGCAGATATCCGATAAACCGATTGGTCTTGGTATTTCCGTAGGTGGCTTTTTCGCCGTTTACCAGGATTTCGCCTTTGTCTGCATTAAGAAGACCTAAGATGAGCTTCATGGTGGTTGTTTTTCCGGCGCCGTTCCTTCCCACAAAGCCATATACTTTTTTGTGGGGGATCATAAGGTTTACGCCCTTTAGCACCTTTTTGTCTCCAAAGCTTTTTTCGAGACCGTTTATTTCCAATATATATTTACTGTCTGTCATATGCGGTTCCTTTCGGTAGCGTTATGAATCTTCCTTACCCAGGAGGAAATAAAGGATCGGTCCTATAAACTCCATACCGATCAAGGCTACGATGCCCCAGAGGGTACGATTTCCTCTTTTGTAGGTATTATGGGTAAATATGTGGTGCAGTGTAAAGGCCAGTAATACAAACTGTACTATGATAAGCGGGATAAGAAACGGTAATAATTCTTTAATGTCAGGCATTTTGATTCCTCCTTTACAATCTGATTTATAGTCACCGGTGAAAAAAGATTGTGTGTTTTGTATTAGTTATTGTAATACAAATAATACAACCTGTTTTTTGTTTTGTCAAGATAGTTTTTGGGATTATAAAAACAAATTAAACGGGGCTATTTTGCGCCCACAGCAAAATAAAAAAAGGAGAGACTTGATGTCTCTCCTTTTAGGATCGATCAAATATAACAAACAGAAATCCCCACTGTCATCTAGTCCCAGGAAATATCCGTAGAATAACACTTGTGAGCACCTGTCAGCTTACCAAAGATGTACTTATTGGAAGCTGATTCGCACATGGTGTAGATGCGGTCGTCTATGCAGACGATCTCTTCCGACATGGGCGGATACTTAAAGGTGTTGGATAGAGATGCGGAATCCAGCTCGTAGAGCGGGAGAGTAAGACCGGCTATCTCAAGGTTCTTCTTGCTCTGAGGTTTGTCATATACATAAATGTGAGAAAATGCTACGCCGTAGGAGGTGGAAAGATAGATCTTTCCGTTATAGGTGTCCATACCCTGTACCAGATCGGTTATGGAATAAACCTCAAAGGGTTCGGTCTCGATACCGAATAATGCGTCCGCACTGTCGGAAAACCTGTAAGCAAACATTAACGCCTGATTGTAGTCGCCTGCGGAAGTGGTCATCTTGTGGTTCTCTGCGGTTTTATAGTTTTCAGCTCTGTAAAACTCGCCTGCGTAGATCACATTTTCATCGGAAGAAGTGAAGGCTACGCTCATGTCATCGGGCATGGGGAAGGTACCTATACTTTTAAGAGTCGAGTTATCAGATGCCTTAATGGCATCTTCATATGAAAAAACATAGAGACATGAGTCCCCGCTGCCGGCCACGTAAATATAGTCGCCATGTACTGTCATACCGCCGGCATGTCCGTGAAATTCGCTTCCGTCAGGATTCTGCATCAGAAGTTTTTTAACGTATTTGTTAGTCGACTTTTCTACCATATATATAGGAGAAGAGCTTTTATCATTCATATACCCTGTCATGAAGAAGCAGTCACTTCTGTCATCATAGGTCAGTCCCTGTGCTATAAATCCGCTGTTAATGTCCGGGATGGTGAATTCTTTCTCGGAGTGACTGTAATATTCTGATACCGGAATTCTGAAATACAGCCTGGCACCAAGCAGGATCACAACTATAACAGCCAAGAGTATGATAAAAGCTTTAAGCAGCTTTTTTGAGAGGCTTTTTTTCTTTTTAACGGGAGCTAAGCCATTGTCGGTTTCATTTTGTTTATTATCAGCCATAGTAAAACCTCTTTTAATTATTTTATAAAGTATCTACGGTATTTAATATTATCATTTAAACCTTATAATGTCAAAGGAATGTGACAATGGGGACGGGTCTCTTTGTCACATTATATTGTTTCAGATTATAAATAGGGCGTACTCCGATATGTGTTGCCACTCGCTGTCCGCGCAAGCGCAGACTTTTCGCGGTTAGCGTGCCGTGTTTGCACGCTGCGAAAACGTCTGATAAGGATTTTGCATTACTTAAATTATAAATAACAAGAATATGAAATA
This sequence comes from Lachnospiraceae bacterium, assembly GCA_017620375.1. Lineage (GTDB taxonomy): Bacteria > Bacillota > Clostridia > Lachnospirales > Lachnospiraceae > RUG11977. The sequence goes on from JAFZQN010000080.1 coordinate 2,680, forward strand.
TGCAAAATCCGATAAATCTGCGATGTGGCAATATATATCGGAGCACGCCCGTTAATAATAAAAAATGTGACAAGAGAAGGGTTCTCTTGTCACATGAAATTCAATTAGTGCTGTGATCCGCCGGGTGTGTTGTGGAGGATTACATCGTGGTAACCGCCCTCAACGATGGATGTTGCGGATACGAGAGTGATCTTAGCGTCACGCTGAAGCTCAGGAATGGTAAGTACACCGCAGTTACACATGGTGGACTTAACCTTGTAAAGTGACTTAGCTACGTTATCCTTTAAAGGACCTGCGTATGTAACGTATGAATCAACGCCCTCTTCGAAGCTCAGCTTAGCCTTGCCGCCGAGGTCGTATCTCTGCCAGTTACGTGCTCTGTTGGAACCCTCGCCCCAGTACTCTTTTACATACTGGCCGTTAACCATGAGCTTGCTTGTAGGGCTCTCGTCGAAACGTGCGAAATAACGTCCGAGCATGATGAAGTCAGCACCCATAGCAAGTGCTAAGGTCATATGGTAGTCATGAACGATACCGCCGTCTGCACAGATGGGGATGTAAATACCGGTCTCCTTGTAGTATTCGTCACGAGCCTTTGCTACTTCGATAACTGCTGTAGCCTGGCCACGGCCGATACCCTTCTGCTCACGTGTGATACAGATTGAGCCGCCACCGATACCGATCTTTATAAAGTCAGCACCTGCTTTTGCAAGGAACATGAAGCCGTCACGGTCTACAACGTTACCTGCACCAACCTTTACGGTGTCACCGTATTTTTCACGGATAAAGCTAAGGGTCTTTTCCTGCCAGCAGGTATAACCTTCTGAAGAGTCGATACAGAGTACGTCAGCACCTGCTTCAACAAGTGCGGGAACACGTGTCTCGTAGTCGAGAGTGTTGATACCGGCACCAACCATATATCTTTTCTTTGAATCGAGGAGTTCGTTGGGATTTGATTTATGCTCTGAATAGTCCTTACGGAATACCATGTACTTAAGACATCCGTTTGCATCGATCAGAGGAAGGGAGTTAAGCTTGTTATCCCAGATGATATCATTTGCTTCCTTTAATGTAGTAGTATCGGGAGCAGTAACTAAGTTTTCTAAAGGAGTCATGAAGCTCTTTACCTGAAGAGTAGTCTCCATGCGGCTTACACGATAATCACGGCTGGTAACGATACCTAAGAGTTTGCCGTGTGCTGTTCCGTCGCTTGTGATAGCGATGGTGTTATGTCCGTTTCTTTCTACGAGATCGAGAACGTCCTGTAATGTGTCGTCCTCTTTAAGATTTGAATCGCTTACTACAAAACCTGCTTTGTAGGATTTAACTTTTGCTACCATTGCGGCTTCATCCTCGATGGACTGTGAGCCGTAGATAAATGACATTCCGCCTTCCTTTGCGAGCGCTATAGCCATGGTATCGTTGGATACTGACTGCATGATAGCTGAAACCAAGGGAATGTTCAAAGAAATAGGTGATTTCTCGGACCCCTTTCTGAATTTAACTAAGGGTGTACGAAGTGAAACATTTGCGGGAATACAGTCAGGTGATGTATAACCCGGAACCAACAGGTACTCGCTGAATGTGTGCGAAGGTTCATCAAAAAAGTAAGCCATGTCATCCTCCTTATTATGTAAAATATATTAAAAACATAGTAAATAAGGTACTTCCCGCCGTTTTTTCCGGGGGATGCAGTAGAAAAATATTAAACTTTATTATACAATGGCTTTTTTGCAAAGTCAAGTATTTTTGACCCAAGAAAAAGCACAAATTATTTGTGTTTTTTATCCGGAAAATTGTACAAGATAGTCTGGTAAAACGTTTTTTTAAACAGTTGCTTTTGAAAACAAAGTCTGTTATCATTATCCGTGGACCCGGTGAAAATATAAAACGGGAAATATAAAACTATAGTCCGGTCCATCCGGAAGGAAAGGAAGAAAAATGGCTGAAGAATACAGCAAAAACCCCATTATCACAAACATATACACGGCAGATCCCGCGCCCATGGTCTATAATGATACCTTATATCTTTATACGACTCACGATGAGGACAAGCTTATAAACGATTTTTATACCATGTTTGACTGGAGATGCTTCTCCACAAAGGATATGGTTAACTGGACCGATCACGGCAAGATCTTTTCCCTCGATGATATCGAGTGGGCTGATGACCGTGCCTGGGCACCCCAGTGTATCGAAAGAAACGGCAAGTTCTATCTGTACTGTCCTGTACATAAAAAGGACGGTGGAATGGCTATAGCTGTAGGCGTATCGGATAAGCCCGAGGGTCCTTACAAGGATCTCGGATATCCGTTGGTAGATGAGGGTGACTGGAACGATATCGATCCTACCGTATTTATCGATGATGACGGACAGGCTTATCTTTATTTCGGTAATCCCGAGCTCAGATATGTTCTGTTAAATGAAGATATGATCTCATTCAACGAAGAGGTAGGTATACAGAAGATCCCCATGACTGTGGAAGCATTCGGAAAGGGCGGACACATGACCGGTACCACGTACGGAGAAGGGCCCTGGTTCTACAAGAGAAACGGCCTTTACTATATGGTATTTGCAGCATTTTCAGAGGGCGAGAGACATAATGAGCACCTGGCATATTCCACATCAACTTCACCTACAGGTCCTTGGGAATATAAGGGTATCTTAATGGAAGAGGGCAAGTGCTTTACCAACCATCCCGGAGTATGTGATTTCAAGGGACACTCATATCTCTTCTATCATACGGATGAGCTTCCCGGAGGCAGCCTGTTCCACAGAAGCGTATGCGTAGCCGAGTTTAACTACAACGCAGACGGGACCATCAACGTGATCGATAAGTGCAGCGGTGTAAAGATGATATAATTAAGAAGGAGTGTTAAAGGAAATTATCCCTTTGACACTCCTTACTTCTTGCTACATAGAAGTCCAATTTGGATAACTGTGTAGCATTTTATGTTGTTTTTTTCTTAGTGGTGCTACACAAAAAGACGGTCGTTCCAACTATGTAGCACAAGAGCACAAAAATCTCATTGCAATGCAACACATAAAAGCTGGTTTGCTCGCTGTGTAGCACAAGAGTACAAAAATTACTTTGCAATGCAACACACAAAAGACGTTTTGCCTGCTGTGTAGCATGAAAACATGGAATTTACCTATAAGTTTATAAGAAGGAGTGTCAACGGGAAAGTTTCCGTTGACACTCCTTAATTTATTGGTGTGACAGGAGAACCGTCCCCCTGTCACACCGGCGGAGCGGGGGTACTGCCCCTGTCACATTATATAGCTTCTTTATATCTTCCTGCCTGGACGTTCCACATTTCTGCATATCTGCCGTTTTGCTTAAGCAGGCTTTCGTGAGTACCTTCCTCGGCTATCCTTCCGTTTTCCAGCAGGATTATCCTGTCGGCATCCCTTGTAGTGGAAAGTCGGTGGGAGATATAGAATACGGTTTTTCCTTTGGCAGCCGACTCCATGGCTTTGTTAAGTTCGTATTCAGCTATGGGGTCAAGTGCGCTGCTGGGTTCGTCCATGATAAGGATGTCGGCATTCTTATAAAACGCTCTGGAGATTGCGATCTTCTGGGATTCACCGCCCGAGAAGTTGATACCTTCCTTGTCAAATTCTGTGGTAACGGGAGTATCAAGACCTCTGTCCAGGGTTTTATACCTGTTTTCGAAACCGGCTTTATATAGTGCTTCAACTATGCCGTCCTTTTTCTTCTCGGTTTCTTCCTTATCCATCCATTCCATGACTACATTTTCCGATAAAGTTGCACCGTACATCTGATAATCCTGGAATACTACTCCAAAACGGTTATGGTATTCGTAAGGACTGTATTCTTTGATATCCCTTCCGTGGTAAACTATCTTTCCCGAGGTCGGATCGTAGAGACGCATGAGCAGTTTGATAAGAGTGGTCTTACCTGCACCGTTGTAGCCTACAATGGCTATCTTTTCGCCGGGCTTAACTTTTAAAGAGATATCCTTTAAGGTTTCATCAGCTTCTTCATTATATCTGAAGCTTACATGCTCTAAGCTAAGCTCTGCATTTCCGACGGGTACTTTGTCGCCTTCAAGTCTCTTTATCTTAGGCTCGTAATCAAGGAAGGCACGGATCTTATCGATGTACAGGCTGTTTTCCTGTGCCATGGGGAAGATATCCGCGATATTGGACATGCCTCGACGTAAGGAGCCGGTACGGTTAAACAGTACGACCGCATCACTGTAGGAAACGGTCTTAAGTACTGCTGCCTGGAATACCAGGTATGTGATATAAAGCCCGTCCATTATGAAATCACCGACCAGGTACATATTTGTGAAGCGCAAGAGAGAGCGCTTGGTACTTACCTTTTTCTGTTCCTCGATGATCTTGTCGTTTGCTTCGGCAAATTCTTTTTCAAGTGCATCTCCGACATTCGGATGAAGACGGAGCTCTTTTGCGTAATCATTTAAGTAAAATACACGGCTTACATAATTACGCTTTCTCTCCAAAGGATTTACCTTGATCCTTACTTTATAATTCAATTTGTTCAGTACTCTTGATACTAAAAACCTTAATACAAAGGAAGCCAGTACGAAGAGTATGCCCATGGCGTCTGTCATGAGATAGAAAATACCTGTGGTAAAAATGATGGTCAGGCCCTGCATGGCCATATTGCACATGCTGAGAAATCTGTCTATCGAGCTTTCCGCTTCAGCAACCGCCAATACAAAGTCATTATAATAGGTAGGGTCGTCATAGCAGGACAGGTCTATCTCTGCTGCCTTTTCGTACATCTTTTCCTTTAAAGCTTTGTAAAGCTTAGGTTTACATTTATAGGACCAGCCGTGTATGAACAAACCGTCCGGTACGATCTGGATCATGTTTATCACCATGATGATCCCGATGAAAAGGAATGCTTTCCAGAAAGGCTCCTGGAATTCGGCACAGTGAAGAACATAACGTATACCGAGCACGTGCTCTAAGAAAATGATACCCTGGTAACGGAATCCGTCATACAGAAAATATATCATGTATCCCGGGCAGGTTTTAAAGCAGAGCTTCCAGAGGAAAAGCTGGTTTTTAAATACTTTACTCATGCCGATACACCCCCTTCCTCAGAAATAGCCAGATAGTTCCTGGCCTGCTTGGAGTACATATCGGCGTAGATGCCGTTCTGCTCCATAAGCATATGGTGTGTACCTGCTTCTTTTACCGTACCTTCTGAGAGAAGATATACCCAGTCGGCATTTTGTACGGAGGAAAGCCTGTGAGATATGAATACAAGAGTGTTTTCACGGCAGGACTCGTAGATGTTATCGAAAAGAGTTGCTTCCGCGATGGGATCGAGAGCGCTGCTCGGTTCATCAAAGATCTTAAACGGGCACTCCTTTACAAAGGCTCTGGCCACCACGATCTTTTGGAATTCGCCTCCGGAGAGTACTGCACCCTCATCGTCAAACTCGTGGGTAAGTGTGGTCTGTATACCTTTGGGCAGGGACATGACCTTATCATATGCTCCGGAGAGCTTCAGTGCGTCGCATACCTTTTGTTCCTGTTGCTCTTTGGGGACGTTTTCTCCCATTATTACGTTATCAAGTACGGACATGGAAAACATTCTGTGGTCCTGGAATGCCGTGGCAAAAAGTGCACGGTATTTTTTTAGGTCATACTCACGGATATCCCTTCCGTTAAGTAAGATGGTACCTTCCGTTGGATCGTAGAACCTTAGTAGGAGCTTGATAAGTGTGGTCTTCCCCGCACCGTTATGTCCGACTAAAGCATAGGTCTTTCCGCCTCTAAATTCCATATTAAGGTGGGAGAGTACTTCCTTATCTTTATAGGAAAAAGATACATCTCTGAATTCTATAGACTTGATGGTATTTCCGGGATCGGCACCTTCCATATCCTCCGGGATCTTTTCCTTATACTCGAGGAAGGTCCTTAAGTATTCGATAAAGAGTCCGTTTTTAAAGAGGTTGGTCAATGAATCGGTAAATCCTATCAGAATCCAGGTGGTGGATACCATCATGCTCGTGATAACTGCCAGCTGCGACAGGCTCATGGTCTGGCTGACCAGAGTTCTGTATGCACCGTATATCAGCAGACCTTCAAAGATAAAGGTGAAGGTGAACATGACGTAGAGCCAGTGGTTGATCATAGCCTTTTTGGTATACTTCTGGGTAACATCGGAAAGGCCCTGTATAGATTCCCTGTAATGTTGTTTCATAAGGGAAAAGACATTTGTCAATCGCATTTCCTTAGCATATTCGGGAAGGTACATAACACGGTTGATATAAGCTATCCGCCTGTTATAGGGCGCCATGTCCTTATTTCTTACGTAATCAAGCTTGCTGTTTTTCCTGTTGAACACGAAATTACCGATGATCGGGAACAGGATGAACAAAACGGAGAGCTTATCTACCTGGAACATAAAGATAAATGCACATATGCTGGCGATAAATCCGAATACGGTACCGAATACTACCTCGACAGTCTGGATCAGACGGTCATCCGCTTTTTCCATAGCCAGAGTGTATTTGTCGTAAAAGTCACTGTTTTCAAAGCATTCCAGTTCAACATTTCTGGATTTCTTAAAAAGCTTTGAGTACAGCCCTTTATTTACTACAGCCCGGCTTATGGGATACACTCTTCCGTTTAGGATACTGTCGTACAGCGACATACTGCTGAATACTATGACTACGATGATAATGAATGTCAGTATCCTTCCAAAGCTTTCGCCGGTCTCCAAAGAATTGATCACGTACCTCATAAAGAATGCACTGTAGAACAGCCATTCAAAATACCCCAGAAAACGGGATACACCCTCATGTACAACCAGCTTGGGGCATAACCGCATTAGTAACCCGCAGGCAAAAAAGTTGTTTTTCAGGGCTCTGGTACGTTTGATCTTACTGCTTTTCTTTTCTTCCACACTTTCACCTCCTTGATACGTCATCACTGCTTCGCAGTGATGACAGTCGGTTCGCGCGACGCCTGGCGCGATCCATCAAAGAAAACTCGTAATGTAATGGAGAGTTTTCTTCAATAAAAAACCACCTGCCGGTAGGACAGGTGGTCATTATCATGAACCATATCAAACATACAAGGCATGTTTGACAGACCCTATCTCATCCGCGCTAAATCCCGATACACAAAAACACATCTATGAATACGATATGACTTCATAGACTGATCACAAGTATATACGGTTGCAGCATACAGATTACGCATATGGGTCCTCCTTTCCTTGGCAAATTGAAAAATATAGTACGTAATATACTACTTTGAGGTATAAATGTCAACTACTTTTTAGAATATTGGGAAATTTTCCGAATAAAAACTTCTACTTGATTTTTCATTAACAAAGTAATAAAATCACAAAGGTTTATTATTTTGAAAGGAATTAAAGACATGACCTGGGTATTACTGGTGCTCGCATACGGACTGATCAAGGGTATGCGGGAGGTATTAAAGAAAAAAGCATTGGAAAAGAACACTACTTTGGAAGTGCTTTTTCTGTATACCCTTTTGTCATTCATCATAGTAATACCTGAAATACGGGGTGCCTTTAATGAAGAAGCTTCAACTCTTGTCGTTGTAGCGTTTAAATCTCTTGCGATATTCTTAGCCTGGATATTTAGTTTTAACTCCATCCGATATATCCCTATCAGTCTGTACGGTATCCTTGATCTTTCCAGAGTCCTTTTTGCTACACTATTTGGTGTTTTGATCATGAAAGAAACACTTGGAACCGGACAGCTTCTGGGTCTTTTTCTGGTAGCTCTTGGTTTATTGCTTCTAAAAGCCGAACCCCACAAAAAAGCAGAACACACAGATGACAAAAATATACCTGCCATCCATGTTTTCCTGTTGTTTTTATCCTGCATGCTCAATTCCGTATCGGGAATACTCGATAAAGTCCTGATGACATTTACTTCCATATCGGAAGGACATCTTCAGTTCTGGTACATGCTTTACTTAGTAATATATTATAGTATATATGTTGTAGCGGTTATTGTTATAAATAATAAAAAGAGTGAAAAACTTTCTTCTAATGACAATGCTCCCATAGCTGTACATTCAGCCGAAAAAACACCGGTATTCAACTTAAAGTCAGCCCTTAAAAACTACTGGATATGGCTGCTTGCCATTCTTTTTGTTATTGCCGACCGCTGCCTGTTTATAGCAAATGCGGATCCGGACAGCAAAGTTACCGTTATGACGCTTATTAAGCAGTCCTGCTGTTTTGTCACCATACTTGCCGGTAAGTTCATATTCCATGAGAAAAAGATCTTGCACAAGTTCATATGTGCATGCATAATTGTTGCCGGAATCATAGTATCTGTGCTGTTATAAACAATTCGTTTGCAGAGTATTATCGGATATGACATGGACAAACATGCAAGGGAATGGTATACTTTGTAAAGAGGAACGGTTGAAAGGAATACTATAATGAATGACTTAGAGATAATGCAGCTTGGAATAGAGGAAGCCGATAAAACAATGAGGATGAATATCGGAGGACCTTTTGGGGCAGTAGTGGTGAAGGACGGAGAGATAATATCTGTTGCAAGTAATCATGTACTAGCCAATAACGATCCGACAGCTCATGCAGAGGTTGAGGCTATAAGAGCGGCAGGAAAGAAATTAAACACCCATGACTTAAGCGGCTGTGAGATATATGCGACCGGATTTCCCTGTCCCATGTGCCTGTCAGCGATCATGTGGGCGAATATAAAGAGAGTATATGTCTGCGGTCTTCCGGAAGATGCGGAAATAATAGGGTTTAGAGATGACTTTATATATAAATATATCCAGGATAAAATGCAGGATAAAGATGTATTACAGATCATTGAACTTGACCGAAAGCCGGCACAGGATCTGTATGCAGAGTATGCAGATCTGGATAAAGCGATATATTGATAACAATGATTTAAAAAGAACCCCGAACTGTAAAAAGTTCGGGGTTTTGATTATAGTGATAAATTATGCAAAGTATTTAGCGGCAGCCTTGAACATATTGATCTCGTAGTTACCTGCTACGTTCTTGTACAGACCCTTATCGTAACGCTCGCTGTGGCCCATCTTACCGAAGATCCTACCGTCGGGAGAGGTGATACCCTCGATAGCGAATGCTGAATTGTTCGGGTTGAAGAGGATGTCCGAAGTAGGTGTGCCTGTAAGGTCTACGTACTGGGTAGCGATCTGTCCGTTAGCGGCAAGCTTTCTGATCTGAGCTTCATCACAGAAGAAGCGGCCCTCACCATGTGAGATTGCTACATTATATACATCACCGATCTTGGTATCGGCAAGCCAAGGTGACTTTGTTGAACATACGCGGGTTCTTACTATCTTAGACTGGTGACGTCCGATGGTATTGAACGTAAGTGTTGCGCTGTTTTCATCGGTCTCGATGATGTGTCCGTAAGGCAGCAGGCCTGACTTTAATAATGCCTGGAAGCCGTTACAGATACCGCACATAAGTCCGTCGTTCTTGTAAAGTAAGTTCTCAACTGCCTCAGTAACCTTAGGATTACGAAGGAATGCGATGATGAACTTAGCTGATCCGTCAGGCTCGTCTCCGCCGGAGAAACCGCCGGGAAGGAAGATTGCCTGTGCATCCTTAGCTGCATTTGCAAAGTAGTTAACAGAATCGGTGATAGCGTCAGCTGTTAAGTTCTTGATAACGATGATCTCGGGATCAAAGCCGGCATCCCTTGAAGCCTTTGCGGAATCAAACTCGCAGTTTGTTCCGGGGAATGCAGGGATAAGAATCTTAGGCTTAGCATTATTAAGTGCGGGGCCGTTATAGCTGATTCTTTCAACGTTCTCGTTGTAATCAAATTTCTCGTAAGCTTTCTTTTCTACAGAAGCTGTTTCCATAGGAAATACTTTCTCAAGCTTTCCGTTGTAAACCTTAAGCAGATCCACAAGCTCTAATTTCTCTGTGCCAAAGAAGATTGCTTCTTCTTCCTCTGTACGACCCAGGATCTTTGCATTTTCTGTGAGATCGGAAAGAAGACCCTTTCTCTCTAATGCATCACTTACTTCTATAATAAATGAACCATAACTGTAGGAGAAGATATCGTCTTCTGTTACGGAGTCGGCGTATCTGAAGCCGATGCTGTTACCGAAGCACATCTTCATAACAGCTTCAGCTATACCGCCGATACCGGGTGTGTACATAGCCTTGATACCGCTGAGCTGGTTGCATTTTTCAATGATAGCGAAGTTCTTCTTCATGGAATCCGGAGTAGGGATGCCATGCTTATCTCTCTCGGGCTCTAAAAGGTATACGTTGTTAAGTGCAGCCTTGAATTCGGGTGAGATGATGTTGCCGATCTTGGTGGTGGTAACTGCAAAGCTTACAAGTGTGGGCGGAACATCAAGCTTTTCGAAGGAACCGCTCATGGAGTCTTTTCCGCCGATGGCAGCAGCTTCATAGTCAAGCTGAGCCTTTAATGCGCCAAGGAGTGCACATAAGGGCTTGCCCCAGCGCTTGCTTTCCTTCATGGGCTTCTCAAAGAACTCCTGGAAGGTTAAGTAGATGTCCTTATACTTAGCACCGGTAGCGATAAGCTTAGCGATCGACTCAGCTACTGCAAGGTAAGCTCCGTGATAAGGGGACTTTTCTGTAATGAAAGGATTGTAGCCCCATGACATAAGTGAACAGGTATCGGTATGCTTCTTTTCAACGGAGATCTTCTGAACCATAGCCTGGATAGGTGTTATCTGGTTCTTTCCGCCGAAAGGCATAAGTACTGTGCCTGCACCGATGGTGGAGTCAAATCTTTCGGATAAGCCCTGCTTTGAGCAGACATTAAGGTCGCCGGCAAGGGTGTTATATTTTTCCTTGAAGCTTAACTTTGAAGGATCCGCAGTTAAGTCAACAGGTGTAATAGCGGGATTGGTAAGACTCTCCTTTGTATAGAGAGGATAGGTCTTTTCAAAATCTGCTGCAGAAGCTGTCTCAATATCGATATGCTTCTCTGCGCCGTTTGAATTAAGGAATTCTCTGGAGATATCAACGATGGTTGCATCATTCCAGTGCATTCTTAAGCGCTTCTCTTCGGTAACCACAGCTACCTTTGTAGCCTCAAGGTTCTCTTTTGCACAGAGCTCCATGAACTTATCCATATCTTCAGCGGCTACGACTACAGCCATACGCTCCTGGGATTCAGAAATGGCAAGCTCTGTTCCGTCAAGACCGTCATATTTCTTGGGTACTGCGTTAAGGTTGATATCAAGACCGTCTGCTAATTCTCCGATAGCTACGGATACTCCGCCGGCACCGAAGTCATTACAACGCTTGATAAGACGGGATGCGGTTTCGTTTCTGAAAAGTCTCTGAAGCTTTCTTTCCTCGGGAGCATTACCCTTCTGAACCTCAGCACCGCAGGTGGTAAGGGACTCTAAAGTATGCTTCTTTGAAGAACCAGTAGCTCCGCCACAGCCGTCACGACCGGTACGGCCGCCAAGCAGGATAACGATATCGCCGGGCTCGGGACACTCACGACGTACGCATCTTTCGGGAGCGGCTGCGATAACAGCACCGATCTCCATACGCTTTGCCTGATAGCCGTCATGGTAGAGCTCGTCTACGATACCTGTAGCCAGACCGATCTGGTTACCGTATGAGCTGTATCCTGCTGCCGCAGTATATGTAAGCTTTCTCTGGGGAAGTTTACCGGAAAGTGTCTCGCTGATAGGTCTTAAGGGGTTCGAAGCACCGGTCACACGCATAGCACCGTATACATAGGAACGACCCGAGAGCGGATCACGGATAGCACCGCCGATACATGTAGCGGCACCACCGAAAGGCTCTATCTCGGTAGGATGGTTATGTGTTTCATTCTTAAATAAAAGGAGCCATTTCTCGGTCTCGCCGTCTACATCAACGTCGATCTTAACTGTACATGCATTGATCTCATCGGACTCGTCAAGCTTTGAGAGCTTACCCTTAGCCTTTAAGTAACGGGCCCCGATGGTGGCGATATCCATCAGGTTGATGGGCTTTGTACGTCCGAGCTCCTTACGGATGTTTACGTAGTTTGTATATGCCTCCTGCAATTCCTTATCCTCGAAACTTACGCTATCAATAGTGGTAAGGAATGTGGTATGGCGGCAGTGATCAGACCAGTAAGTATCGATCATTCTGATCTCAGTGATGGTAGGATTTCTCTTTTCCTTTTTGAAATACTCCTGACAGAAAGCAATGTCATCAAGGTCCATTGCAAGCCCGAGTCTCTTTACCATAGCATCGAGACCGTCTCTGTCAAGATCTATAAAGCCGTCCATGGTTTCAACGGTGGTGGGGCATTCATATACAACCTTCAAGGTTTCAAATGTATCAAGCTTTGCTTCCCTAGCCTCTACGGGGTTGATAACGTGATGCTTGATAGCTGCGAATTCGTCGTCCGAGATGCTGCCCGTAAGTACATAAACTCTTGCGGTATGTATAGCGGGACGCTCCTGTTGGGAGATGATCTGAATACACTGTGCAGCTGAATCGGCACGCTGATCAAACTGTCCGGGAAGGTACTCTACCGCAAAAATACGGTCTGCGTTTGCCTTGATACCTGCAAAATCTTCCTCTGAGAAGATATCATCGAGCTGGGGCTCAGCAAATACTGTCTTACAGCTCTTGCCAAACAGTTCTTCGGAAAGACCTTCTGCATCATAACGATTGAAAAGTCTTACCTTTTTAACACCCTTGATCTGAAGAAGTGCATCGATATCCGATTTAAGTGACTTTGCTTCAAGGTCAAGTCCTGTTTTCTTTTCTACATAAACTCTGTAAACCATGGTGTGCTCCTTATATGTTATTGTTCAGAAAAATATTGTTCTTATTTTAATGCCTTTAAAGCTCTTGCTCCGATATCGTTACGATAGAAGCCGCCGTCAAACTTGACTTTCTTTGTAAGAGCATATGCTTTATCAACTGCCTCTTTTAAGGTATCAGCAACTGCTGTTACACCAAGTACACGTCCGCCGTTGGAGAGGAGAGAACCGTCCTCCGCCTTCTTGGCACCGGCTACGTAAATATAGGAATCAGCGTCTGTCTCGGGAAGCTCCATAGGAAGCCCTTTTTCATATTTCTCGGGATAGCCCTTTGTAGCATATATAACGCAGCAGGCAGACTTGTCTGAGAACTTAACTTCTGTCTCGGCTAATTTTCCGTCAGCGGTAGCTACCATGATCTTAAAGAGATCGGACTCTAAAAGGGGAAGTACTACCTGTGTCTCGGGATCACCGAAACGGCAATTGTATTCGATAACCTTCGGACCCTTGGGAGTGATCATCAGTCCGAAGTAGAGGCATCCCTTAAAGGTTCTGCCTTCAGCGTTCATAGCCTTGATGGTGGGAAGGAAGATCTTCTCCATACACTCTTTAGCTACGTCATCTGTATAGTAAGGATTGGGAGCAACAGTTCCCATACCGCCGGTATTTAAACCTTCATCGTTATCATGTGCACGCTTGTGATCCATGGAAGAGATCATGGGGATCACAACATTGCCGTCGGTAAAGGAGAGTACCGTTACCTCGGGACCGGTCATAAACTCTTCGATGACAACCTTGGCACCGCTGGCACCGAACTTGCCGCCGTCCATCATTTCTTTCACAGCTTCTATAGCTTCGTCCAAGGTCTCGGCGATGATAACACCCTTTCCGAGAGCAAGGCCGTCCGCCTTTATAACGATGGGCATATCCTGTGTCTTAAGATATTCTATAGCTTTTTCAGACTCGGTAAATACCTCATAAGCAGCAGTAGGGATGTTGTATTTCTTCATCAGATTCTTTGAAAAAATCTTGCTGCTCTCAATGATAGCGGCATTTTTCTTAGGACCGAAACATTTGAATCCGGCTTCGTTTAATGCATCTACAGTACCTATTGCCAGCGGATCGTCAGGTGCGACGATCACGAAGTCAGGCTTCTTTTCCTTGCAGAAATCAACTATTTTTGCGGTTTCCATAACACCGATGCTTACACATTCTGCATCTGCTGCGATCCCGCCGTTTCCGGGAAGACAATAAATCTTAGAAACCAGAGGACTTTTCTTAATAGCTTTGATGATGGCGTGCTCTCTGCCGCCTGAGCCGATAACGGCAACTGTCTGTGACATATTTTTCTCCTTGTTATTATGATAGAAACCCTCCGCTTTGCTACGGGTTTCCTTTGAATGACCGCGCCAAGCGTCGCGCGGACCGACTGTCAAACGCCGCATAGCGGCATTCGACAATATGTAACTCCATTTTGCTTCGCAAAACGGAGCCGTAGCACCAGGACTCTTCCCACTTCGCTCCGCGAAGCGGGCCCCTCCTCATGCTCAACCGTGTAATCCTTTTGACTGACGTATCATATCTTCAACTACTATGTCATATATTTCGCCGATGGAAGCGCAGTACTCTAAGAGCTTCCAGGGCTCATTTGTGTGGAAATGTACCTTTATCAGGTCTTCGTCACCTACTGCAAGTAAGCAGTCACCTACTAAATTGGCGGTGATGTAATCGGTGATAACGTCCTCATCAAGGTCTTTTCCTTCGATAAGGAGCTGTGTGTCATAACGGAACTCGATTTCTTCTGCCATTTGAAATACCCCCTTTATACGTTTAATACGCTTTCAACCGGTGCTTCATAGATCCTGTCAAGTACGGGCTTTACAAAATCAGCCAGGAATTCTTCAACCTGGGAAACGGAACGTCCGGTATACTTTGCAGGATCGAGGTTAGAGCGGAGCTCTTCGTCACTTAACTTAAATGCAGGATCGGCTGCGATACGATCGATAAGGTCGCAAGCCTTTCCTTCAAGCTTAACACCTGCGGCAGCAGCATGAGAATGAACACGGAGTCTCTCATGAAGCTCCTGACGGTCGCCGCCACGCTTAACGGATTCCATCATGATGTTTTCGGTAGCCATGTAAGGAAGCTTTTCCATAACTCTGCGGGTGATGACCTTATCATATACAACAAGTCCTGAGGAGATGTTGATGTAGATGTTTAAGATCGCATCAACTGCGAGGAATGCTTCTGCTACACTGATCCTCTTGTTAGCGGAGTCATCCAGAGTTCTTTCAAACATCTGGGTAGCTGCGGTCATGGCGGGGTTAAGTGAATCTATAATGACGTAACGGGCAAGTGCATCGATACGTTCACTTCTCATAGGATTTCTCTTGTAAGGCATAGCCGATGAACCGATCTGGGTGCTCTCGAAAGGCTCTTCCATTTCTTCGAAGGACTGAAGGATACGGAGATCCTGAGTAAACTTATATGCACTCTGTGCAAAGCCGGAGAGTACATTTAAGAAGAATGAGTCGAGCTTTCTTGAATATGTCTGTCCGGATACAGGCATGCATGCTTCAAATCCGAGATCTGCTGCGATAAGAGCCTCAAGCTCTTTTACCTTAGCCTCATCATTCTCAAAAAGCTCCATGAAGCTTGCCTGTGTACCTGTGGTACCCTTTGATCCGAGAAGCTTAAGTCTACCCATCTGGAACTCAAGGTTTTCAACGTCCATAAGGAGTTCGTTGAGCCAGAGAGTAGCACGCTTTCCGACGGTGGTCAGCTGAGCGGGCTGAAGGTGGGTATATGCGAGGCAGGGAAGTGCTTTATACTTTTCAGCAAACTCGGAAAGGTTCTTTATAACCTGGCCGGCTTTCTTAAGAACGAGTTTTGAAGCCTCTCTTAAAACGATAACATCGGTATTGTCCGTTACATAGCAGGAGGTAGCTCCCAAGTGGATGATGGGCTCTGCCTTCGGGCACTGAAGTCCGTATGCGTAAACATGGCTCATAACATCATGACGTACAATCTTTTCTCTGGCTTTTGCTTCATCAAAGTTGATGTCGGTAGCATGAGCTTCAAGCTCGGCTATCTGCTCGTCAGTGATATTAAGTCCTAATTTCTGCTCAGATCTTGCAAGTGAGATCCAAAGCTTTCTCCATGTACGGAATTTAAATTCCTCGCTGAAAATGTACTGCATATCGTCGCTGGCATAACGTGTTGAAAGCGGGGATATGTATTTTGTTCTGTCCTCTGACATACGGCCTCCTAATTTGATATCTTGATTTTCTATTTAAGGCTTCCCCTCAGAGGGGAAGCTGTCAGCGTAAGCTGACTGATGAGGTGTTAAGCCTCGCTAAGTTTCTTTGCCACAATTTCGGCAGCCTGCGGAAGTATGATCCACTCGGCCTGTTCCATTACTCTTTTTTGTAAAACTTCCGGGGTATCACCGTCTAACACATCTACGGCCTTCTGAAGGATGATCTTGCCGCCGTCGGTCACTTCGTTTACGAAATGAACGGTAGCGCCGGTTACCTTTACTCCGTAGTTTAATACTGCTTCATGTACATGCAGCCCGTAGAATCCGTCTCCACAGAAGGAGGGGATAAGAGCGGGGTGTACATTTATGATCTTATCGGGATACTGCTTTACAAAGTCTGCCGAAAGCACCAGCATGAAGCCGGCCAGGATTATCATCTGTATCCCGTTTTCATCCAGAGTCTTTTTAAGGTCTGCCTCAAAGGAGGGCTTGTCGGGATATTTCTTCCTTTCGACTACTACTGACTTGATACCTGCTTTTGCAGCACGCTCTAAAGCAAACACTCCGGGTTTGCTGGCAACCACCAGGGCTATCTCACCGTGGGGTATCTTTCCTGCCTTTTCGGCATCTATAAGTGCCTGCAGGTTTGTTCCGCCACCGGAAACGAAAACTGCGATCTTGGTTTTATTCATGAGAGTTCCTTTCTTTTCAATCAGAGAACTTTCCCTCTGATTGAAATTTATACCAACTCAACTCCATCGATACCCTCAACAAGTTCACCGATGACATATGCATCAACATCGTTAGCTTTAAGATTTGCGATAGCCTTGTCCACATCCTCGGGAGCTACGATAACGCTCATGCCTACACCCATGTTGTAGGTGTTGAACATATCATGCTCATCGATCTTACCTTCTTTTGCAAGGAGGTTGAAGATGGGAAGAACTCTTACGTCTGACTTCTTTATGCGAGCGCCCAAGCCCTTCTTTATGCTTCTCGGGATATTCTCATAGAAGCCGCCGCCTGTGATATGGGAGATACCCTTAACCTTAACTTCGTCGATGAGCGCCAGGATGGGCTTTACATAGATCTTGGTAGGAGTAAGAAGTGTCTCGCCAAGACCCTTGCCGCCGAGCTCGGGGATCGGGATGGTAAGATTGGTATGCTCTATATTGAATACTTTTCTAACGAGTGAAAAACCATTTGAATGAACACCTGTTGAAGGAAGGGCGATAACTACGTCGCCTGCTTTCTGTGTTGAGGTGTCGATAACGTTTGCCTTATCAACGATACCTACAGAAAAGCCTGCAAGGTCATATTCTTCCTCGGGCATAAGTCCGGGATGCTCAGCAGTCTCGCCGCCGATAAGTGCACAGCCTGCCTGAACACAGCCTTCAGCCACACCGCCTACGATGGTAGCTATTTTCTCGGGGATGTTCTTGCCGCATGCGATATAGTCAAGGAAAAACATGGGACGTGCGCCGCAGCAGATGATGTCGTTTACACACATAGCTACGCAGTCAATACCTACGGTATCATGCTTATCCATCAGGAATGCCAGCTTGATCTTTGTACCAACACCGTCGGTACCGCTGACGAGTACGGGCTCCTTCATACCGGCGATATTGGGAACAAAGAGTCCTCCGAAACCTCCGATATCAGGGGTGCTTTCAGATGTTTTGGTCCTGGCGATGCTGCTCTTCATGAGCTCCACTGCCTTGTAGCCTGCGGTGATGTCAACACCGGCTGCTTTGTAGCTTTCGCTGAAACTGTTGTTCATGGTTTTCCTCCGTTTGTAAGCTTTGGTTTATAGTATTTTATTGCATTTACTTTGTATTTATAAAACACCAAGAAGTTGTCATGGTTAAACCATGGCAACTTCTGTATTTGCCTGTAAAACTTTTTCTGAATTGGCCTTTCGTTCTTTATCCAATTTATCTGCAAGGGTATCATCATTAAGCGATAAGATTTCTATAGCAAGCAGTGCTGCATTGCTCGAACCGTCTATACCAACGGTCGCAACCGGTATGCCGGAAGGCATCTGTACCGTAGAAAGGAGAGCATCCATACCGCCTAAGGAAGATGCATTTACGGGTATGCCGATAACGGGTATGGTGGTATTGGCTGCAATGGCTCCTGCCAAGTGTGCTGCCATTCCGGCAGCGGCTATGATAACTCCAAATCCGTTGGCTCTGGCGTTAACGGAGAAGTCTCTTGCCTCTACAGGCGTCCTGTGTGCTGAAAACACATGTATTTCATAAGGAACCTCAAATCTCTTTAAGATATCTACTGCCTTTTCGAGCTTGGGAAGATCGCTCTTGCTTCCCATGATGATGCCTACTTTTTTCATTTTGAACCTCTTAATGCTTTTCTACCTATATAAATGTCGGTTGTCCTAAAAAAAGAACAAAATCATTGTAGCATAGAGTTTGTGGCAAGTCAATATGGGTAAAATGACGAAAGAAAAAATATTTTTGCTTTATAATATAGTAACTTTTTTGTCCGGAAGGATTTTTGATAATCAAACACCATATATCAGTTTTAAAACTGACAGATCGTAAACTGGCAGTTTTAAAACTGATAAAAATGCTATTTGGTTAACTTCTCGGAGCGGGTTTATAAAAGAAGTAACGGGTATTAATAATCTGGGTCTGATATTGATAGAAGGGTTATGAGATCTTAAAAACAAAGAGCTACAGAATCACTGCAGCTCTTTGTATATCTTGATTTAATTACACGTTCTTCGATTATGCTGAGATCCCTAACCTGCTTAGGAAGCTCGACAAAACCCAAGTAGATAGTGGGGTTTTTAGAACCAAGGCCAAAACCACCAACTCTTCTTTTTGTAATGGACCGTCTTCATACCAGTATATCCACCACATACATTTTTCGGTTGTTCTACTTCTTCATAACCGATAACCTCACCGGTAGAAGAAAGAATCTCCTTGGGTGTGGGAGGATTGTAAGGTATACATTCAGTTGCAGAAAATGTAAGAACCTCAACCTCTGGAGTTACATATGCCTTCTTCATTTGTTTCACCTCCGTTCTTATTTAAAATGAATTTATTGTTAATTATAGTATTGTAAACTACTTGAGCCGCTTCTGGATCCATATTACATTCAAGTTTGTAAAAGGGAAGGCTTCCAACCAATTTAAGATATAAATTCATGACTAGAGCTTTTTGACTAGGATTTGTTGGTACATGAGTACGCTTCATTAACATGTCCAACGATTCTTTAACTCCGAGCGGTTTAACTTGGTTTTCTGTAGCTCTTTCAAGTTTTACTATCGCTTTTAGTGGTGCAGCAATGTTGTTGCTAAGATGATGCTTTCCGTTCCATGGAGTACCATAGACTTTCATTTCATCAACACGGATCAGAGGCTTGTCGTCATTGATCATCTGAACTCTTGAACCGAATACTTCTCGCCAAAGTCTGGTGTGAGTACTTTTCCCGGTGCCGCTTTTGGCGGTAAAGATTATTCCTTTGCCATCTATGGCAAGCGCGGATCCGTGAAGCATTATTGCGTTATACTCGCTTAATTTGTCTGCAATTAGAATATGAATTGCATTGTTTTCTAGAAAACTTTTAGGATAAGCGACCTTTGGACTTCCTTCTGACTCATTTAAGACATCAAAATCCGCTTGAACACCAATAATGGTCTCTTCGTCAGGTTCAACCGAAAAAGCAGGTTTTTTTGAAGTATAATATCCTGTAAAAAATGTCTTATTCTCTTCATACTTGCATTTGACATTTATAGGAATGCCGGCAAGTTCAATACTAAAATCTTCCACAGAAGCTCCTGATAACTAATTCTTTTGTATAAAAACTCAAGTCGAAATAATATATCCCAAATGAATTAACGATTATTTTCATTAGTATATTATATTATCAACATGCATTTGTGCAAGACTTCTAACAGAATTGTAATAAATTTACCTATGAAACAATACTCAAAGTGATTAGGGATATGAAGATGACGAAGATCAAAGACGCCGGCTATATTCCCTTCTATATTAGGACAAGAGTTACAGACAGCCGACAAAAATGGTAGATTTTAACACAGTCTATGAGATAGTAAAGAATAAAGCCCCCAAAGCCCTTGTTATACAAGGATTTAGAGGGCTTTTGACTTCAAAAATTGTCAAAAACAGGGTATTAAAAGTGATTGCAAGTATTTTGACAGAGTTATTAAGAAAGCGATCAGTTAAGGAGTAACCGAGAAAGATCATTAATGAGAACTTTTTATAATGATAGGGAAATTTCTCTGGTTTTTTTGAGAGTCTGTTGTGCACTGATCAAGTTATTTAGGCAGTTAATGGTTCTTATATCTTGTATACTTTCTTCATAAGTTGGTTTTTCTTTATTGACAAAGTTTCTTAGTTTGTTAAAATCTATGTATTTACCCCAGGTTGCTTCATCAAGTTTGGAAACAACTGCATTCTTCATAGATAAGTACTTATCATACCAGTTTGGATCATTAGGAAGATTTTTTTTGCTGGTAGTTGACTTTTCAACTAATTTATATAATGAAGGGGGCATAATATCCTTAAAAGCTTCACGAAAGATACTGCGATTTTGACCCGGCTTCAAAAATTGCTGCCTCGGAATGGATACGGCATAATCAATTACACGATAATCCAGATATGGGATTAAATATCTTACATCACAAAATGCACCTTGTAGCGATACATTGTCTAATCGATTTCGACTTCCGCCGGTCAAAATATACTTTTTTGTATCAATATTAAAGTATAGTTTTGAAGGGGCATCCTTTTTATGTTCTTGTGAAAAAACGTCATTAATTAATCCTTTTGCATTGATTGGGCAAGAAAAAGGGTTACGAAGACTTTTCTTCCCGCTGGCAATATTATTTCTGATGCTCTTTATCGTCCTTATAAGTCGGCGTGGCTGTCCGCTTAATCGCGCATACATATATTTGAAATAATCAAAATATTCATGACTATGATACATTTCAAACGGATCAGCACGATGACTGACGCCTTCGTCACCGCCATGTCCTGTAAAGATAGCTTTTATCCCATAATAGTTCATAAAAAGGCTTGTTTCGGTGATTTTGATCGTATTAATGTACGGCGGGGTAACAAAGTCATCTTCTGAGAGATTATCGGTTGTTATTTCATTGCATATCTTATAATTATTTTGGAGAGGCATAGTCATATCAGGGATAAAATGCCTGTAATTACAAGTTATTTTTTCCTGATCGCAAATATCTTTTATTACTAATCTTTCATCATCGTCAGAGTATGGCAGATTATCAGGAGAATCTGACCACGAAAAGTAATAGCATTTTCTGCCAAGTTTATGAATTAAAATGCTGATCACACCCGAATCAAGACCTCCGGATAGTTCAGCGCCTACATCTCCGGTAATCACATCCAGTCTCCGTTTTATGGAGTCGGTGATTAATTCTTTAAGGTTATTCTTGTATTGAAGGTCGCTGTTAAACTTGATTTTTTTCTTACCTAATTCCCAGAATTTTATGGATGACTGATCAAATTTGCCATTATTAAACTTTATCGTCAGACAGGTTCCTGGTTTGACACAAAAAATGTTAGAATATTCGGTATCCTCGAGGCCTAAAGTTTTGTATCCCATAATGCTTCTAAAAATCCATTGTTCATTAAGAGTTATATTTGCACGTTGAATACCGGTAAGACCTCTGATATCGGTGGAGAAAGCAATAAAATCATTCTCGATGCAATAGAATAAGGGTCTAATCCCCATATGATCTCGGAATAGGGTAAGTTCTTTTTTTTCAGAATTATAGATGGCTCCTGAGAAATCTCCGTTAATATTTTTGAGTGCAGAGAGTCCTCTTGCGGTTATATAGGAAATTAATAATTGTTCATCAGATACAGTGGGAGGAACTGAACAATCTTCTAGCAGTTCAGATCTATTGTATATTAATGCATCAATGGCATATATCCGGCTATTGTTACTTATCACTGGTTCACTAGTATCAATGCTTTGATTGATTCTATCTTGACAGCAACCGATATAGTAATCCTTTGATTGAATGATTTTATTATTGTATTTTCCATAAGGGAGATTCCAGGATTGCATCCCTTTTATCTCTTTATCGATTTCCATGGAAAAAGTGTACTTGTTTATCAGACCAAAAATGCTACTCATTATAAAACCTCATGTTATGGGGGAATAGTTAATAGTAAAAAAATAACCCTTGTCATAAATGACAAGGGTATGAGCCGGAAAACAATTATGATCTTGCACCTGTGGTTGCTTCTTCTTTACCATACTCGGTAGTAGCCTGCTGCTGATTCTGAGGAAGTGCACACTGCCATGTAGCTGCTTCCTGAACATAGCCATAAAGAGTACCATCGGACTTTATTTCCTGATAAACATTAAAATCACCATTAGCGGTCTCGCCAATGTTAAGAACTACAACTTCTGCATTTTTCCAAGTCTTCATTATTTATTCCTCCAAAAATATAATAAAAATTCTATGCTTCACATAGTTTTCTTGTTTAATAATACAGATTAATGAAATGGTTTTCAAGGTTTCTAACAAATATGATAGAAATTAATTATATAAATTAATAGGCCTGTTAAATCAAGGATAGAACCTTGTGATATATTTCGTCTAGTGTATCTTTGTTCTCGGGTCTTATAATAAGGTATATCTTAAATTTTGAGGCTGTTTTCATACACATATCAATAACTTCCTTTGAATTCTCCCATGACCCTTTAAGACGGTGTAAGAACAGATTATCCCGTATGGACATAAAACATTCGAATCCGCTTAACTTTCGTATAGTTAGTTCTTCTACAGGGGCCTTAATAATATAAAAAAAAGAATTTGCTTTTTGAGGATTGTATTCGAAAATATCGTTAACAGGAACAAGATATTTGTCTTTATCTTCGTTTATGTAAATAAGATTTTTTTTATCAAGTCCTCTTTTTTCAATCTCATTTGAACAAAGCTTTTGGAAAGGGAAAGCGGGATATACCAGACATTCATCATTGCTAAAGCGAATACCGGCTACATCGTCTGCTAACAGTCTTAGTCTGGTTTCCAATAATTTTCCGGCAAGGGAAGACTTCCCTGCTCCAGGGGTACCCGAAATTAGAACAGCCCCTTCTTTTGTTGATACAGCACTGCAATGAATGGTTAATACGCCTCTTTGTAAGAGTGCGATGGAAAGACAAAACCCTGTAATCCATACAGAAATCGTATCATAATCGTAACCTTCTTTTATTTTGACCCAAATTTCGTTGCCGTTTTGTATCAGATAGAACCCACCCCTGTTATAAAAAGCGGATTTATTAAGGCCTATTTCATATAATTTTTCTACGGCATCATGTTCCGCCAAAAAACGGATAACATCAGTTTCAACATCTCTTTCTCTTACTGTTATCACATCTTGCACTGTATCTGAATCTCCTGCCGGAACGAGAAGATTCAATTCAAATTCAGACTCCAATATAATACCATAAATTTTATATCTGTGCATTTATAACTTTATCCTTTTTTATCTATTTTTCTTAAATTATAACTTTTTTGTTAAAAATACACAAGAGAAATATATTTTGTGGTATGCTGTTTCTCTGAATTTATTAAAAAAAGAATTAGCATATGTGCTCAAGTTGTGGTATAATAATAAATTGAAAAAGTATGAATTAAATTTTCGATATTATACCAAAAAAGATGGGAGAGCATACCGATTCATAACGGATTATTATGTCGGTAGCGTGTTGCGATCATGAGGGGCAGTCACAGACATGCTAATATAAATATTGCGTATATGTGCTTTGATGTACTGTTTGGTATTTTGGCATATATTATCGCGTCGGCTATAGATAAGGGCAAGAGTTTTGCAAATATAGATTACCTATTGGTATGTACAAGCTCAGTATTACTTATCATTGTATTTAATAAAAACAAGAGACTTTATGATACGACCTTATTCTTTTATATAGACAGATGGCTTAGTTATTTGACCAGGTCATTTATTGCTGCGAATCTGGTTGTAACAATACTTGCTTTTTATGTTGGGCATTGTGGAGTAGAAACCAGGTTTTATGTTGTATTTCTTGTAACAGAGTATCTTCTGTTAATTACTAGTGCTTTTTTTACAAGATGGGTGCTCAGAAGAACAAGGATGTATGCTGTTAGGACACTGCTTGTAGGCACTAAGACAGATTACGAGAGAGTAATACGTTTCTTAAAGCACAATAGTATGAGTGCTGAGGTTATAGGATATATATCCGAGACAACAACATATCCTGAGGGAGATGATACACCGTTCCTCGGGACTATAGACGATCTTGAAGAAGTAGTCCATAAGAATTCCATAGATCAGGTATTCTTTATGCAGCACAGAAAAAACCCGGTAAACCTTGAGAAACATGTTGAGTTGTGTATGGAACTGGGTTTGGTGGCTCGTGTCTTGGTACACCCGTATCGTATAGGTCGTGCCCATTCTGTTATATGCAGTATAGGAACATATCCTGCCGTAACATATCATAACGTAGTGTTGAACGTGTATGCAAAAGCGGCAAAGAGGATATTTGATGTTATATTCAGCATAGTCGGTATAATAGTGTTTGCAATACCGATGCTGATCACAGCTATCGCTATAAAGCTTGATTCAAAAGGCCCTGTTATATTTAAACAGACAAGAGTAGGGCTTAACGGCAGACATTTTAAGATGTTTAAATTCAGAAGTATGGTACAGGATGCCGAAGCAAAAAAGAAAGAGCTGATGGAAAAAAATAAAGTATCCGGCGGCTTGATGTTTAAAATGGATGATGACCCCAGGATCACTAAGGTAGGTAAATTTATACGTAAGACATCGATAGATGAGTTGCCACAGTTCTTTAACGTTTTGTTCGGTACTATGAGTTTGGTAGGTACCCGTCCGCCCACAGTGGATGAGGTATCAAAGTATGATACAAGGCATTGGAGAAGGCTTTCAGTTAAGCCCGGTATAACCGGCATGTGGCAGACTAGCGGTAGAAGCGAGATAACGGATTTTGAAGAAGTAGTTGCTCTTGATAAGGAGTATATAGACAACTGGAGTATGTGGCTGGATATCAAGATCCTTTTCAAGACTGTAATTCAGGTATTTATGAGAAAGGGAGCATGTTAAAGCTATAATACAATGATTTCTGTAGTGGTTCCTATATACAAAGTAGAAAGATTCTTAAACAAATCTATAGAAAGTTTGTTAAATCAGACATATAAGGATTTTGAATTAATCCTTGTAGATGATGGTTCGCCGGATAATTGTCCCCAAATATGTGATGACTGGGAGAAAAAAGAACCTAAGATAAAGGTTTTTCACAAAAAAAATGAAGGTTTGTCTTCTGCTCGGAACAGCGGTATCGAACACGCAAGTGGAGAGTATATTATTTTCCCGGATCCCGACGATTGGGTGGAACCGGATTATTTAGAAAGGTTGATAAACCTTAGAGAAGAATTTAAAGCGGATTTAAGCATTTGCGGTCATTATCATGGTACAAATATATATGATCCTGAAGCTGAATTGATAGTTCTGACAATGGAGGAAGCACTCGAAAAACTGATGATGCCACACTCTTTCTGTGGGTATACATGGAATAAACTATATAACTTGGATATCATTAAAAGAAATCAGCTTCGATTTGATGTTGAATTAGGAATGGTTCAGGATTTACATTTTAATGTTCGGTATTTTCAGTATTGTGAGAAAATAGTTTATGATCCGGTTCCTTTATATCACCATACGATAGAAAATGGGGTAACATCGCGCAATACTCCGCTAACAACACGAAAAATAAGCGGATTATTAACTTATAAGAAAATTGCAGACATGACTCACGGAAATTATCCGAATATTGAGCGAATATCTTACTGTTCTCTTTGTAAAATGTGTCTTGATTATGTTGATATATACTATAAAACCAAGATGAATTCAAAAGAAATACTTAATCTTTTACAGAGCAATTTTGTAAAATATAAAAAGTATTTTTATAATGGTAAAGCATTTTCTGTTAGATTTAAACGTTTTTCAAGACTTATGGTAATACATCCACGATTATACTGGTATGCCCGCCGTTTTTATTGGCGCTTCTTGGTACCAAATAAAAAGAAAGACACAACATGAAGATAATTATATATAATAATCTCATCTATAGCGGAGGCGTGGAAAGACTTTTTCCGTTACTGGCAGAAAGTTTAAGACAGAGAGGACATGAGATTACGGTATTAGCCTCATCTGGAAGTAAGGAAGAGTTTGATACAGCGTTTTCTACAGAAATACGTTGTATTTGTACGGGATTGCCTTGTAAGAAGTTTGACAGCAAGTTAAAATCAGGATTATATTTTTTAAAAAGAAAGGCATACAAAATAATCCTACTTTTTAGAGGACTGATAAAAAAATATGATGTTGTAATTGCTTTTAAAGAAGGGCATGTTATAAAGAATGCATTAAAAATCAGAGCAAAGAGGAGATATGCCTGGATTCATGCGGATCTAACTATTTTCTGCAATACTTTAGGATTTACAAAACCATTTTCAAGCATTGAAGATTTTAAAAAGTGTCTGGAAAAGTATGATAAAGTTGTATGTGTCTCTGAAACTACAAGAAGAAGTGTTATAGAGATGGTCGGAGATACTGGGAATTTGTGTGTAAGATATAATCCTATAGATTGGCAAAGAATACGCACACAGGCACAGACAAAAGCGGAAATTACTAAAAATCAAAATTGTCCTTTAATTGTTTCTGTCGGAAGGCTTGATCCGATAAAAAATTATATGCTGCTATTAGAAGCTGGTAAAATCCTTTATGAAAAACAAGAGTTTGAAATGTGGATATTAGGGGAAGGACCCGAGAGAAATAAAATTGAGAAGTATATACAAGATAATAACTTGGAGTTTGTCAGGTTATTAGGCTTCCAACATAATCCGTTTCCGATTTTAAAACAAGCAGATCTGTATGTAAGTACATCGCTTAGTGAGAGTTATGGACTTTCAGTTCAAGAAGCCTTAATTCTTGGAGTTCCTGTTATAGCAGTAAAGTGTCCCGGGATACTTGAAGCATGGGATCCCGGATTCGGAAAACTGATTGATAACTCCGCGGAAGAATTAGCAGATACCATATATCAGTTATTTAATAATACTGAGCAATTAGAGAGTTATCGCAAGACGATAGAAGATAAATATCCTTTAAAGCAGGTGTTTGAACAAAGGGTAGATGAAATATGTAGATTAATAGAAGAATTATAAGAATAACGCAAATATAAGTATTCTTGGAGAGAAGTATGTGGAAGCCTAGCGTGAGTGTCATTGTTCCGGTATACAATACGGAGAAATATCTTAGGAAGTGTTTGGATTCTTTGGCAGATCAAACATTAAAAGATATTGAGATAATAATTATTGATGATGGGTCAACGGATTCATCTCCGGTGATCATTAAAGAATATACAGAGAAAGATTCGAAAAGATTTATAAGCCTGGCTCAGGAAAACAGCGGGCAAGCAGTTGCCAGAAACAAAGCCTTAAAAATGTGTACCGGTGAGTATATCGGTTTTTTGGATTCTGATGATTTTGTTCGTACGGATATGTTTGAACGTATGTACAATGCGGCCGTGGCTGAAGATGCTGATTATGTGGCATGCGGATATACAGATATAACCTATGATGAAGCTGGTAATGAGATAGAATTGGAGCATTATGTACACTCAAAACTTGCTTATAAGACTAAGGATATGTTTTTTGGAGCACTCGCTTCTCCGTTTCTTCATTTATATAAGAAAGAAGTGCTTATTGAATCCGGTGCGGATTTCCCGGAAGGGGTGGTTTATGAGGATACGGCATTTTATCTGAATATTATACCTTATATTAAAAAGCTTGCAGTAATAGATGAACCGTTGGCGTACAGAGTAAGACGCAGTAATTCTACTATGTCAACATTTAAAGCTGCTAAGGTAAGACAGATTTTTAAGGTACTTGATTATTCGCTGGATTATTATAAGAAAAAAGGGTTTTATGAAGAATATCAAAAAGAGATGGAGTATTTCTGTGTAAGAGTATTGCTCTGTAGCTCTATGCAACGCATCTGTAAAGTTGAAGACAGTAAAGAAAGAAAAGCTCTTCAAAATGAAACTCTTGATTACCTTTATCGTAATTTCCCGAACAGAAAATCTAACAAATATTTTAAGGGCGGCTTTCAACATTTATATATGAAGACATTTAACAAATTGACAGCGCCTTTTTATGCATGGTTGTTAAGAAAAAAAGCACGTAGGGAAAGAGAGTATATCTGATGGATAATGTTAAAATCTCCGTAGTTATAGCATCATATAATGGGGCAGATTATTTGGTTGAGCAACTGGAATCAATTCGTACCCAGACTTTACCTCCAGATGAACTTATCATATGCGATGATCGTTCAAAGGACAACACGGTTGAGGTGGCTGAAGAATATATAAAGGAGCATAAACTTGAAGGTTCATGGCGGATAACAGTCAATGAACAAAATCTGGGATATGCGGATAATTTTGATCATGCCGCTAAACAGGCAAAAGGAGAGCTTATATTCTTCTCTGATCAGGACGATGTCTGGAATTCTGACAAAATCGAGATCATGACTAAAATAATGGCAGAACATCCTGAGTGTAAAGTGCTCTGCACCGACTACGTGCCTTGGTATACCGGGGAAAATGCTCCCCAAGCTCCAAAGAGTGTCATGGACAGAATGCCGGATAACGGGGTATTGGAAACAGTCAAATTGAAGAAAAAAAGTGTGTATATAGGAGCTCTTGGCTGCTGTATGTGCGTAAGACGAGAATTTTACACAGATATCAGTTCTTATCGATTCTCTGGTTGGGCGCAGGACGACCGCATGTGGAAGATGGCACAGTGTGAACCCGGAGGATGTTTGATATTACACAGAAACCTTATAAAACACAGGATCCACGGAAACAATACTTCTACTTATGGGAAGTACCACACAGTGGAACGAAGGGTTAAACTATTCAGCGAAATGCTCGAAGCGGAAAAACAGATGCTTAAATATCTTGAAGATAAAAAAGCAGAAAAAACAGATATTAAACTGATCATTAAGCATATACACATGATGGAAAAAAGAATAGACCTGATCAAGAACAGAAAACTGCTTAAGACAGTACCGTTAATCGGGTACATCTCGTATTATGAAAGAAAAAAGTCATACCTTGTAGAATTGTATATGGCAGTTAAAGGAAAGTAACATTTTATTAGTGTCGGGAGGTGATAAGTATGAAGAACTACAAATATAAAAAAACAAATTTTTTTGTAATGATTCTTTTGAGTATCTTCTTAATTATTTCCGGCGGTTTTTTTATAAATAAGTATGTTTTTTCAAGTGCCGAAGATGATTTAGCGGCTGTTGAAACAAATGTGAAGGATAATGGAACGGAGGTATTACTCGAAAAGCAGGGAACGGAACCCATAGAGTATTCAAATACAGATGGTTTGAATACATATACGCCTGTTTCAGAAATCCCGATATCGGAGAATCCGGTATCTGAACCTATTATCACCGAGAATCCGGTATTCGACTCTGTTATTACTGAGAATCCGGTAAATGAAACTCCTGTAAACGATACATCAGTAATAGATAAGGCGCTGATTGATAATCACATATCAGAAGATCCGGAGTTAGAACCATCTGTAACGGGAATAACGGTATCGGACGCTCCTGTCGATAAATCGCCAGCAACTGAGGCTGTAAAGCAGGAAAAATTGATTGTTCAGACGGATGCGGATTACCATGTTATACCGGACAAATACAATACCGGATGTTCAGGTAAGCTTGAAAAAGTAACCGGCACCTTTTTTGCGGGCGAGATAGAACTCAGAGAAAGTGGCGGTAAGATAACATTTGATTTCTTTTATAGGAATAAAAATGCATCCGGTACATATGTGATAGAAAACTACGACTTTTCTAATTTTGGGTTGGCATTTAACTCTGAAGGTAAAGTATCGGGAAAAAAAATAAATATTGTTTTTAATAATTGTAAGTTCAGTACGATCAACACTATGAGACCTAGTTCTGACGTATTTACTTATACGTTTAATGACTGTACTATAAGACAGTTTTTGGGATCCAATAGTACATTTAACAGGTGTAAGTTTGGAGATTCGTACAGTGATTGTATAATTCCATTCAATAATATTATTGTAAATGATTGTTATTTTTCAAATCTTGCATCCAATGATCCTGCGGGAAATGGAAAACATTCAGATGGTACCCAGATATATGGATATTCGGACGCAATGGTTCAGAATGTTTTGTTTTCCAATTGCAGATTTGAAATCCCTGCGGTTAAAACCACTCAAAGCACAGCGGCGGTTAATGCATGTGTTACGTTAGGACTTGAGTACAATAATGCTAAAAATGTAAAAGTTGAGAACTGCATATTAAATGGTGGTGGATATACAATATATGCGACAAAGAAATATGATCATTTATCTATGACGGAAGTATACTTTACAAATATCAAAGTGGGCGATGCAAAACTTTTTGGTAGCATTTATCCGTCTGTAGCTGAGAATGTTACATTTAAAAATGTAGCTGATCAGGATTCTCTTTATGTTTCTTCGGTTTGGTATGACGGGGGAAAAACCCATGTTATAGTCAGCAATGATACTTCAAAAGAACGTATATTGAGAGTGGTCACAGGAACAACATCAAAGGAATATACTATAAAAGCTTGCTTGGGCGGATCGGCACTCAGATATGATAATTTTGATATGTCGTTTGATGAATTTCCGTTTGATATAGATATAAGCATTGATGCAAAAAAAGACTATGTGCTTTGCTTTGATGTGACAGATGGGATTGAAAAACAGATAAGATATGTTTCTTTTGATAATAAACCAACGTATTATGCAGTTGATGAAAACACAGAACCGATATTAAACGGAGCTTCTGGGATGTACCTTACTGAAGGCAAATGTGGAAATGATATCACTTATACACTTGATAAGGAAGGGACGCTTAAAATAGAAGGCAAAGGTGCTATATTTGATTATGATAGTAAAAAACCGGCACCATGGTCGGAATATGCAACATCTGTTGTTAATGTAGAATTATCTGAAGGGATTACTCATATAGGTACTCAGGCGTTTAGAAAAATGATAAACATTCAGAGCATAAAACTACCAAAGACTTTAACCAAGATTGGATCAAATGCTTTTATCGGATGTGGCGGATTAAAGTACCTCACTTTCTATTCGGGTGTAACAAATATTGGAAAGTATGCTTTTAACGGAACAAAGTTGATCAAGTGCAATTATTATGGCAGTGAAGATGAATGGAATTCCATTACCATAGAGGCCAACAATAATCCATTACTTAACTGCGAAAGGATATATGAAAGTAATTAATTGTTGATTAATAAGATATTATATGTTAGTATATCATTCTTGGGGAATTTTAATAAAAATATAGATTAGGAGTATAGCCGGATGAATATCGAAAAGATAAATTTATATGAAATTGAAAACCAGTTGTTATATGCAGCTATCGACAAGATAACTGTTGAAATAATCAATAAACAAAAAAACGAGGGAGCACATGTTATTGCATTAACAGGTTGTTCTCCTCTGGCAGGAACCACATCTACTGCGATCAGTATCGCTATAGCGATGGCAGCGTCATCTCGAAAAACCGTTTTGGTTGATTGTGACTTAAGAAAATCAGGCGAATATAAGAAATTAAATGATAGAATTCAAAAAGGGCTGGCTGATTATGTATCGGTGAAATCTGATATTGCTATGACCGCAGATGATCTGATTTATCCTACAAATGTTGATAATCTGTTTTATATACCGGGAGGGAAAACAGACGAGAATGCCACTCGGGTATTATGTTCCGAAAAGGTGAATATATTGATAGAAGAGCTTAGAAATACTTATGAGTGTATCATTTTGGATTGCCCTTCTATAAGCGTAGTTCCGGATGCTCAGATCATATTTAAAAAGGTAGATGGAATAATTGTTGTGTCAGCGCTGGGAGAGACCAAACGTTCTCAGATAAAGGATTCCAGGCTGCTGATGGAGAATTATAAGGATAAGTATTACGGGATGATAGTCAATAAGATTCCTCGGGATATTTATAAGAAGAATGTTAAAAATGCGGATTATTATTTGACAGATAAAAAAGGAAAGCAGAGATTTGCAAAGAACAAAGCATTTAAGAAGCGAAAAGTAGAAAATGATGCAAATGATTAAGATGATTATTCTGAAAGAATAAATTAAAAGAGAGGA
Source organism: Lachnospiraceae bacterium (assembly GCA_017620375.1). GTDB lineage: Bacteria > Bacillota > Clostridia > Lachnospirales > Lachnospiraceae > RUG11977. The sequence goes on from JAFZQN010000080.1 coordinate 34,980, forward strand.
AAAAACAATGAAAAAAAGAATAAAAATCCTGTTAACCTTGCTTCTTACTTGCATGGTAATAATATTTGAGACAGTAGGTCCAGCTTGGGCAGCAGAAGATGGAACAGAAGATGGAACAGAATATGAGCCTTTTATTGTAGTTTCTTCCTACAGAGTAACAGATGATATTATTACTCCGGGAAAAAAATTTGATCTGATAATAGAAGTAGAAAATACTGATACTAAAGTAGCTACCCGAGGTTCTATCGTTACGATAAATTTTCCTGAAGGAATAAGCACTTCCTATGGATCTTCCAATCAGATGTACTTAAAATCTCTTAAGCCCGGTGAAAAAAGAGAAATTACTTTTGAACTGTATGCATCACCTTATTATTCACGTTCATCTGTTCCTTTTGGAATAAATATTTCTTCGGAATTAAGAACAAGCAGTGCTACTATTTATGCTCCTCTTCTTCTTGACTTAAGTGCCTTTAAGGTTGTTTCTCAAACTATTCCTGAAGAAGCCGGTATAGGAGAGAAAATAGCAGCCTCACTTTCTTTTAAATCTCTTATGCAAGAGAAATTAAGTAATGTAGTTCTTTCGGTTTATGTAGATGATGATACGAAACCGGTAGCCACAGCGAATATAGGTAATATCTCTGCGGAGGCATCAAAAACTCAAAATATCACCTTTTTTATAAATGAGAAAGGGCAGCATTCAGTTAGATTTGAGCTCTCTTATAGTTTTGCAGAAGGAGATTATTCCTCCGCTGAGTTGTATTCAGGAACAATACAGATAAATGATTCTGTTGATGATAATGAACTTTTGGCAAACAGCATTCAGGAAGAAAAATTGTCAGGGCAGGACAAACTGATAATCGGGGGATGTTTAGGACTATCTTTGCTTTTGGGCATTGGAATAGTTTTGATAGTTAAAAAATATAACTAAGGAGACAGGCTATGAATTCAGAAATCAAAGAGATGGAAATAACAGATTATAATATTCTCCGTAACATTGTTTCTGCATTATACAGAACATGGAAAATGAAGTGGATCATCGTTTTTGCCACTTTAATTGGAGGTTTGCTTGCGGTAGCCTTTGTTAAATATAAAGGGGATAAGTTTTCTTATTATTCTACAGCTGCTATTTATAGTGCAGTATATGGTTCTTATTCTGAAACTGCAAGCGGTGTATCGCTTATGAATACCTATGCCAGTGTACTTGGTACCAGCCGTGTATGTGAGCGAGCTGCCGCTGAAATAGATGATTCGAGAGTTACCGCTAACTATCTTATGAATCTTGTTGCATCGGGAGCTGTTTCCCTGGGAGGAGCAAGTAGTGATTCAAAAAAATATGGATATCGAATAGTAATACAGACTATGTTGGATATCCCGGATAATGTTGTAGAGATTACAAATGCCATGGCAGATGCATATGCTTCTGAAATTAATGACCTTTTAGGTGCCGACAACCTGCAGGTTTTTGAGAAAGCCACAACTACAGGCAGGATAAAATCAGTATCTAATTATTTGATTGTAGCCATATTTGCCGGAGTGGCACTTTTCCTTTCCGCAGTTATTATTTTTATGAAAGAATTCTTTTCTTCTAAGGTATATATTGTATCGCAGTGTTCAAGTGATAAAAGTATGATTTTAGGTTTATTACCATATACAAAGTGAGGCTGTAAGTAATGAAGTTGCTCTTTGCTGCTTCTTCAGGGGGACATTTTGAGCAAATAATGATGCTAAAGCCTCTTATGAAGAAGTATGATAGTGTATTGCTCACCGAAAAGACTGATTACGGTATGGGCGATAATGGGGTTAGGACAATATATGTACCCCAGATAAATCGTAAAGGTATTTTATTTATCCCCAAATTGATATCAAATACTTTCAGGGCTATAAAGATATATCATAAGGAAAAACCGGACATAATGATAACGACAGGGGTACTTGCTATAGTACCTTTGGCACTTATCGTAAAACTTCATCGTAGAAAACTGGTATATATAGAGTCATTTGCCAAAGTTACGTCTAAAACTTTAAGCGGTAAACTGTTATATAAGTTTGCCGATCAGTTTTATGTTCAGTGGGAGTCCATGCTTAAGCTCTATCCGAAGGCTATATACAAAGGTGGTATATACTAATGATTTTCGTTACAGTAGGTTCTCAAAAATTTCAGTTCAACAGACTTTTAAAAAAGATAGATGAACTGATAGATGAAGGTGTTATCACAGAAGAAGTGTTTGCTCAGACGGGTGCGAGTGACTATATTCCCAAAAACTATTCTTATGAACCGTTTTTGGACAGGGAGACATTTGCTCAAAAGATATCTGAATGTGATAAGGTAATAACTCATGGTGGTACCGGAGTTATAATCGGTTCGGTAAAAAAAGGGAAAAAGGTGCTTGCTACACCAAGATATGCTAAGTACGGCGAGCACGTAGATGACCATCAGCTACAACTTTTACAGCAGTTTGATGACTTAGGGATCATAATAGCTTGTTATGATCTGGATAAACTTGGAGATAAGTATAAAGAGCTTTGTACTGCGAAACTGAATCCTTATACTTCAAATACCCATGAATTAATTGATTCTATCGAGGACTTTATAAAGAGTAACATTAAGGAGTAAAGTTTTATGCCCGGTAAAGCAAGACGCGTTATCCGAAAATATTATGAGTATCTTACCACAAAGGTAAAATTGGTTTTTAGCCAGAAAAAGTTTAAAAGCGGAGACGTTACGCTGAAATATATATTGAAGAAGAACCCGGAGTCAAAGGATCTTGTGGTCGTTTTTTCTTCCTGTACCAGAAGAGGTATCAAGGCAAGATATAATTATATGCGTACTTTGGCAAAAGTAAATGCAAACAAGCTTTTTATCCTGGATGATTTTGCGACAGATCACAGGGGATCATATTATCTTGGGTACGACCAGACTTATTCTGAGGAAAAAGCTACTATCGAGCTGATAAATTATGTTAAAAAAAATCTGGAAATTGATAAACTTATATGTTGCGGATCCAGCAAGGGAGGGTATTCTTCCATAAATTTTGGACTGCAGTATGAGGACAGTTATATAATAGCAGGCGGGCCGCAGTACTACCTTGGACAATACCTGGTTGCATCACAAAACACAGAGTGTTTGGAGCATATTGTCGGTAACATAACTGATGAAAAAGTTAAAAAACTTGATACAAGGTTAAAAGAACGCATAGAAAGTAAAAAATGCGGAAATAAACAAAAGATATATATGCATTTTTCTGATAAAGAACATACATATTCGGAGCATATAAAAGATCTGCTAGAGTGTCTTAAAGAAAATGAATATAACGTGGAATGCGATATAGCTGATTATACAAATCATTCAGATATCAGTTATTATTTTCCTGATTATCTGACAAATACGATAAAACAGATACTGTAAAAATTTTTAAGGAGGGAAACGCTTTGGAAAACCAGGCAAAAGCAGTAAAGGTTGAAGAAATAAAAAAGCATTATGATGCCCTTCTTGATAAACCTGAATTACAAGGATTAAAGCTTCTATTTGGAATCAATATGTTCCTTCTGATCGCCCTGATAGTTATGCCACAATATTTCGGTATACATTTAGGGTATGATATAACATGTTCTCGTTTTTCGAATATTCTTTTGATCATATATGCATTACTCCAGTATAGAGTATTGAATCTGTTTATTAAGAACTTCTTAAAATGTTCTATTACAATTCCTCTTATGATATATCTGTTTGTAACTATTTATACCATGATATATCGTATTAATATCAATGCGTTTATGCTTGTTTTTTTTGAGCTGTTAACTATGTATATGCTCATTTTTGCTATCAGATATGTAATTGGGATCAGAAAAACAATTAAAATAATCATTGGATGCTCATACTTCCTGGGAGTATATGGCTTTGTCGAATTTGTAGCCGGACACTCATTAATGCTTCAGTTTTTAAGTACTGTTCCTAATAATGTAAAGAATTGTTATAGATCCGGCTATTACAGAATAATGGGACCTTGTGGGCATCCCTTAGGATATGGACTATTATTAGTATTACTAATTGCTATCGCATGTTATGATTATAAGAAGGAAGAGATATTTCTATATAAACGACCATTTTTGTTGTTTATTCTGATAGCAAATGTTTTTTTGACAGGTTCAAGATCATCCCAGGGTATTGCGCTTGTAGAAGTATTTATAATAATGCTTTTGAGCAATAGGAAAAATTTTAAGAAAACCATTTTCTATTCTTTATTGCTTTTGGGAGGCATGGCTTTTTTCTTAGCATTAACTTATAAAACAAAAATTGGTAATTATCTTTTAATGCAGATTACGGTTTTGGTTGATCATGTATTAGGGACGGAGATTTCGGTTAATTTTGGGGCAGATATAACAACACTTCAAAACAGTGAAGGATATAGAGAGTATCTTCCATTGATCTTCAAATTGGACTGGTTGAATCCGCTTATCGGAAGAGGCGTTCAAAAAACATTTGGTGCTGAGGTTGTTGGATCTAATGGTGAGATAGTTTATATTGGCTCTGTTGATAATTACTACATAGTTCAATATATAAAATATGCTTATCCAGGTATGGTTAGTTATTTGATGTATATTGTTACGTGTATTATCACCATGGTCAGAAACGTCTTTAAAAACAGATCAGAGCTCACGAAAATATTACTGATCAGTTTTTGTTGTTATTACATTAATTTGTGGTGGGTAGATTCTATACAGACACTGAAATTTATATATTTATTTGTTGCTTTATTTTTTGCTGAAGCATTTTGGAAAAAAGACAGGGACAAGGCAGAAAAACAAATAAAATAGATTAAGAGGATTATACGGAATGAGTGAATTGACATTGAAGCAGACGACCAATGTTGAGGACATAAGGGGAATAAGTCCAGACAAAGGTAATAAAATACCTAAAATAATACATTATTGCTGGTTTGGTGGAAAGCCGTTACCTAAAGAATTAGAGGAATGTCTTAAAACATGGGATAAACTTAAAGATTATACTGTAATGAGATGGGATGAGACTAATTGCAGTTTTGATGAGAATGAGTTTATCAAACAGGCCAATAAAGATAAACAATTATGTTTTATATGTGATTATTATCGTCTTAAAGCATTGTATGAGTATGGTGGAATATATTTTGATACTGATGTAAAGGTGTACAAGAGTTTTGACCCGTTACTCCATCATAATGTTTTTTTGAATTTTAACTATGACTGTTGTGTAGGAACAGCTATTATTGCTGCTCAAAAAGGAGATTCTTTGATAAAGAGTCTGATAGATATGTATGATAATACAGTTATTTGTTCCCAAAATAAAAAAGGAAAGAACTTTTATTGGGAAGATGGAAAACTATACACAAAAGGTTATTTTACAAATAATTATTATTTTACATATTATATTTTAAAACACTATCCGAATTTTAAACTGAATAATAAATATCAGGATATGGGAGATTTTGTTATATATCCAAAAGAAAAATTTGAAATCGGTTCAATATTTGGAAAATATTATGCTATACATATTAATGCTGGTGCTTGGAGAAAAAAGTATAAAGGGTCTGGTGAAGATAATAAGATAAAAAACTTACTAAAAAAATTTCCCAGGTTGTATGATTATATACAAATAATAGTTAGGAAGCGCAGATATAAAGTATTAAATAAAAAAATCCCATTTTATCAATACTCTCTGGCTCAAAAAAAAGGAATACAAATCCCGGAATTATAAAGAAATTCGCAAAGGGATATCAGAGTTGAGGTTTTATTATGAAAATAGTATTACTTGGGTTAGAATTTGCCAATCCCAATCTGGGTTGTCAGGCTTTAGCATATTCTTTTATAGAGATAATTGAAGAAGTTGCAAAGCGGAACAATATTGAATGTGAATACATGTCCGTAGTTTTTTACCAGTTTGACCCCATTAAATTATATGATTCAAATAGTAGAATTACCAGTAAAAAAATAAACTATAAAAGCTTAAAGTTTTGGAGTAGCTTAAAGAAAGACTTTAAGAAGAGTGATCTGATCGTAGATTTTACAGGGGGAGACAGTTTCTCTGATATCTATGGAAACAAAAGATTTCGTCTTGCAACTTTGGTAAAGTATTACGCTGTAAGATCTAAAACACCTTTGTTATTAGGACCGCAAACATATGGGCCTTTCAAATCAAAACTAAATCAAAAGTTTGCCGGATATATAATAAAAAAGGCGAAATGGGTATTTGCAAGAGATTTAGCTTCTGAAAAACTCGCAAAAGAGATATCCGGCAGAGACGTGGATGTAAGTGTAGATGTTGCTTTTAGTCTGCCTTATAAAAAAGCAGAACTTAAAAAGACAGATAAGATACGTGTTGGTATCAATGTGTCCGGATTCCTTTGGGAGGGAGGATATGCAAATATCAACAATCCCATTAAAGTTGAGTATAGAAAATACTGCCATCAACTGATAGAGTATCTAAATGCGCACGATAAATATCAGATTTATCTGATTCCACACGTCGGCACTACAAGTACAGAGGGTATCGAAAATGATCTTGCAGCTTGTTTGAGATTAAAAGAAGAGTATCCCGACACTATTGTTGTAAAAGATATAAAAACTCCAATGGATGCTAAGGGTATTATTTCTGCCATGGATATTTTTATCGGAGCGAGAATGCATGCTACGATAGCGGCAATTTCAACAGGCGTAGCAACTATTCCGTTTTCATATAGCAGGAAGTTTGAGGGATTGTTTAGTTTTCTTAATTATCCGTATGTGGTTTCAGGGACAACAGATACTACTGAAAAAGCAATAAATACAACTGTTAAGTGGATAGAGAACATAGGGGAGGTTAAGCTTTCTGCTGAAAAAAGTCAAGAAATAATACAGACTAAGAAAAAAGAATTTTTAAATACAGTCTCAATAATACTAAATGAAATCTGCAAGTAAAGATAACGGGTATAAAAAGGAATGAGATATAATGAATGTGACAAATGCAGTAGGTAAAATGTGTATAGGATGTGGATTATGTCATTCAGAATATGGGGTGGAGTTTAAACACAATGATAAAGGGTACTTAGTATTAAATGACACACTATCTTTAGAATGTCAGCGTTTTATTGAACAAGTTTGTCCTATTATGGGTGGGGCTTATACTGATAATTCTCACAAAGATATTTGGGGAGAACGTATAGGTATTTATGAAGGTTTTTCAAATAATAGGGATATCAGAAAAAAAGCTTCCAGTGCCGGAATTGTAACAACTATAGGGCTCTATTTATTGGATAAAGGGTTGATAGATGGAGTTATCCATATAGGTGTTGACGAAAAAACAGTGTATAAAACTAAGACGATTGTCTCATATGACAAGAAAAACATAATTGAGAACTGCGGCTCAAGATATTGTATTTCTTCGCCATGGTATGATTTAAAAGAAATTATCGACCCCGAAAAGAAATATATGGCGGTTGGAAAGCCGTGTGATATTACTGCTTTGAAACATGCAAAAGAAAAATTTCATCTGTATGAAAACATAATTTATTTAGTTTCATTCTTCTGTGCGGGACTTCCCAGTGACAGTGCTAACAGAAATTTGTTACGAGAATTGGGTTGTAAAGAGGCAGATTGTACAGATCTTCGATATAGGGGAAATGGTTGGCCGGGATATACTACGGCAACGGACAAAGAAGGAAAAAAGTATAAACTTGAATACAGTAAAGCCTGGGGAGGTATTTTGGGAAGAGATGTACATAAATTTTGTCGCCTTTGTATAGACGGAATTGGACTAAACTCGGATATAGTATGTGGGGATTTATGGTATTTAGATAATGATAGCCCTGATTTTTCTGAACGAGAAGGTAGAAATATTATTATTTCCAGAACGTATACAGGCGATGCTTTGTTAAAACAAATAACAGAAGATGGATACATAACATGTAGAGAATGGAACAATCTTGAAGATTTAAAAAAGATACAAAAGCACCAGTATACACGACGGGCTACGATGAAGGCAAAAATGCTTGCCAACAAGATTTTCTTTCGGACAGTACCTAATTATAATAAAAAAATGATATCAGAATATTCTAAAATGATACCGTTTTCTGAAAGACGAAAAGTGTTTTTGGGGACTATAAAAAGAATTATCAGGAAAAAATATTAAACAGGAAATATTTGATACAATGAATACGGAAAAAGCAAAAGGCCCGGGCAAAGTAGCAAAAGCCGGAGCGGGTTATGTTATTGGTAATTATTTACTTAAGGGTATCACCTTTTTGTCAGCCCCTATATTTACCAGACTTCTTACAACGGCTGATTTCGGTTTGTACAGTACATATACGGCTTATTGGTCTATTTTTTATATTATATTAGGCTTGGCCTTACATTCAAGTATAGCTACTGCAAAATATAAATATAGTGGAAAACTGGAGAGCTTTATTTCGTCAATAATACTATTGATGTTATTTAGCACTTGTGTATGGACTGTGCTTGGCAACCTTTTCTTTAAAGCGTTTGAAGAATGGTTTGGTTTTGACAGGGTTATTTTAAATTGTTTAATTTTGCACTCATTGGGAGATGCACTGATTCAGGTTTTCACAAGTTATGTGAGCTTGAATTATAGCGTGAAAACCTTTTTTAAGATGTCAGCATTTAATGCGATTTTTAATTTGCTGGGATCTATCGTTTTGATCATTACCGTATTTAGTGAGGAGCGTTATATTGGACGAATAATAGGCTCATTTATTCCTATGGGTACTATAGGGTTGTTTATTATTATATATTTCTTTAGAAAGGCCCGACCCAAGTATAATGGAGAATATTGGAAATTTTCGCTTAAATATAGTCTTCCCATAATACCACACGGAATAGCCCAGGTCATTCTTGGAACATTTGATCGTATCATGATTAAAAATATGGTTAGTCCGGATGCAGCGGGATTATACAGTTTTGCATATACCGTTAGCACTTTGTTTACGGTGGCATCAGCATCTTTAGATAAAGTTTGGCGACCCTGGGGTTATGAAAAGATGCATGAAAAAGACTATGAGGCCATGAAGGATCGGGCAAATAAATATGCATTTGGGATGGCTGTGTTCGCCGCAATGATAATTATGGTTTCGCCGGAAATAATAAAAGTACTGGGAGATAGAGACTATTGGGAATCAACATCCTGCGTGATTCCGGTTATTATAGGTGCATACTTTATTTTTCTGTACAGTTTACCGGCCTTGGTTGAATTTGTCCATGAAAAAACAGGATTTATTGCTATAGGTTCAGTAAGTGCTGCAGTCATAAATATTATTCTTAATTATATTTTTATTCCTATATTTGGTTATGTTGCTGCCGCATATACCACTATGATAACTTATGGGATGTCTTGCATCTTTCATTATATTATCGCAGTTAAAGTTCAAGGATTTTCTATTTATGATACAAAAAAATTAATAATTATATCTTTAATGCTGGGATTACTAGGGGGATGCGCCCTATTACTGGAGAACCAGTGGTATATCAGATGGTTGTTGGAAATTTTGCTTATTATAGGAGCCTATTTCTGGGCAGACCGTAATTTTGGTGTACGAGATTTTATTAGAAAAAAATTAAATCGATAATTTATAGATAGAGGGTTACATTAAGGGGATAGGTTGATGAAGGAAAAAATAAGTGTTGTTGTAGCTGCATACAATGTGGAAAAGTATTTGAAACAGTGCATTGATAGTATATTGGCTCAGACTTACCCTGCTTTTGAGATAATATTAATAGATGATGGTTCTGTTGATAGTACAGGAAAGATCTGTGATCAATATGCTTCAGATAATCCGCAGATAAAAGTAATCCATCAGAAAAATCAAGGTGTATCTGCAGCTAGAAATGCAGGCATTGAGTATGCTCAAGGAGACTACATTTCAGTTATAGATAGTGACGATTATTTAAAAACTGATATGTATGAAAAGTTAATAAAGGGTATTGTTCAAAATGATGCAGATATTATAGTTTGTAATTATGACAAGGTATCTGAAGATGGAAAAACTATTATAATGGATGATAAATACGCTCGTGATGAGTGCGTTTCTTCTAGGGAAGCATTACGATGGTTTGAGCGTGAACATTCATGGACATATACTTTTCCATGGAATAAGTTGTACAAACGAGAGCTTTTTAAAGACACAAAATATCCTGTTGGAAAAAAATTTGAAGATGATTTTATCATCCATAGACTTTTTATGAACAGCAATAAGATTGCATCTATAAGCGATTCTTTGTATTGTTACAGAGATAATCCGACCAGCATTATGAGAACGCTAAAATATAAAATGGATAGGATTGACGATTTTGATGCAGTCTATGACAGATATTGTATATATGTTAATAAAGGTTATTCAGAATTATATAGGGGAACAATAGAAAGAGCAAAATATACTCTGCAATATGTCAATAAGTTTGATGTGTCAACGGAAGAAGATAAAAAGCGTATAGACAATATGATCAACTGCTTTAAGCAAATGGTAAAGAGTGCCGGAAAAAATGCAGGATTGCTAAATAAGATTATTGCACTTTCACCGAGGACATATTATAGGATCAGAGGATTAATTAAAAGAAGATAATGGTGGGGGATTATGACGACTATACAGAATTATTTGGCTGAACTTGTTCTTGCTCAACTAAATGGCAGGAAACCGGTAAATATTCCTGAAAACATAACTACTGATGAAATAATCGACATTGCCGGACGTAATCATATGATTTATCCTCTTTTAGGTGCGTTGATAAAGACGGATAATGTTCCTGAGGAGAAGGTAAACGATCTGCGCTTTAAAATTCAGAATAGTATATTAATGACATTGGCACAGGTAACTGAACTAAATATACTTGTAACCGCCCTTGAAAATGCCGGGATCAAGAACCAGCCCATGAAAGGGTCATGCATGAAGTTTATGTATCCATCTCCTGAACTACGAGAAATGAGTGATATTGATATCCTTATAGCCGGAGAACAGATGGATGCTGCAGGTAAGGTTATGCTTGAACTGGGATACACCCTTGCGCAGTCGATCAAGCATCATGATATTTATATGAAAAAACCGTTTATGGTTGTTGAAATACATCGTGCAATGTACGATAAGACAGTTGACGGTAATCAGTTTGATTATTTTAAGAGTTTTGAAAAGGCTGTTTTACGAGAAGGAAAAAAGTATACATATGACTTTAATAAAGAAGATTTTTATGTATATATGATCGCACACATGGCAAAACATTTTTATGCTATGGGGTGTGGTATACGTAATCTTTTAGATGTATATATTTATTTAGAAAAATATGGAAAGGAATTAGATCGTTCTTATCTTGATAGAGAATTAAAAAAATGCGGCATTTATGATTTCGCGGTTAATGTAGAGGAACTGGCTTATATCTGGCTCGGTGGAAAAAAGGGCAGTCAATTCTATGATGACCTGTTTCAATATATGGTTGACTGCGGTATATATGGTAAAGACGAGAATGGAATATGGCATAAATTTGCAGAAGAAAAGCTTGATGGTAAAGAGGTTACACGAGGAAAGCTTAAAAAATGGTACTATTTTCCGCCGCTTTTTTATATGGCAGAGTACTATCCGTGGCTTGAAAAGTTTCCTTTCCTGCTCCCTGTAGCATGGTGTATTCGTGCATTTCGAGGTATATTTATGAAGAAGGGTATACAAAAAAGAGAAATGTTGAATGTGATAGATGGAGATAAGGCGAAAACATACCAAAATATTTATAAACAGATGAAACTAAAGTTTAAACATAAATAAGGGATTTACAGAGAATGGCTAACGAATCAGATAATACTGAAGCAAAAAAAGGTTTTTGGTATAATTGTATATTAGCAAGAGGATTCAGGTTTATAAAGTATAACAAAGCCAAGAAGCTTACTGCGCGTGCGATTTTTCTTTCAGCGTATTACAGACTATGCATATTGTTGGTAAAACCCAAGAAACTTCATAAACGATGGGGTGTGGAAGGTGAAGAGACAAGTATGGATGATGTAATGCCCTGGCAGTACAGATATTCTTACTGGGTTTCCTATGCAGTTGATAAGGTGTGTTCAAGGACAGCCTGGGAGAGTAAATGTCTTGTGCGTGCTCTTACTGCCCAGCATCTGTTAAAAAAGAAAGGAATTCCTTCCACTATGTACCTTGGGTGTAAAATGGAAGAAGGAAAGATGGTAGCCCATGCTTGGCTTAGGGTAGGAAAATATTATGTTACCGGGGGAAATGGAGAAGGGTATTCTATTGTTGACCGGTTCCGTACATAATTAATTTGATAGTTATGAGGTATTGAAATGTCTGCTATATGGGGAGTTGTTGATTTTAACGGAAAAGCCATAGGAAATGATATAAAAGAAAAAATGAAAGAGAGTTTTTCCGAATGTAAGATTGATAAGGTGCAAGATATACATAAGGATAATTATTATCTGGCAACAGGTATCCAGAATATTGTAGAAGAGGCTCAATTGGAACAGTTTCCCTATACATATATTGATGGCAAAGTGATGGTAGCGGATGCTATAATAGACAATCGTACCGAAATGCTTACGGAGTTTAAACTTAAAAATGAACTAAGTTTGAAAGAAATAGATGGAAGTATACTATATGAGTCAGTTGCTGGAAACTTAAGACAATCATTGGAAAAACTATGTGGGGCATTTGCATTTGTAGAATATGATGAAAATGAGAAGACGATTTATGTAGCAAATGATGTTGTTGGAACCAGATCCATATATTATTCCTTTTGTAACGGACGCTTCGTTTTTTCTTCACTTATAAAAACAATCCTTCCCTTTATGCCGACTGTAGAAGTGGAAGAAAAATGGCTCTCACAGTTTATCGACAATGACAACTTGTTAATAGTAGACAGTCCTTCGGCCACTCCATATAAAGAAATATATCGTTTAGAGCCCGGAGAATTGCTAATTATAAAAAAAGCAGGGGTAGAGCATATAGCTTATTGGGATCCGCGGAAAAAAGTTAAGAATTTAAAACTGAAAACCGATGAAGGATATAAAGCTCTTGTTTTGGATACTTTTAAAAAATGTGTAGAATCAGTTATTCGTACTCCGGGAGAAATTGGAATACTTTTAAGTGGAGGGTTGGATTCTAACGCAGTAGCAGCATATGCTGCACCGTTTTTAAAAAAAGCCGGAAAAAGACTTTTATCGTATACTTCTGTTCCAAATGATAAGATTGAACCAATTCCCAAGCGATCATATTACGTAAGCAATGAGAGGATTTATATAGAAAAATTAAGAGAATACCATTCAAATCTGGAACCACACTTTATTGACGTCTCAAAGATAGATGTAATGAAGGACTTTGAGATAGTTTCCGAAATGATTGAATCGCCAGTAAAAACAGTTGTAAATATGTCTTGGATATATGAATTGGTAAAACAGGCAGAATCGGATGGCTGTAAGATCCTTTTGGGAGGTCAATACGGTAATATAACGATATCCTACGGATTTCTATATAACCTTTTTGCCACATATAAATATTCTGGTAGATTTATAAAACTGATAAAAGCTGTTAACACATATGGAAAAAAATATAAAAGAAACAGAAAAAGAGTGCTGAAATATGCATTACAAATAGAGAAAGTGCATTCCTTAAAAAAAGGAAGAACAAAGATGTATGACAAGGAGGCATTACGTCAAACCGGAGAGACGGAAATGCATGAATCCTTGGCATCAGGTCTGATATTCAGAGATCCCACCAGGGACCGAAGGCTTATTGAACTAGTGCTTTCTCTTCCTATCAAATGTTTTGTTGATGCTGAAACTGACCGAAGAATGGTTAGAGTATATATGAAAGATATAATTCCGGATATTATATGCTCCGACCAATTTCATCGTGGATCTCAAGGGACTTCAGGATTTGATCAGATAAGAAATGACTGGGAAACAATAAAAAGTGATCTTATCCGGAAATATGGTCTTGCTTCCGGGAAAAAGTATCTGTCAAAAATGAATCTTTGTGAATGGATCGAGAAGATAGACGAAAAAGATAAATCTAATGAATTTAATTTGATGAAGGCTATTTATCTGGGTTATTTGTGCCAGTATCTTGAAAAAATGAATTCAACTGAAAAGAAGTAAACGGGGGAAGTTGCTCGCGGAGAGAATAGATGAAAAAATATCGTTATAAAATATATGGTCTTATAGTTGAATCTGAATTGGAAATAGCACAAGCAACATCACTTTCAGTTGATAGGAAATCTTTAGAAAATGATGTTGAAATAGTATTTGGTGAAATACCCGAAAGATTAAGAAAAGCAGGAGAAGAAGGGTATGGATCATGGATCAACGGGTTTAAGGCTGCATGGTTTAATACGAAAGGTACGGCACAATACCTTATTACCGGAGGAAATAAGATCGTAGTCCGTCCTTATCCTGATCCGGATGAAAAGTTGATGGTCTCAATGATACTCAGCGCAGGAATGTCATTGATCCTTCTTCAAAGAAATGAGCCTGTTTTTCATGGAAGCGTTATAGAAAAAGAAGGATATGCATATATAATATCAGGTACCAGTGGAGCCGGAAAATCAACAGTAACTATGGAACTGTTAAAAGACAATGCTTGGCTGTTTATGGCTGATGATACCGTGCGATTGTCATTGGATAATGGGAAAATTCATTGTTATCCAACATATCCACAACAAAAAGTATGTCGTGATCTGGCCTGCCGCATGGGGCTTGACTTAAGCGATATGATTTATATCGATGAGGGAAGAGATAAATTTGCATACAAAAGAACGGACAGATATTATGATCATACTGCAGAGCTGAAGAGTATATATATAATTAACAAAAGTAAAAATGTCTGTGAAGTAAAATATGAGAAATTACAGGGAATGGATTATGTTCATGCGTTTATAAATAACTTGTACCTTTCGGATAATTATAAACGAGATACGGGAGTTCCGAATGAATTTATGAAACTGATAAATCTATTATTTCATCAGGCAGATATTTATCTTATTACTCGCCCTGAAGAAGGGGATACCGTAAAAAATGTTGTAGATACAATAAGATTCTTACAAAGTTGTTAGAAAGATTTACTTTTTTTAATCAACGGTGTATTATTACAGCGATAGTTAAGGAATTACATTAACAGATTAATTAAGGAGGAAAAAAAAATGAAGACATGGACAAGTCCTGTAGTAGAAGAACTTGATGTTAAGGTTACTGAGTATGATCCCAATGGTGGTACTAGACCCGATGCATTTCTTAAAGATGAGCATACAGGAGAAATAACAAAGTACTTATATGGACCTTCTGCAGGAGATGCAGGTGATCCTACAATTGTTGGTACAGAGGCATAATTTTATTTTTTGGAGGTCAAGTATGAAGAAGTGGGAAAACCCTGAGATGGTTAAACTTAACATTAATATGACAGCATATGGTGATGATACAAGTAAGGAGCCTGATTGGACTATTTATTCAATCGGCGGAGATAAGATTCTTGATCAGACATTTGGACCTTCAGGATCAGAACATCCTGCAGATGCTGTTGTTAAACAGACACAGCCTTAATATGGTATATATTTAAAGGAAAAGAATCCGAAGTTTTTACTTCGGATTTTCTTTTGTTTGCATTTATACTTTATATATGATAAAATAACCTAGAATATGTATTAATATTTTGGGAGGTTTACGATGGACAAAGATACAAAAATAGTATTAAAAAAGAAACTTAATGTTACAGATCTTGCCGGTGAGAAGGTAATGGTAGATTTTGATAGTGGTAAGTATTTCCTTATTAAGGGTGTCGGAAACGATATATGGGAGATGATCCAGAATGAAATTACCCCCAACGAGATAATAGACAAACTGCTTTCTGAGTACGATGTAAACAGGGAGGAATGTGAGAAGTCTGTTATGGAATTCCTTAAGAAAATGGAAGGCTATAATTTTATTTAACTGGTATAAAAAATGGGAAAACTGAAAGAAGCATGGAAAGACAGGGATAACCAATATAAATATGCTAAATGGCTGATGAAGTATTCTAAGCCATATATGGGTCGTATTACACTTATGATGGCGTTTAGCATTATTTCAACGGTGGTCTCTCTATGGATGGTGCAGATATCCAAAAATATTATAGATAATGCTACCGGTGGCAATAAGTTTGTCACTCTGCTTATTGTATATTTTTGTTTAATGATCGCTATGCAAGTAGTGGGTATAGTATCTACACTATTATCAGCGATACTTAGTGAGAAATTCTCATTTGGTATTAGGAAGCAGATATATGATAAGATTATCAGATCGCATTGGATGGATGTAAAGAGGTATCATACGGGCGATCTTATGACCAGGCTTACCAGCGATGCAGGAGCTATAGCAGATGGTATCATTGGAACAATACCCAATATCATAATCTTGTTTGTAGAACTGTTGATGGTGTTTGTTACATTATTTATTTATTCACCGTTACTTGCAGTATTTGCAATGCTTGTTGCACCTGTTGCGGCTTTGGTATCCTTCTTCCTGGGAAAGAAGCTGAAAAAGCTGCAAATAAAGGTTCAGGAATCGGAATCTAATTATCGCTCATTCCTTCAGGAAAGTTTGGCAAATCTTCTCGTGGTAAAATCATTTGCAAATGAGGACTATTCTGTTGACAGGCTTACTACTCTTAGAGAAGAACGTTTCAAATGGGTCTTTAAAAAGACCAAGATGAGTATAGCCAGTAGTACTGTGATGTCTATGACATTTCAGCTGGGATATATTGTAGCCTTTGCCTATGGAGCATGGCAGATTTCTACCGGACAGATCACATATGGTACCATGACGGTGTTTCTTACTTTGGTAAACAGGGTACAAAGTCCGATAATCGGTTTGGCGCAACAGATTCCGAGAGTAGTATCGGTACTAGCTTCAGCGGGACGAGTTATAGAGTTACAGAATATTCCCGTAGAGGAACGTTTACCGGAAGTAGTGACCTCTGACAAGATCGGTGTGGATATAGAAAATCTTACTTTTGGATATACAGATGAGATCGTACTTGATAATGTGTCCTTAAATATCAAGCCGGGTGAATTTGTTGCAATTATCGGTGAATCCGGCATAGGAAAAACTACTTTGCTGCGTATTATTATGTCTTTCATGGGTAATTATACAGGAAAAGTGGACTTCTTTGATGAGAATGGGTTAACGGACCCTGCAAATGCCAATACAAGAAGATTTATATCGTATGTACCTCAGGGTAATACCTTATTCAGCGGTACAGTCAGAGAAAACATACGCATGGGTAAACTTGATGCTACGGATGAAGAAATGTGGGATGCATTGAAGCTTTCCGCAGGATATGACTTTGTCAAGGAGTTACCTAACGGTCTTTATACTGTCATAGGTGAGAGAGGACATGGTATCTCGGAAGGTCAGGCACAGCGTATAGCTATAGCGAGAGCTTTTGTACGAAAAGCTCCGCTGCTTATCCTGGATGAAGCTACATCTGCTCTTGATGAGAATACTGAGAAGGAAGTAATAAAAGGTCTTCAGCAGCTTGAGCCGCGTCCGACCTGTATAGTTGTTACTCATAGAAAGAGTATACTTACTTATTGTGACCGAGAGATCAAGATTGAGAACAAAAACATGGAAGAGATACAGTAAATGTAGTGCCTTGACCTAAAGTACTTTCGGCATTTATAGTTCCTCCGTGCCGTTCCACTATAGCGCGTGCGATGGAAAGACCGAGACCGCTGCCGGAGGTTTCTCCGGGGGTACGGGCATTTGAAACAGTATATGTTCTGGTAAATATATGGGGTAGTGCTTCGGGCGCTATCCCATTTCCATTATCAGATACGGATATTATAAGTTGTGCGCTGGAAGGTGAAAAAACACTAGGATTCTCTACGTTATTCTTAGAACTAGGTTTATAGATATGAGCACTAAGTCGAATGTAGGTTGCCTTTTCTCCGGCATATTTAGCTGCGTTTGTAAGTAAATTATCAAGGACGCGTACGATTTTCTGTGGTTCGATATTTATAACGCAGTTTAAATCTGCAGGGACGTCCAGTAGCATGTCAAACCGGTCATATCGGGAATCTATGATAGCATCATAGTAGTATTCTTCCAGAAATGTACAGGCATCAACAGATTGAATCTTTAATGGACGGGCTTCATCTTCGACATTGAAAAGATAATACATATCGTTGATGAGTTCCTCTAAAGAGGATGTACGTCTGTCAATAAGCGAAAAAAGTTTCCTGCTTTCATCAATGGAAAGATTATCGGAGGTCAATGCCAAATCTATTGCACTGCGGATGGCAGTGATCGGAGCTCTTAAGTCATGAGAGATATTGGCAAGCATCATTTCTCTTTCTTTCTGGAGAGTCCGGAGCCTGGAATGAGCCTCTAACAATTCACTTGTCAATTCTTCTACGGATTTTGTTTCAAGGTTTGGTGATTGGAAAGCTTTGCTCATTTTTCGTATCATGCCGCAGACATGCTTACACATCGGGGTCGTGCCTGGAGCGACACCGATGGAAGTTTGAAAATGTAACTCTCAAACTTTATCTCCTAAGAAAAAACAGTATGGCTCACTTTACTATGAATTTATACCCTTTTGACCAAACAGTTTCGACCATGTTATATAGGGTATAATCAATATTCATTTTTTTGCGGAGCCTACTTACATTTACCATTATCGTACGTCTGTCAAGTTCGCTGTATGTTCCGAATAGAGACTTACCAAGTTCTTCGAAGGTGATGGTCTGGTTCGGATGAGAGCAGAAATACATTAGAATATCATAATCGCGATTGGTGAGTTCCAAGTCTTTATCCATATAAAAAGCCTTATGAAGAGCCATGTCAATCTTGAGATCGCCGAAAACAAGAGTGTTTTGGTCGGTTTTTGGGGCGGTGAGCATACCTGCGCGCCTTAATTGAGCGTCTATGCGGGCTTTAAGCTCTTTTAGGCTAAAGGGTTTAATGATATAATCGTCGCCACCGGTTACAAGTCCTTTTATTTTGTCATCTTCGGATACTTTACCTGTGAGGAATATGATAGGGATGGCGGAAAATTGTCTGATCCTGCTACATAGTTCATATCCATCCATGCCGGGCATCATAACATCAAGGACTATAAGGTCCGGATGTTTGGCCTTTGCGATATTAAGACCCAGTAGGGGATTTGAAGCGGTATAAACTTTAAAATCCTGCGAAACAAGGTATTTTTTGTTCATCTCCAAAACTGCAGCATCATCATCAATCAGTAAAAGTGTGGCAGCCATATGGTCCCCCTTTTGTATAGACTATAGGAAAAGTAACTTAAGTATTTCTAATTATAACATACAAGGTATTCAATCGCAAATGCTATTTCGTAGCAAATTGGCAAAAACTGTACAGATTTGCTTATAATTGAATTATATGGAAATAAAAGACAAAAACAGGTGATCCATGCTTTATGACACGTATCACCTGTCTGCGATCAATTATTTTTCTTAAGAAACAACTTATATTATTGTTCTCCCCATCCGCCTGTCCAAAAAGGATTATTCTCTTTAACTTCTTTTTCTGATTTACCATTTCCTTCCCAATAGGGGTTATGGCATCTTCCGAGGTCTTCATCATATTCTTCATAACTTTCTTCGTTAGTATCTACCCAATAAATACCATTTGTTGTATCTTTAACATTGATCTCATCTAAAACAGGTTTCTTCCACTCTTTCATTTAGATACACTCCAATCTTTATCATATTTTAAAAACTATTTAAAGTTTATCACAGGCATATAAAAAAGAAAAGAATTATAACAAAAATGTTACCTTTTGCAGGTCTGATATAAGATGCAATTATATATCGCAATCACGTATTTTAAGAAACTTCGTTGTCTTTTGTCATTAAAATCCATGTTTTTCAGGTAATCCGGAATCAATTTAAGGTTAATTGATTTTGCTAAGTTTTTTGGAACATCTTTAAAGGTTTCCGATAATAACGGACAAAGCGCTCCCCAATCTCTTTGTATGCGGTTGACATAGTCGGTATTTAAGTAAGCATGCTGCTGCCGGTTTTCCAGTATTGAAGGAGGCAATAAATTGCGAAAACCATGGCGGGTGAGCCATCTTGTTTCTCCGTTAAAAGCAAAATAGGAATAAGGTAACCTCTTGCAAAAATCGATGATCCTGATATCTTTTGTCGGATCGCGCAATATCATATTGTGAGCAAGCCCCATTTTTGTCTCGAACGCACCCAGATACATAAGCAGAGCTTTACTTTGCAGATATTCCGGATAAAATACATGATCTATGAACTGCCTGCTCAACGTCCGTTTATCAACGGTAAACCGCTTTTCTAACTGATAGTTTTCAAGGATATAAGGTAATAAAAACGGATTCTGAGGTACAAACGAGGATGGATCAAAGCTTGCCGGAGCATAGTTTGAAAACATTGAAAGACATTTCCTGAGAGCCTTTTCAGGTTCAATAGTCTGATGTTGGCAATATTTATCCAGATAGGAAATGAGATGTTCCAGGTCTTTAGCCATATATAAGTCATATAATATATGATGTAATTCTCCAAAGGAGACGGTGGAATTACCGAAGATTCCATTAAGTATGATGCGACAGTTTTTCTTCCCCGCTTCTTTACAGATTTCAAGGTGGTTGGGAATAGCACCGCTTTTATATGGCATTTCGAGAATAATCAGGCATTCTGATACGTCTTCAAAGCAGTTTTTTCCTTGATTTGACAAAAATTCGGGTTTGATATTCGGGTACATGTTACACAAGTCCAGGACGGGTTGTGACTCATCGAAAAGGACATTCGTATCATGCACCGTAGTTGTTTTTAATGCAGGATGAGGCGTGAAAGTAAAGGAATACAGATTCTTCCCGTACCCGGCAAGGTTTTGACTTGCAAGTATAGCGATACCGGAGGAATCCAGACCGCTGCTTAATGCAATCCCGACTTCTCCGGTGGTATTAACAGCATCACTTATACAAGTACGATAGAGCTCCATAAACATGTCAGAACAAAGTTCGGGATCTTCCGGCATTTTGGAATTAACATCAATATTATTGTATTCTTTTGCACAAGTTGTATCCCCGGAAAAATATTTTATTGTTCCTGGAGGCATCATATATATGTTCTTATAGGGCGTCTCTTGCGGAACAATATAGATCAGGGACGGATCTGACAAAAGAAAGTCTTTGAAATAATCCTCGTTGTATTCTGTTTTGTAATCTGTTTCCGATTCCAGAAAAAGCCTGATTGGGTTTAAAAGGGTTGAAAATACTATTACATCAGGAGTCTGGGTATAATACAGACAACGGGCACTTACAGGGTCACTGATCAGAGACAATCTGCTTGTAGTTTTATCAAAGATGGCTATGCTATAGAGTCCTGTGAAATGGGAGAAAGCTTCTTCGCCCAAAGTTAGATATGCTCTGTACATCAGTTCATCATCAGAGATCTTTTTTAGATCGTTAACGGAATCTGAAGTGTTCAGAAGACTGTATATTTCGTCACGGTTATCCAGCAGGCAGTCGGCGGCGAAGATAAGATGCTTATCTGTATCCCGGATGGGAGAGAGGGGAGAAGGGGATTCTGTAATATGTTGAATGCCACAGCCCACATAGATGTCTTTTGAGAGAAAATGAGCGTAACTGTCAACCTTACAGCTATTACTGTAAGCATTTAAAAAGATTTCATGTATGCGGTCTGTAAGATGGATCTTGTTATTCTTGGGTATAACTCCCCAAATAGCTGACATTGAATGACTCCTTAACTTTCATTGACGATTTTTTCAATCAGTTCCGCTATCCCTTCAGTGGAATCTGAGTTGTTTCTTCTTACAATCTGGTACATAGGACAAAGAGAAGAAAAACGAAGCGTGGGTTCAGCCAGTTCTTTTTCATGCAGATTTTCTATCAGGCAGGCATGCAGAAAAAGAGCTTGTTTACATGCTTCCCATGTGGTGATACCCTGTAGTTTACACCATGCAAATGCCGGAGGGGTTTGAAGATGGTCACCATCTATTGGGAGTGTATAGGATACTGCCAGATGGATCATGGCATGGACCGGTGCCTCTTTTTCATAAAAAGAAGGTGCCGGGACCAGATATTTATCTTTCTTTTCATTAATATATTCTAAGTTGTTCTTATCAAGTTTTTGAGATTCTATCACATTTCGGCAGAGCTTTTGGTAAGGAAATGCAGGATAGGCCATAGGGCGATCGGGGTGAAAAGGATCGACCACGGTCATATCGTCGGACATGAGTCTGAATCCTTTTTTTAACAGCGCGTTTGTGATAGTGGATTTACCGCTCCCGCTTGGACCTCCGATCAAAACGGCACGCCCGCCCTTTGTGATACAGGAACAGTGAAAGGCCAGTTGTTTACGTTGCAAGAACAGCATGGCCATTCCGAATCCCAGGATATAGGAAACAAGAGATTTGGAATATGGATGCGGTTTGGGCTGATATATTATTTTCTTGCCGTTTAAGATCAATAAATTGCAACCGTCGTTTGAAAGGAAACCGATATCGGAAGAATAATGATAGGATTTACCGGGCATTTGATCATAGGGTGCAGGCATGCTGCCCAGCATAACATATATGGCCTGATCCTCAGCACAATCCGTTGGTTCTGTTTTTTGTAATATCGGCATTGCGAGGTCTGATATTACAGACTGCCCGTATATCTTATAATAATACATCGGTTTTCCTCATCTTTCTGAAACGTTACGGGATAATTATACCATATATTTTCGCATATAGAAAGGAAAAAGATGCTTATATTTTGCGTTGCGAATTGGCAAGGATAGTGGTATAGTAATATGGTATCGTACTAAAGTAAGGAAACCAGGGGACTATCATGAAAATAGAACGTACGAAAAACGCTACACGAAATATAATGTTCAACGGAATGTCGCAGATGATGAATATGCTCGTTCCGTTTATTATGCGTTCCATAATACTGAATTTCCTGGGAATGGAATATTTGGGACTGGGAGGATTGTTCAGATCGATACTTTCTATCCTGAATCTTGCTGAGCTTGGTGTAGGCAGTGCCATGGTGTTCAGTATGTATAAGCCGATAGCAGAGGATGATACGGAAACTATCTGTGCATTGATGAAGCTGTACAGAAAGTTTTATCGTTTAATCGGTCTGTTTATCCTTAGCGTGGGTATGGTACTGACACCTTTCCTTTCCAAACTTATCAATGGAGAGGTTACAGCGGATGTAAATCTGTATGTGCTGTATTTTATGAATCTGGGAAGTACGGTACTTTCATACTGGCTTTTTGCATATAAAAACTGCTTGTTAAGTGCACATCAACGTGGAGATATTGCCAGTAAAGTGACAATGATAGTGCATTTTACGGAATATCTTTTGAAAATACTCGTGCTGATATTGTTTAGAAATTATTATGTATATCTGGCTATTCAGATACTGTCACAGATAGCAAATAATGTTTTTGTGGCATTAAGGGTAAACAAACTTTATCCTCATTATTCCCCCAGAGGAGAGCTACCAAAAGAAAAAGTACGCAGTATAGCAACCCGTGTCAGGGACCTGTTTACATCCAACTTTTCTTATGTAATATCGAATTCTGCGGATACATTGGTCATTTCGTCGTTTTTGGGAATAGTTGTACTTGCCGTATATCAGAATTACTTTTTCATTATAACTTCTCTTAAAACCATGATAGAGGTAATAGTAGGAGCCTGTATAGCAGGTATCGGCAATAGCTTGGTTACGGAAAGTGCAGAGAAAAATTACAAAGACTTCAAGAAGATGACTATCCTGTTCGGATGGCTTATGAGTGTAGCCGGCTCGATGCTGCTCTGTATGTATCAGCCATTTATGCATATCTGGATGGGTGAAGAAAATATGCTGGAGTTCGGATATGTTATCTGCTTTGTTATTTATTTCTATTCTATAGGAATGAATAAGCTGACCAGTATGTTTAAGGATGCGGCCGGAATATGGAAGATAGATAAATGGAGACCATTAACAGCAGCATTTGTCAATCTTGCTCTGAATCTGGCCACGGTTAATTGGATCGGACTGTACGGAGTATTGTTATCCACGGTTATTTCAATTGTGTTCATACAGATTCCGTGGATATTTCACAATCTTTTTAAGGTCGTATTTCCTCATGAACACCTGTGGGAATACGTGCGAATGTTTAGCGGTATAGTGGTAATAGAGATTATATGCTGTGTGGTATCTTGGTTTGCCTGCTCATTTATCCATTTGGGAGTTTGGCCAACACTTATCATAAATGCGGGGATAAGTTTTGTAATACCTAATATCATATTCTTCGCCATATTTGGAAGAAACAGTATGTTTAAAGAGTCAGTAGCACAGATAAAAAGGGTAGTATTAAGGAGAAAATAATTGAGCGGATTATACTTAAATGTAATGTATTTTTGTGGAAAATATGATTTTGATGCAGAATGGGATTTTGCTTGGCGACATATAGGCGGCATGATGAATTCGCATTTTTATGATGTGATAACATATGCAAGTGCTTTGACGGCCTGCGTGGTTATGTTTTTTATCAAAAAGCATATCAAGTATAAATGGGTTAATATATTAATGGCATCATTTATGTCTTTTGGGATTTATGGTATTTGTGCTATATATTCTTACAGATTGAGAATGAACAGTATATGGTCCTTTATTGCCTTTGTAGCTCCCATGGCTTATCTCACGATCATCGGGCTACTCCGAAGAGAGTGGATATACCGTGTTATAGTATATAGTTCTGCACTGTTTATCGCCACATATAATTACATATATTGCATTATAAATGAGGACCATCATAAGATGTGTTATTCATTGAAATTATTTATTCTTGCTTTCGGTATAGGTGGTTATGTAAAAAATATTGTTGCGGATGTAAAAAGAAAGAAGAGTGCAGCAAATATAGTAACGACAAATAGTACACCGGAAAACACAACAGAAATTGTTGTTGAAGTTACTCCCAAAAATGAAAAATCCGGAGAAGCAGATACCTCTCCGGAACAAGAATCATAATTTAATTATTTAACTAACTTCCCGAACAGCCTGGAGAAAAATCCTTTGGGCTGTTCTTTTATTTCTTCTTCGGCTTTAGGCTGTTCCTGTTTGAATTGCTCATATTCCGCATCGAGGTTAAAGTCGTCGGCGGTAAAGCCTTCGCCGTAAGCGGGAGTGGAGTTCTCTAACGCATCCTGCTCTTCAGGAGAGAGCCTGTCAAATTCTTCCTGAGTCATCATGCCCTGCTTAGCTACGGGCTTATTACCGTGGTTACCTGACTTTTTGCCCTTTTTATGAGAACGTTTTGTGGTAAATACGACACCGGGGTTTTCGCCGGGACGGTTTACACGTATTACGGGTTCGGGAGCTTTGGGCGGTGCGGGGTATTCGTCCTCATATGTCTCGGAATCTGAGGAATTGCTGCCTGTACTTGCGGAAGCACCGGCCTTTTTATTATTACCGGCATTTCCAGACTTAGTATTTTTTCCGGATGCAGAAGCATTCCCTGTTTTTACTGCCTCAGCAGTTTTGCTGTCAGAAGCACCTGCATTATCTGCATCGTCACCTGTTTCTACTTCTTTACCTTCCTCTATCTCCCTTAATCTTTCTTCTTCTTTTTCCGCTTCTCGTTCGGCACGTACATCCTCGAGTACTTTTAAGTAGTTTTCGCTGTCGTTTAATTCCGCTAAGCTTTCCTTAAGCTGTGCACGGTTTTCCTTTAACGCTTCCTGCTTCTCATCCATAGCTGCAAGGAATTCCAAGTACTGTGTACGGATACTCTGTGTAGTGGTATCGATAAGAGCTGCAAGCTCGTCGATGGCTGAGTCGGTAAATGTAAGTGAAGCTGCCTGTACGTCTTCAGCGCCTTTTTTAGCTTCGGCTATGATCTCGGAAGCCTGACGTTCTGTCTCTAAGCGGGCCTTTTCCTTTGCACGTGTCGTAGCCTCATATTTGTCAAGTACCTCATATATGGCTTCGTTCAGCTGCTCGAGCAAAGTGAACATCTCGGTTTTGGAAAGTACCACAAGATCGGGTGAATTCTGGTAGGCTTCACTCTTGGCAAATAAAATATGGATTTTTTTGACGATTTCTTCAACACGTGTAGGCATGTGAGTCTCCTAAAAATGTAATATGCCACCTCATCCGGCACTTCGTGCCACCTTCCCCTCGAGGGGAAGGCTAAGGTGTTAGATTTTAAACCTGTACCCTGCGCCCCAGATGGTCTCGATGTACTGAGGGTTAGAGGTACTGATCTCTATCTTTTCCCTGATCTTCTTGATATGTACGGTTACCGTAGCAATATCACCTATGAGGTCTGCATCCCATATCTCTGCAAAGAGTTCTTCTTTGGAGAATACTCTGTTGGGATGCTCTGCGAGGAAGGTAAGAAGATCGAACTCCTTAGTGGTAAATTGTTTTTCCTCATCGTTAACATATACCCTTCTGGCAGTTTTGTCAATACGCAATCCTCTGATCTCGATGATCTCGTTGGGAGTTCTGGGTGCACCGACCAGTCTTTCATAACGGGCGAGATGTGCCTTTACACGTGCTACAAGCTCGCTGGGGCTGAAGGGTTTTGTCATATAGTCATCGGCGCCTAACCCTAAGCCGCGTATCTTATCGATGTCGTCCTTTTTGGCAGATACAATGATTATGGGCAGATTCTTATGCTCACGGATATTTTTACATATCTCAAATCCGTCCATGCCGGGAAGCATAAGGTCCAGTATCATGAGGCTGAAATCCTCTTCAAGGGCACGCTTTAATCCCTTTTCGCCGGTGTTTTCTATTGCTACTTCAAAATCGGAAAGTTCTAAGTAATCCTTTTCAAGCTCTGCAATCTCATTTTCGTCTTCAATGATCAGTATTTTTTCCATATATATAGTCCTTTCTTTACTTTTATCAGGGTTTTATCTTAGCGGCCACATCCAGGATCTTCCAAGGTTTCTTTCGGATCCCTGTATCCTCTATCTCTCCGAGCTCCAGCGAAGCATTGGGAGAGCCTTCTTTAAGAAGTGTAAAGGAGATGGAAGTACCTTTTCCCGGAAAACTTTTTGCGGATATGGTTCCGTTGTGGTCTTCGATGATCTTTTTGGTAATGGCGAGTCCGAGTCCCGTACCGCCCTTTTTGGAGTTACGGGATGAGTCTGCTCTGTAAAAACGGTCGAAGATGAACGGGATATCCTTTTCGTCTATACCGCTTCCGTTGTCCTGAACACTTATCTTTACGCTGTCTCCGATATCCTCGGCAAGTATTACGATGGAACCTTCTTCCTTATCCATGTACTTTACGGAGTTGCCTATGAGGTTGTTCATGACACGGCGCAGCTGCTCTAAGTCAGCTATGATACACTGGTCGGGCTTAAGTTTGCTTATATAATCAAGCGTAACATTTTTTACCTCGGTATCCAGTGACATTTCCTCAACGCAGTCATTAAAGAAATTATCAGCATTGATGATCTTGAAATTATAAGGAACGATATTGGTATCGATCTTGGAGAAGAAGGAGAGCTCGTCTACCAGAACTGCCATATCGGCAGCCTTTGTATATATGGTCCTTAAGTACTTCTTCTGTTTTTCCGGAGTATCGGCAACACCGTCAAGTATTCCCTCCGTATATCCCTTTATAGCGGTAAGGGGGGTTTTAAGGTCGTGGGAAATGTTGCTTATAAGTTCTATGGTATCCTGTTCATATTGCAGTCGTGTATCAATCTGTTTTTTCAGCTGAACACGCATCTCCTCAAAGTCCTCGCACAGCTGCTCAAGCTCGTCGGTAGATTCGGGCTCGGTAGGCAGGGTAAAGTCAAGATCTCCGTCCTTTATCCTGTTGGTGGCTATAGTCAGAAGGTTAAGCGGTCTGATGATGCTTCGGTACAGCCATATGATAAGGACAAGGTCGGTTACGATGATGATCATGACAAGAGTTGTAAGTGCCTGTATGATCGAAACCTGTACCATGCCATCCGGCATTCCGCCGAAATGCTGTTCGTCAATTAACTGTCTGGTAACAAAAGTCAATGCGGCGAACATGACGATCGGGAGTATGAGCAAAAGCAGGAACGTAACTATCAGTCGTTTTTTTAAGCTCAAATTATCACCTCGAAAGTAATCATTATCATGATTATACTATTCAAAAAAAAAGTACGCAATACAGAAATGATCGTTTATGCGTACTTTTAATATTCTTTTAATGGTTTATACAGAGCTTTTTTAGTTTAAAAGGAAGATCAGTCATCCAGGTGGCTTCCGGCTTCCTTCTTTTCAAGAGCTTCCAAAGCTCTCAGCTCTCTCATTTCATCGGGAGTAGCAGTCTTTTCGTGATGCTTGCGGGCCTTAAATATCAGATCTTCAGCCTTATAATCTTTTGCTTCCCTGTCGCCGTTGGCATCGGTAAAGATGATCTTTACTATCTGTTTTAAAACGCTTACACTGTGTACTTCACCCTCTAAGCCGTCTCTGGTGGTCACATGGTCACCTACGTTTGGAAGATTGGAGTTAAGATACTCATAGGCTTCTTCTTCATTATTTAAACAGCACATAAGTCTGCCGCAGGTACCGGATATCTTGGCAGGGTTAAGAGAAAGATTCTGTTCCTTTGCCATCTTTATGGAAACGGGGCAGAAGTCTGAAAGATAAGTGGAGCAGCAGAGCGGACGTCCGCATATGCCTAAGCCGCCTAAAGCCTTGGTCTCGTCTCTTACACCGATCTGACGGAGCTCTATACGGGTCCTGAATACTGCAGCCAGGTCCTTTACAAGCTCTCTAAAGTCGATCCTGCCGTCAGCGGTGAAGTAGAAGAGTACCTTGTTGTTGTCGAAGGTGTATTCACACTCTATAAGCTTCATTTCTAAGCCGCGGTTGGCAATCTTTTCAAGACAGATATTAAAAGCTTCCTTCTCTTTTACACGGTTAGCTTCATTGGTTGCGATATCCTCGGGAGTGGCCTTACGGATAACGGGCTTTAAGGGTTGTACTACCTTATCGTCCTCTACTTCCCTCGGGTCAAGCACTACTGTACCGAACTCGATACCGCGTGCTGTCTCTACTATAACATAATCATCCTTGTGGAAATCAAGCCCTATCGGGTCAAAATAATATATCTTTCCGACTCGTCTGAATCGTACTCCTATAACTTTGATCATTTGTCAGTCCTCATGTTTCTTTTTTTACATCGCAGACCATTATATAAAAAATATAACAATTCGTCAAATAAAAAAACTTTATTACTTTGGCGGGGATTTAGTGATCCCTCATATTAAGGAAGAGCAGCTGCATAGCCGTATCAAAATTGACATTGGCATTTAAACGGTCCTGCAGGGTATAGAACGCGTCAAGTATCCTGCCCAAAGATTCGAAGCCGTACCTTGATGCCTGGCGTTTTATGGTCATGAGCTCATCTAAAAAGACCAGACGGTTTGCATCCTGAGTAGCCTTAAACATAAGGATATCCCTGAACCAGAGATGCATAAGATCTATGTAGGTGTTGATATCCGTCTTTTTTGTTGAAAGATCGGCTACTGCATCCGTTATCGCATCTATGGTGATGGAATCGATAGAACGCATCAGATCGAGTACTTCGTTCTTTATCTGCTCAAATTCACTGTTTTTGGTAAACTTTAATGCCTGCCCAAGACTTCCGCCGGAAAATGATGCACAGAGTTTGGCAAAATAATCAGGAAGCTTCTCATGCGTCATCAGATAATCGGTGATCAGTTTACTAGGCAGGGGTTTAAACTGCAGGGTGATACATCTCGAAAGAATGGTCTGCAGGAAAGCACCCGTATTGGTGGTGATAAGTATTATGACGGCATAAGCCGGAGGTTCTTCGAGGGTCTTAAGCAGTGCATTCTGTGCCTGCTCGGTCATACGCTCAGCCTCATCCATTATATATACCTTGAAGGGAGCGCTGAAGGGTTTGATAGCTATATCGTCTATCAGGGTATTTCTTATATCGTCGACACCTATGCGTGATTTCTCGTGAGTAATGTAAATGATATCGGGATGGTTGTGTGATGCAGCCTGCATACACGCCATGCACATACCGCACGGTTTTGCGACATCATCCGCTCCCTGACAGCAAAGAGCTGCAGCAAAAGCCTCGGCCACGGTCTTGCGTCCGCTGCCGGTCTCGCCGTTAAAGATATAGGCATGCGACGGCTTACCTGAAGCTATCGCAGCTTTCAGGTGCTGTTTTATGCTTTCATGTCCTAAGATATCATTAAACCCCAACATAGTATCATCCCTCCCCCAAATTAGGTATGAATTCCGTTAAGTCAGTTAAGTCAGTATATCTAACAGAAGGCCTCTGATCTCATCTATACTGTTCATGATCATGAGAGCATCCTGTTCGTCTTTTATAAGTTCTTCTGCCAAGGCGTCGAGTTTTTCGTCCACAAGCCGTATCATGCCGTATACTCTGTGGCGTCCTCGGCGGTCTAAGAAGTTTTCTCTTGAAAACTTATGTGAACGGTTTACGATCTCGTTCATGAAGTCCTTGATAAGGCTTCTGTACTTACGCATGTCCGTGATATCACGGCGTTTTTTTATCTTTTCGCCCTGTCCGGTGATCTCATCAAGCAGACCTGACAGCTTTTCCGCAAGAGCAGCTTCTCCGATGCTGCTTATAAGAGTAAACTTAAAATTCCCGTCAGTCTGTGCAGGTGCTTTTACCTGGTCCGGCTGCTGTATCTGCTGTATCTGGTTTATTTTTAAGTCCATAACCTGTCACCTGCCTCCTTTGTTTTATAGATCGTTTATTATTTCGTTTGTGGTTTCCTCGAGGTCTACATTCAGGTAGCGTTTATTTATCCCGAGTTCTTCTAGCTTGTCGTCGGAAAAATCTTCTTCATCCGCAAGGAATCTTCTGCAAAGCTCCGCATATTTCGGTGAATGCTGCTTTCTTTCGCGTTCGACGGCGCGGGAAAGGCGCAGACCTGTCTCTACTTCTATATATATCGGCAAAACTCTGTCTTTTCCAAAGTATTTTTGGAGATTCTTATAACCTTCGGGAGTCATGATGAGAAGATAATCGTTTTCATAAAGGTCGATCTGACCGTCATCCGCGGTAAAATAATACCAGTCGCCATGTATGGTGTGATAGCATCTGTATTCTATGACCTTGTCCTCGTCCCGCATCTTCTCAAATCCGGGTACGGTTACAAAATGATACTCCACGCCGTCGGTTTCACCATCCCTTATCGGGCGGGTGGTGTAGGAGACTATGGTCTTAAACCTGTCACCGGTCTTTTCAAGGATTTTCTTATATATAGTATCCTTACCCGAGGAACTTTTCCCCATTATGCAATATATTTTCCCTTTTATTAACTCTTTAAGTGCTTTTATGAGCACATTGGCTGCTTTTTCGTGCTCCGATTCTAACGGATGGTAATTGGCTCCGTAGCCTGCTTTCGGATCCTGCTCCGGAAGATGGACGGTAGTAATGCGGCAGTCCCCGGTACTTTCCGAGTAGGTTTTTACCGCATCGCATATGGTGGGGTAGAGTCTGTCGCCCATCAGACCGAAAGCGCAGACGATATATGCTTTTTCATTGTACTTTCTTACAGTCTTAAGGAACTTTATATATTCCGAAGCGTACCAGGCCTGTTTTTCCTTATCGTCCTGGCAGTAGCTGTCATCATTGGTGCCTAAGTTAAGCACTACGATGTCGGGTACATATTTTGTAAAGTCCCATTTGATATCCTGGGACTTGGGTATCCCCTCCAGTTTATCATAGCTAAGTCCCATGGATTCATAAAAATCAGGGATGAGCTGGTCAGCATGTCTTTCCGCCGGATCGGGGGTATATCCCGAGATGATACCGTATCCGCTGATGGAGAACATGCTGTGGTCCGCGTCTAGAGCTTTGGCAGTCTTGTATGCAAAGGCTCTTGTTACATTCTCCGTACCTGTCTTAAAGTCATGTAAAGGATCCGGATCTTCTACACCGTAACCGCAGGTGATGGAGTCGCCGATAAACTCGATCTTTAAAGACTTATCGGGGGTGGGCTTTACGGTATCACCTTCCGATACCTCCAAAGGTTTGATACCTACCAGTGACATGGCGCATTCGGAAAGCTTAAGTACGCGTATGACAGAACTTTCTCTACCCGGCAGGATAGCATCTCCCATATGAACGGTAAGCTCTTGTTGGTTAAGCAGGAAATCCTTAATTATCATCCCATCCACGTATATGGCGATACGGGCATAGTTGACATCATTGTTTTCTGATGCTGCTGCCTCTCCGCCTATGAACGTGATATCAAAGGCCTTTCCCGTATATTCAAACTCTATGCCTGAGCCCGAAAGTGACAGGAGCAGGGTATCATCAAAAAGCATCGATCTTCCGATCAGTTTAACATTTTTATCTGTCAGTTCTATCCTCATAATCCACCGCCGCATAATTACAAACATTCTTCTGATTATATCTTATCATAAAAGGGGTGGTATTACAACAAAATTAAAAACTTACCGATGTGCGTAAAAAGTAGTTGATTGAAAGACAAAAAAATGATATTTTTAAAAAAGTTAAAGATTTTTCTGAAGGAATAGATCGGTCACAGGAGATACAGGTATGTCAGACGTTTTTATCAGTCACAGCTCGAAAGACAAGGAAATAGCCGACAAAGTTGTACAGTACTTTGAGGACAAAGGACTAAGCTGCTGGATATCATCAAGGGATATAGTCCCCGGTGCTGAATGGGCAGCCGCCATAAGTACTGCGATCACAGCTTCAAAGGTTTTTTTGCTCATATATACGGAAAACAGTGCGGCCTCCGAGCAGGTAGTCAGGGAAGTCAGTCTTGCGGAGCACAAAAAAGGTGTTTATGTAGTGCCGTATAAGACCGATGAGACACCGCTCAAGGGTTCGTTTGAATACTACCTTTCGGCTTCCCATTTCATATATGCCGATTATTCACAAAATGAATATAAGCTTGAAGAACTGTATGATTTCGTAGCGGGCATAGTCGGAAAGAATATCAGGAATATAACAAACAATACATATATAGATAATGTCGAAAACCTGAACATTAAAGCTTCAGGGAATCTGTCGGAAGGGGTATCTAAAAAACTACCGTTGTACATAGGTGTGGTAGCGGCCATAGTAGCGGTTATAGTGATACTTATCCTGTTGTTAAACCACGGAAATGAAGATGAGCCTAAGGGTGATAAACTCACCCAGACCCCGCCGGCTACAGAAGCGGTTACACCCACCACGGATGTAAGCGAGCCTACAGCTACACCGGATCCTACCGTATCCCCCGAACCCTCTTCCTCTGACAAAAAGCCGGTATCATATGAAGGCAGTGAAACTCAGGTCGCTTTAATGACTTATATCAATACCTACGGCAACCATTTTGAAAATGATAAGGGAGAATATTATTCGATAAAGCATTCGTACGGGCCCGTGACAATCACCAGGAACGGGGAAGAAAGGACCATAGAAAACTCGAGGATATACCTTACTTCAAGATATGAGACTTCGGCAGAACCGGATACGCCGCTGGAGCTCGGGGTATATAACGGAGACCTTCTTCTAAACGTATGGCTGTACTATAATATCAAAACCAAAGGTTATGAGCTGGATGCATACGAGGATGAAGAAAAAGGCAGAAGTAAAGGTGTTATAAAGGTTAAACTTAACGATAGCTTTACCGGAAAGATCGCGGAAGAAGATATTTATGAATATAATGGATCCGGTTGGTTCGAAAAGGATGAGTTTATCGCTAACGTGGAGGATCTTTTAACGGTACTTCTTAAAGGTCTGGAAACCGATTTAGAGGACATGGATAATGAGGTATCGTTAGATACTCTCGGACTCGGCAATATAATAAAATGACGCAGAAACGGCCCTTCCCGTAGTGGGGAGGGCTTTTCCTGTTCGAGAAAAAAATTGACGAAAAATCGTTATGATGTTAAAATAAAAAGTTGATGGAAAATCGTTTCACAGGAGACAGGAAAATGGCAGACGTTTTTATCAGCCACAGTTCTAAGGATAAGGAGATAGCTGAAAAAGTACTTAACTACTTTGAGGAAAGAGGCCTTAGCTGTTGGATAGCTCCGAGGGATATAGTACCCGGGACGGAGTGGGCAGCGGCCATAAATGCAGCTATTACCGCGTCAAAAGTATTTTTGATCATATATACTGCAAACAGTGCAGGATCAAGCCAGGTTTCAAGGGAGATCAGTCTCGCCGAAACAAAACCCGGTGTTTTTGTCGTGCCTTATAAGACGGATGATACACCTCTTGTTGGTTCTTTTGAGTATTATCTGGTAGGATCCCATTTTATCTCGGCTGATTATGCGAAAAAAGATTATAAACTGGAAGAACTGTATACCCATGTGACCGATATAGTGGGAGGCGCCGAGCCGCAGCCTGAATGGAATCCTCCTGTTAAAGAAGAGATGCCGGTTAAGGTATCGGAACCTATTATTACTACAGTAGAGACCGGTGACGGATCGAAACAGAACCCGGAATATGACAGGACCAAGCTTCCACTGATAATAGGTATAGCAGCTGCCGCAGTCGTAGTGATCGTGATAGTCCTTATCATCGTGCTGGGACCTCGGAGTGAGGATGAAGACGGATCCGAAGGTAATCTGACCGCGGAAAATCCCACATCTGTTGAAACTGAACCGACCGGCACAGATATAGTTACACCGACCATAACTCCGGACGAACAGACACCTACACCGGTTGAAATAACACCTACGCCGGATGATCCCACTCCCACAGACATCCCGACAGAGGTGCCCTTAGAACAGAAAGAGATAAAAGACCTTAATATACAGTTTTTGTCCCATGACTGTACCGGTGATTACAAAGGATATGTTAACGGATCGGGAGAGCCTGAAGGAGAAGGAACTTTTATCGGTTCGTTTTATGTGGATTATTCGGAAGTCCGTATGACTTATGTCGGTCTGTTTGAAAACGGTATCGCAAACGGCAAAGGTGTATCGACAGAGACTTTTGTGGACGGATATGTAAGAGAATACGAGGGTGATTTTGTTAACGGTGTATTTGAAGGAGAAGGCACTGAGAGAAGTACTTCGGTAGCCGGTGACAGGATCGAATATATAGGTGAGTTTAAGGACGGAAAATATAACGGTAAAGGTATTAAGACCTGTAACAATAAAACGGATAATATTGTAAAACAGGTATATGACGGAACCTGGGAAGACGGAGTGTTCAAGGGAGAGAACAATACTTATACCCTCACATACTGGGACGGAAAAACGGAAATAACAGAAGGAAAGTTCGACGGAGATCTGATCTCGGGGACTAAGACCGTATATGATGCAGACGGGAATATGATCCTGCACGAAAACTTCAAAGAGAAGAACGCCAAGGAAGTATTGTATGAATACTTAAAAGAACATGGAACCTATTATCCGGACGAAGCCTGTTATTATATAGAAAACACGTATTATGAGTTGTCCTCAAAGATACTTGATACGGAAGTAACAGTATATGATACTAAGGTCCGGCTCAATGTTTCCTCGTCTGAAGGCAGTAAATATCCTTTAAAGTTTTATATATTTAATGATCAGCTTAATATGAAGATCCTGATATATTATGACAACACCGAGGAAGAGTATTATATTGAGGCTTCGGAACGGGGATATGACGGAACATATAATGTTGTCATAATGGGATCATTAAAAGACTACCTCAACGGACCGGTTGATGTCCTGTTTAATATCCCCTCTGAGCGATACAGCAGGGATGAGGTTGCGGAATATACAGGTCTTATGGTTGATCTATTGTATTGGAAGCTCACAGAGATGTTAGAAGTGATGGACAATGATGTGACACTTGGAACATTGGGACTTGGTTACTGGGAAGATTTCCAAGATTAATAGGGAAGCGGGAGATTATGAATAAAAAACGCGTAATACAGATAATAGTATCGATAGTGGCATTTTATCTTATACTTATGCTGCTGCTTTTTGCAGTGGAGTCGATCCCGAAGGATAATCCCAGCAGCATAGACAGTCTTGGGGACGCTGCATGGTATGTGCTTGCCACACTTACGACCGTCGGCTACGGAGATGTTACGCCCGTATCCTTCCCGGGTAAGGTGATCGGTGCGATCATGATGATATCCAGTGCAGGAGTACTTACATTCCTGCTCGGTCTGGTATTTACCGTACTTTTCGGAAGGCTGCTCCCGACATTTACTCTGTGGAGATATCGGAAAAAGGACTGGTATGTATTCTCATCGGTCGATGAGAGGAGTCAGCTTTTGGCAGAAGGGCTCTCTAAGGATGATCCGAATGCCGCGTACATATTCTGCGGGAGCGAAGAGAACCTTTCCCAGGAGCATTATCCTGCCATGAAATACCATGTGATAACCGATACTCCCATGGAAGTGGTGATTAAAAAACAGGATCCTGCCGGAAAATGCTTTCTTTTCTTAGTAACGGAAAACAAGTGGGAAAACTATAATATAGGAAACAGTCTTCTTAACAAGATGAACAGGGAGAACCTCAAGGTCTACTGCGAAGCGGATCATACACCTGATCGTATGTCACATGCGCTTACTGTATTTAATAAGCCGGACTGTATCGCCAGAAAATACTGGAACGACAATCCTTTAAATATGGGTGAATCCGGTATAATCCTGATAGGTGACGGCAAGATTGCTCAAAAGCTCCTTGAAAGAGGCCTGCTCATAAATGTATTTCCTCCCGAGCAGACAATAGAATACCATGTATTCGGTGACTGGGATAATTTCAGGCATGATCACTACGAGCTGGAAAATATCGTAGGCATAAACGGACTTCTTCCGGATGATGACGGGATATTCTTTGAGAGTAAACCGTGGAATGCATCGGCTGAGCTTCTAAGAAGCGCATCACGTATCATAATATGTGCGGATGACGAGGATAAAAATATATCGGTAGTGGAAGAACTTAAGGCGTTTTTCCCGACGAAGGCACGTATAGATGTATATACCGATGGGACGGATGAGTCCTTCAGGAGCTTTGGCGGGGATACGGGCATATTTACGAGAGAGATCGTTATGCATGAAAAGCTTAACCGTGTGGCGAGGATGCTTAACGAGATATACCGTACAAAAACAGGGAGCGGACCTGCTTGGAACGAGCTTTCCGAGTTTAAGAGACAGTCCAATATAGCTGCTGCGGACCATATGCTGACAAAGATCAGGTTACTCATACCCATGGATGACATAAAGGAAGTCACTCCCGAGACCTGTATGATGGCATATGAAGTATATAAAAGCTTTACAGAAAACCAGAAGGATGCCTGCAGATGGCTGGAGCATAAAAGATGGGTACGTTTCCATGTGCTTAACAACTGGAACTATTCACCCGTAAGAGATAATGATATGAGGCAGCATACCATGATAGTACCGTATGAGGACTTAAATACGGAGGAACAGCTGCTTGACGATATGGCTTGGGAATTGTTGGGGGAGATCACTTGATATGGCAGTTGACATGACTGTAATACTGTTATCGGCGGCATTATTTGTCGTAGTGATATTTTATATCGCACTTGAACAGGAGAAGAGAGAACGGATCACGGGGATAGCGTTTTTTATAGCGGCCCTGGGAGGTATCGTTCTGTACGGGTTTGCATATTCACACGGAAAAGAAGGCTTGTTCATACATATGTCGGCGGTACTTCGGACTCTGATAGATGTCGGCCGTATGTTTGTGGGTATGAACAATGAGGCCGTTTTTAAGGAAGCCCTGGATAACACCGGACTTAACGGATCGGTATTGGTCATTCTTTTCTGGACCGTGCATTTTCTGGCATACTATTCCATGGCAAGTGCTGCCATTATGGCTCTCGGAAAAGGTGCCATAAGAAGACTGCGCCAGTTTTTGCTCAGAGTAAAGAATGTTGTTGTCATATACGGTGTGAATGACAGCTCACTTACATTCGGAAGGCATATGTCTTCCGACAGGCATAATTCCCTGGTATATGTGGGACGTGCCGATTCTGCTCAGGAGTCGGCCATCCGTCAGATGGGTGCGCTTCTTTATAACGATGATGTGGCGCTGCAGCCTCAGAAGGCCTTTTTTAAGAGGCTTGCCATGCGTAATGATAAGCAGATGCTGCATCTGTATGCTTTGGATACCAACGAGGATGCCAATATCAAATACGCGGTCAATCTGTTAAAGGTATTAAAGGAAGAAGATTTTGACCCCGCAAGGACGGATCTGGTCCTGCTCGGACAGGAGGAGGGTCACGGCGGTGACCTTCAGGTAGGAAAGGATCACTACGGATACGGAGAGGTGAAGTCTTTCGATCACGCCGAGCTTACGGCAAGACTTCTGGTACAGAAATATCCGATATGCAATGCGGTGGAATTTGATGATAATGGTCTTGCAAAAGCCGATGTGGAAGTGCTGGTGATCGGCTTTGGGCATATGGGACAGGATGTGTTAAAGAAACTGGTGGCAAACGGACAGTTTGCGGGCAGCAGCTTCCATGCACATGTATTTGATCCCGCGTGCGGTATGATAGACGGCTTTTTCAGAAGATCCTATGCAGGCCTACTGGAAAACTATGATGTGAATTTTTATCCGTACAGCGGACAGAGCATCAAGTTCTGTGATTTTTTGGAGGAACATGCAAAGACATTAACTTATATAGTGATAGCCGTAGGCAATCTTAAAAAGGGCAGTGAGCTTGCATATTCCATTATGGAGCTGTTAAACGGATACGGGAGAAAGCTTCCTGTATATCAGTGTTGCGATGACAGCGTTGTATGCCACAGGAACCATGTGGAGAGCGAATACTCGAGCCTGCATGATGCGGACATACTTTACGGCGGTACCATGGATGAGTTCGCCATGAAGATAAACCATTATTACTGCGGTCCCGACGGGTCGGAGAAGGAACAGTGGTTCTCAAGCGATTATTTCAGCCGTATGAGCTGCAGAGCCAGTGCGGACTTTCTGTCAGCTTATCTTTTCAGGCTTTGCGGCAACCAGTCCATAGAGATATCCGATAAAAAGATGGAAAATATGTCAATTACCGAGCATCTTCGCTGGTGCGGCTTCCATTACAGCATGGGATATGTAAGAATGAGTGACGAAGTATGGGAAAAGCGTGCCGAAGAGTACCGCAAAGAGATCGCGGTAGGAGGAATAGGACGTACCCGTATTTCCAAGGATACCTTAGATAAGCAGCATGCGTGTCTTGTTCCGTGGGATGAACTGGACACTCTGTCCAAAAAGGAAAGCGCCGTGACCGGAAAGGATACGGACTACAAGCAGATGGACAGGGATAACGTGAAGGTGGTCTTAAAGCTGCTGGAAGAAAGTTAATGCGGCAATCTATACGGAGTGAAAAACAGATACAATGCGGTACAAGAATAAGCGTACGGTTTTAATATATATGCTGGTATTCCTGCTGGTAAGCCTTATAGGAATGCTTTATTCTTCGTACCCGTTTTTTAAAAATTTCTCGGAAATTTTTTACGGCGGTCTCATAGTTGTATGGGCCATGACAGTTCTTCGAAGGATAATAGAATCCCAGATAAAGGAACTTTTGATAGAAAATGCGCTGTTGCTCCTGTTACTGATATTGTTCAGGGCGATCAGCTTCCAGTTTGATCAGGGACATGTGACCGTCCATAGATTTATGTGGTACTGTTATTATATACCGCTGCTCTATATCCCGGTCATATCCTTTAAGCTGTCCTTAAGATGCGGACGTTCCGAAAATATAAAGATCTCCCGTATCTGGAATCTTTTTCTTATACCGTCTACCGTACTGGTGATCCTTGTACTTACCAATGATAAGCATCACCTGGTCTTCAATTTCCCTGATATAGCCGGAAGCGGATACGATCTGTATACCCACGGACCGGTCTATTATATCATAATCGTATGGATGGCGCTGCTCCTTTCGGCCACGGTCATCATAACCATTATCCGTTTTTCCAGTAAACCCGTCAGAAAAGACTCGTGGTGTTATTATGTAGTAATAGGCGCTTCCGCATATTTCCTGCTTACGGATTATTTTGAGCTGGCCCCCGTCATAAACGGTATACAGTACCTGACACCCATGGAGACCTTTGTCATATTTACGGTATGCAGTTTTGAGGCATGTATCCAGACGTGTCTGCTCCCTTCCAACAGCGGATACAAGTATTTCTTCGAAAATTCGGGACTTATAGCCCGTATAACCGATAAAAAAGGGAATGTCAAAATAGCGTCAAAGGGCGGCGAGTTTGATTTTAGCCCGGCAAATGAAAACTATCATATCTTAGAGAAGGATGTATGGGGCGGAAAGCTCAGCTATGCCGAGGATATATCAGGCATTACCGAGTCAAATAAGGAATTAAAGGAAATATCCGAGAGGCTCTTGGAAGAGAATGCCCTGCAGGAAGCGGAAAATTCGCTGCAGGAGGACAGAGTTCATGTCTCTGTGATGAATAAGCTCTATGATGATATCTCGGAGTTCTCTTCCGGAAAGACCGAAGAGATAGAAAAACTGCTTAACGATTCCGGTTCGGATGACGATTTTAAGAAGAATCTGGAGAAAGCGTGCATACTTGCTTCTTATATTAAAAGAAGAGGAAACCTGTATCTTTTGGGAGAGGAGAACAGACATTACGATTTTAACGATCTGTACCTGTCTTTTAAGGAGTCTCTCGATTACTTTGCTTTAAACGGAGTAAAGACGCTGCTTACAACAGGCAGCAGGGCAGAAGTGGATAAAGATGCGGGTCTAAAGGCATATGACTGCCTGGAAAGCTATCTTGAGAGGCTGTTCGGTAAGGTAAAAAGTCTGCTGGTACATATGGAGGCTACCGAAAAAGAGCTTAAGATAAGGTTTATGTATGATGAAGATACCGAAACCGTGACCTTTCCTTTTTTAACAGGGCATGTGGGAAAGGAGGCGGAGACATGATACTTCTCTACGATCTTCCCGCACTTCTTAGGACCATAATGCTGTGTCTGGTGTTCCTTATACTGTGGCTTACCATGATGTTACTGGCCGAGTCCGTATATCAGAGGATGTACAGGGGCTTCAGTGTGTTTTTCTTCCTTATAGTAATAGTCAATTATATTTTCTTCGAACTGTGTCTGGATGAGAAATACAGGATGAACATCTGGGTGGTAACTGCGTATATCGCGGCCATGATACTGTTTGATATATTTATAATAAGGAAGGGAATAAAATACAGACAGGAAAACTTTACGGTCATCTCCGTAAAACAGGGCCTTGACGCGATGGAAGAAGGCATCTGCTTTTATACCGAAAACGGTCTGCCCCAGTTCACCAATAAGTATATGAATGACGTGAGCCTCGCCATATCGGGCAGGACCATAGTCGATGCGTCCGGGTTCTGGAAGGACCTGCGTGACGGAAATATAAAGCCGGACTGTAAGATCATAACCAGTATAGAGGATATGGTCATCATCAAAACGCCGGAAAAGGTATGTGCTATCTCAAACCGTGATATCGGCGGTGAACTGAAGGAGATGGTGATGGTCGATATCACACCGGAGTACAGAACCTTTGAGGAACTGCTCGGGAAATATGAGTCCTTAGAACAGCAGCAGGACAGATTAAAGGAATATAATAAAAATGTTACACAGGCGACCATAGAACGTGAGCTCTTAAATGCCAAGATCCATATCCACGATGAACTCGGAGAGATACTTCTGGCTGCCAAAAGATATATACAGACTGCGGATAAAGAAGGTAAGGCCGGCACCGTCGACCGCAGGACCGTAACAGATCTGTGGCTTAAGAACTTAAGCCTGCTCGGTGTTGAAAGAGAGACGACGGAGCAGGATGAATACGGTGAGATATACCGCGCCGCTTCGGATATAGGTATGAAGATAGAGGTGAAGGGTGAGCTTCCCGCAGAAGGAAAAGCCAAGTCGGTAACTGCCTCGGCACTTCATGAATGTCTGACCAATACCTTCCGACATGCGGGTGGAGATACCGTATATGTGGAGTCGGAAAAAACAGGTGCTGACGCAAAGAGTGAAGGATATATACTTACATTTACCAATAACGGAAAGCCTCCGGAAGGTGATATCGAAGAACGGGGCGGCTTAAAATCCTTAAGAAAGATGGCAGAGGATGCCGGATACGGTATGAGGATAGAGACAGAAGGCGGCTTCCGTCTGATACTGGATCTGTCAAAGAGTTTATAATACATTTATAATAAGAAATAAAACGGAGAGAAAATATGTGGAACGTACTTATAGTTGATGATCAGAATACCTCAAGACACCTGATGGAGATGATGGTGGAAGGAAGCAGTGATTATAATCTGGTAAAAGCCATCCCCTTAGCAAAGATGGCGGATATATATGCACTTACCATGCCGGTGGACCTGATCATCATGGATGTGGTAATGGCTGAAGGACCGAGCGGACTTGAAGCGGCAGAGAAGATAAAGAAGAGTAAACCGGACATAAAGATACTTCTTGTAACCTCCATGCCCGAGGTAAGCTTTATGGAAAGGGCGAGGAGTATAGGAGTGGACAGCTTCTGGTATAAGGAGACCGATGAAAGCCCGTTGCTCAGCGTTATGGACAGGACAATGGCAGGAGA
This sequence comes from Lachnospiraceae bacterium, assembly GCA_017620375.1. Classification (GTDB taxonomy): domain Bacteria; phylum Bacillota; class Clostridia; order Lachnospirales; family Lachnospiraceae; genus RUG11977. The sequence goes on from JAFZQN010000080.1 coordinate 77,517, forward strand.
AAAGATATATCCCGATGCTCCCCCCACGGTCAAGCTTGGACTTGCCGACAGCTCGGAATTTACAGACAGGGAGCTTGAAGTACTGCGCATACTTACCACAGGATGTCCCGATCAGGAGATAGCGGACAGACTTGGCATCAGCTTTTCCACTGTACGTACCCATATCAACCATATGCTTGATAAAACGGGATTTGAAACCCGTACGGAACTTGCGATCCATGCAAGACTGTCTGGAGTTGTTATACCGGATATGTGAGATAGGAACTATCCGCGGTATAACCTGCATAAGTACAATCCGCAAGTTTACTTGCAGGATTGTGCTTTGCAGGTTTAGGCCGGGGAGGCTGGCCAAGACGCACGAGTAAACAAAAGCCGCATAAGCGGCGTCATACGGCGAAGCCGGATGGTTTATGAGTGTGTATTAGCCAGCCGCGGATAGTTCCGCGGCAACAACAATATAGGTAGACAAAAGTGAGGATGTGGTGTATAATATTCTTTGCTATGATGTTACTTGCAGCGGACAGTTATCCGACGTTCGCACCAAGGTAACATAGTATAAAAATCAGGAGGGTATTTTATGGGTTTCTTTGATAATTTAAAGAATTCTGCTGTAAACAGTCTTAAGCAGAACACCAACAGCGCTGTTAACAACGCTTTCTATAACGCTACAGGCGGTAACAAGGATGGCGTAGGCAAGGGAAAGAACAGTTCTCAGACCTTTACTTTCAGCTCTATCCCCAACAGCGTAGCTGAGCTTCAGGCATTTCCCGAGGCTTGCCTTGATTCACCTTTTAAGACAACCGCACTTGTGCTTTTAGTACTCTGCAACTATGAGAGAAATGTTGACACCACACACGAAATGCTCAACTTCCTTAAGGGACCGGAAGAGCTTTCGGGTTACGAGAAGAGCTTCATCAAGGAGCGTCTTACCGGTAAGTACTATAAGCCTTTCTCATATTTCGCAGGAACATCACCCAAGAACGGCTATATCCCTACAGAGCCCTTCACCATTACAGTATATGAGAATCCTTACTCATTCGATAATGAGAACTGGGCTGTTATGTGGGTAAAGAGCAGCGGTGCTGATAATGACAGACAGATCAAGCTCAGAAGAAAGCCTTCTACCAATCAGTGGTTCTTAAATGATATTCAGTGCTTAAGTGATATCAGAATTCCTGAATCCGAGGATCCTTGGGCTTAATAAAGTGAAGAACGGGCTGTCGCAGTAAATGCGGCAGCCTTTATCATATATCGCAAAAGATATCGGAAGCGGCTCTGTCCGGGCAGCATCCCGGACGAGATTGCCTCACAGGCAATTCGTCCCGGGAGCATACCCGTCACGAGCCTGTTTTTTGTTTTGGGAAGTGATATTATGATAAAGGCTGCTGTTTATGATATACTGCGACAGCTCGCTCTTGGTTAAAAAGAGAAGTTCGGATATATATTAAATAAAAAAAGACGGAGAAAATAAAAAAATTCCGTCTTGACATCTTGAAAAATATGTGTTATTATGAACAATGCGCGATTATCTAAAATTATGCCCATTCATATATATTATAGCACATTTTTAGACGATTGCAAGTAAATTTTTAATCATAATAATCCAAGGGGTGACACATCTATGATGGAAAAAAACAGGATACGTCCTATCAAGGTCGGTAAGGGCGTAAGAATGAGTTACTCGAGGCAGAAGGAAGTTCTGGAGATGCCTAACCTTATTGAGGTTCAGAAGGATTCTTATAATTGGTTCCTTACTGAAGGTCTTCATGAGGTATTCAGGGATATTTCTCCCATCGAAGATTATAACGGAAAGTTGAGTCTTGAATTTATCGACTTCCAGCTCTGCAGAAATGACGTTAAGTACACTATCGAGGAATGCAAGGAACGTGATGCGACATATGCGGCACCTCTTAAAGTCAAGGTAAGGCTTCATAATAAAGAAGACGAAGACGTTATCAAGGTTCATGAGATATTTATGGGTGATTTCCCTCTTATGACCGAGACTGGTACCTTCGTCATCAACGGAGCTGAGCGTGTTATCGTCAGCCAGCTCGTACGTTCTCCCGGTATTTACTACGAGATTTCCCATGACAAATTAGGTAAAAAGCTTTATGCATGTACGGTTATTCCCAGCCGTGGTGCATGGCTCGAATATGAGACAGACTCAAATGATGTCTTCTATGTACGTGTAGACCGAAACAGAAAGGTACCTATCACGGTATTTTTGCGTGCTCTCGGCGTAGGTACAAAGGCACAGCTTATCGATATGTTCGGTGATGAGCCGAAGATCCAGGCTTCTCTTTCCAAGGAGCCCGCTGAGGTTGCAGAAGAGGACAGCTATGAGGGCGGTTTAAAAGAGCTTTATAAGAAGCTCCGTCCCGGTGAGCCTATCTCTATTGAAAGTGCAGATTCACTCGTCAGAAGCATGTTCTTCGACGTAAGACGTTATGACCTTGCTAAGGTTGGACGTTATAAATTTAATAAGAAGCTTGCATTAAAGAGAAGAGTAGTAGGCTTTAACCTTGCAGAGGATGTAGTAGACAGCTCTACAGGCGAGATCATCGCCAAAGCCGGCACCATGATCACAGAGGATCTGGCTGATAAGATCCAGAACGCAGGTATCTTCTCCATCGTTGTTAAGGCTGAAGATCATAATGTTAAGGTTATTTCCAACATGGCTGTTGATATCGCATGTCATGTTCCTTTCAAGTGCACAGATAAGGTAAAGGCAGAGCTCGGTATCACAGAGCCTGTATACTATCCCGCACTTAAAGAGCTCTTAGAGCAGTATGATAATGTGGATGAGCTTAAGGATGCCATCAAGAGAAATATCGCTCTTCTTATTCCTAAGCACATCACAAAAGAAGATATCTTCGCTTCCGTAAGCTACAATATCCATCTTGAGTATGGCGTAGGCCACAAGGATGATATCGACCACTTAGGAAACAGACGTATCAGAGCAGTCGGAGAGTTATTACAGAACCAGTACCGTATCGGTCTTTCAAGAATGGAAAGAGTTGTTCGTGAAAGAATGACCACTACCGATCTTGATAATGTAAGCCCTCAGAACCTTATAAATATCAAGCCCGTAACTGCAGCAGTTAAGGAGTTCTTCGGAAGTTCACAGCTGTCACAGTTCATGGACCAGCATAACCCTCTTGGTGAGCTTGCTCACAAGAGAAGACTTTCGGCACTTGGTCCCGGCGGTCTTTCACGTGACCGTGCATCATTCGAAGTACGTGACGTTCACTACTCACATTACGGAAGAATGTGTCCTATCGAGACACCCGAAGGTCCTAACATCGGTCTGATCAACTCACTTGCATCCTACGCAAGGATCAATGAGTACGGATTCGTAGAGGCTCCTTACCGTAAGGTAGATAAGTCGGATCCCGAGAATCCCAGAGTTACCGACGATGTAATCTACATGACCGCTGACGAAGAAGATAAGTATGTAGTAGCTCAGGCTAATACACCTCTTGATGAGCAGGGCCATTTCATAAACGATAACGTATCAGGACGTTTCAAAGAGGATACATCACAGTTCCAGAAGACAAAGGTTGACTTCATGGACGTATCACCTAAGATGGTATTCTCAGTAGCTACAGCACTTATCCCGTTCCTTGAGAACGACGATGCTAACCGTGCCCTCATGGGTTCGAACATGCAGCGTCAGGCAGTTCCGCTTCTTCATACACAGGCACCTGTTGTAGGTACCGGTATGGAGCAGAAGACAGCAGTTGACTCAGGTGTCTGCGTTATAGCTAAGGCAGACGGTAAGGTTGAGAAGTCCACAGCTACCAATATCGTAATAAAGAGAGAAGACGGTACCCGTGATGATTACAAGCTGATCAAGTTCACCAGAAGTAACCAGGGTACATGCATCAACCAGAGACCTATCGTTAACAAGGGCGATGTGGTTAAGGCAGGACAGGTTATCGCTGACGGTCCTTCTACAGACCATGGCGAGCTGGCACTCGGTACCAACCCTCTTATCGGTTTCATGACCTGGGAAGGTTACAACTACGAGGATGCTGTTCTTCTTAGTGAAAGACTTGTTGCTGAAGACGTTTATACTTCCGTACATATCGAGGAGTATGATGTTGAAGCCAGGGACACAAAGCTCGGACCCGAAGTTATCACCAGAGATATCTCAGGTGTCGGCGATGATGCATTAAAGGACCTCGACGAGCGCGGTATCATCCGTATCGGTGCAGAGGTCAGAGCCGGTGATATCTTAGTCGGACGTGTTACTCCTAAGGGTGAGACAGATCTTACTCCCGAAGAGAAACTGCTCCGTGCTATCTTCGGCGAGAAAGCAAGAGAAGTAAGAGATACATCACTCCGTGTTCCTCACGGTGAGTACGGTATCATCGTTGATGCCAAGGTATTTACCAGAGAGAACGGTGATGAGATGCAGCCCGGTGTAAACCAGACCGTGCGTGTATATATAGCTCAGAAGAGAAAGATCCAGGTCGGCGACAAGATGGCAGGCCGTCACGGAAACAAGGGTGTTGTTTCCCGTGTACTTCCTGTAGAAGATATGCCGTTCCTGCCTAACGGAAGACCGCTTGATATCGTACTTAATCCTTTGGGCGTGCCTTCACGTATGAATATCGGACAGGTTCTTGAGATCCACCTGAGCCTGGCTGCAAAGGTACTCGGATTTAACATTTCCACACCCGTATTTGACGGTGCCGATGAGGATGATATCCAGGATACCTTAGAGATGGCAAATGATTATGCAAACCTTCCTTTCAATGCCGAAGAGAAGAAGGCCTGGGCTGAAAAGGCTGAGGCAAACGGCGAGGAATTTGATGCTAAGATGGCTGATTTCTCATCAAAGTATTCAAAGGTACTTGGCAAGGAAGTTATGAATTACCTCGGTACTCCCGAGAACCTGGCAAGCCGTGACAACTGGAGAGGTGTTCCGGTTAACCGTGACGGTAAAGTAAGACTTCGTGACGGTCGTTCAGGCGAGTACTTCGACGGAGCCGTAACAATCGGCTTCATGCATTACTTAAAACTCCATCACCTGGTTGACGATAAGATCCATGCACGTTCGATCGGACCTTACTCACTCGTTACACAGCAGCCTCTGGGCGGTAAAGCTCAGTTCGGTGGACAGCGTTTCGGTGAGATGGAAGTTTGGGCTCTTGAAGCATACGGTGCTTCCCATGTACTTCAGGAGATCCTTACCGTTAAGTCAGATGATGTTACCGGACGTATCAAGACTTACGAGGCTATCGTTAAGGGAGAGAACATCTCCAAACCCGGTATCCCCGAGTCATTCAAGGTTCTCCTTAAGGAGCTCCAGTCACTTGCACTTGATGTTACCGTACTTGACGAAAACGGCGAAGAGATCAAACTCACCGAGGACGTTGATTACACCGAGAACGAGGGCGAGGCTTGGAGAGAAGGAACCGAGGACGACTACAACAAGAACTACGACGAGAATTATGATGACGCCGGTTATTCTGTATTGGACGGAGATCCTGACGCTGATGGCGATGATATGTATGATTCATACATCGAGGATGATGATCTTTATGCAGATTATTCCGATATCGAGTCGGATGACGAGGTTTGAAAATCTCTATAGAAAATACAGAATAGGAAAGGAAAGTAATTATGTCTACAGATTACAATACTGATGCTGTAAAAGATATTAATTATGAAGCTATCCGAATCGGACTGGCATCTCCGGAGAAGATCCGTGAGTGGTCAAGAGCTGAGGTCAAGAAAGCTGAAACGATCAATTATCGTACATTAAAGCCTGAACGTGACGGTCTTTTCTGTGAGAAGATTTTCGGACCGAGCAAGGACTGGGAGTGTCATTGCGGAAAGTACAAGAAGATCCGTTTTAAGGGCGTTATCTGTGATAAGTGTGGTGTTGAGGTTACAAAGGCATCCGTTCGTCGTGAGAGAATGGGTCATATCGATCTTGCCGCACCCGTTTCACACATCTGGTATTTTAAGGGTATTCCTTCACGTATGGGCCTGATACTTGATATCTCCCCCAGAAACTTAGAGAAGGTACTCTATTTCGCTTCATATATAGTACTTGATAAGGGTAATACCACCCTTAACAACAAAGATATCCTTTCGGAGTTTGAATACAACGAAGCAAAGGAAAGATGGCCCGAGCCCGATGCATTCCGTGTAGGAATGGGTGCTGAGGCTATACTCGAACTGTTAAAGAAGATCGATCTTGAGAAGGATTGCGATGAACTCCATGCAGAGCTTGAGGCTTCTTCAGGCCAGAAGCGTGCAAGGATCATCAAGAGACTTGAAGTATTCGAGGCATTCAGAGAGTCAGGAAATAAGCCTGAGTGGATGATACTCCAGGCTATCCCCGTACTTCCTCCCGATCTTCGTCCTATGGTACAGCTTGATGGTGGTCGTTTCGCTACATCGGATATGAACGACTTATACCGTCGTATCATTAACAGAAATAACAGATTAAAGAAGCTCCTTACACTCGGAACTCCCGAGATCATTGTAAGAAACGAGAAGCGTATGCTTCAGGAAGCTGTTGATGCCCTTATCGATAACGGCAGACGCGGTCGTGCGGTTACAGGCCCCGGAAACAGAAACTTAAAGTCTCTTTCCGATCTGTTAAAGGGTAAGCAGGGACGTTTCAGACAGAACCTTCTTGGTAAGCGTGTTGACTATTCAGGTCGTTCCGTTATCGTAGTCGGTCCCGAACTGAAGATCTATCAGTGCGGTTTACCTAAGGAGATGGCTATAGAGCTCTTCAAGCCCTTCGTTATGAAGGAGCTTGCAGCCCGCGGTATTGCTACCAATATCAAGCAGGCTAAGAAGATGGTTGAAAAGCTTGAGACACAGGTATGGGACATTTTAGAGGATGTCATCCATGAGCATCCCGTTATGCTGAACCGTGCTCCTACACTTCACAGACTTGGTATCCAGGCTTTCGAGCCCATACTGGTTGAAGGTAAGGCTATCAAGCTTCATCCTCTTGTATGTACCGCATTCAACGCCGACTTCGACGGCGACCAGATGGCAGTGCATCTTCCTCTTTCAGTAGAGGCACAGGCAGAGGCACGTTTCCTTATGCTCTCTCCCAACAACTTACTGAAGCCTTCAGACGGTGGTCCCGTTGCCGTTCCTTCACAGGACATGGTACTCGGTATCTACTATCTGACATTAAAGAAAGACGATGACAAGGGAGCAGGCAGCTTCTATAAGAATATTGCCGAAGCTATCCTTGCTTATGAAAACGGATATATCACACTTCAGGCACCCATCAAGGTAAGACGTGAGGGTATCTGGCCCGAGACCGGCGAGAAGATCACAAAGGTACTCGACACCACACTTGGCCGTCTTATGCTTAATGAGGCTATATCACAGGATCTTGGCTATGTTGACAGATCCAAGAAGGAGAACTTCCTTGATCTTGAGATCGACTTCTTAGTAAAGAAGAAGCAGCTTAAGGGCATCCTTGAGAAGTGTATCAACAACCACGGAGCTACAATGACGGCTGAAACTCTTGATGCCATCAAGGCTCTCGGTTACAAGTATTCAACAAGAGCAGCCATGACTGTTTCTATTTCAGACATGACCGTTCCTGCTGCAAAGAAGGATATCATTGCACAGGCTGAGGCTACTGTTGATGCAGTATCCAAGAAGTACCGCAGAGGTTTCCTTACCGACGAAGAACGTTACAAGACAGTTATAGAGACCTGGAAGAAGGCCGATGACGAGATCACCAAGAAGCTGATGGAAGGTCTTGATAAGTATAACAACATCTTCATGATGGCTGACTCAGGAGCCCGTGGTTCCGATAAGCAGATCAAACAGCTTGCCGGTATGCGTGGACTTATGGCAGATACATCAGGTAAGACCATCGAGCTGCCCATCAAGGCTAACTTCCGTGAAGGTCTTGACGTTCTGGAATACTTCATTTCCGCACACGGAGCTCGTAAAGGACTTTCCGATACAGCTCTTCGTACCGCAGACTCAGGTTACCTTACCAGACGTCTTGTTGATGTATCACAGGATCAGATCATCCGTGAGAATGACTGCTGCGAAGGCCAGGAGAACATCCCCGGCATGGAAGTAAAGATCTTCGCAGACGGAAAAGAAGTTATCGAATCACTTAAAGAGCGTATTACAGGCCGTTTCTCATGTGAGACCATCTATGATGATAACGGTGAGATAATAGTTAAGAAGAATCACATGATCACACCCAAGCGTGCTGAAAGGATCATGGAGACAAAGGCTGTTAAGGACAAGGGCTTTGATGCAAAGATCAAGATCCGTACCGTTCTTACCTGCCGTTCACATCTTGGCATCTGTGCTAAGTGTTACGGAGCAAACATGGCTACAGGTGAGCCTGTTCAGGTAGGTGAGGCAGTAGGTATCATCGCTGCTCAGTCAATCGGTGAGCCCGGTACACAGCTTACCATGCGTACCTTCCATACCGGTGGTGTTGCAGGTGACGATATCACACAGGGTCTTCCCCGTGTCGAAGAACTTTTCGAAGCACGTAAGCCTAAGGGACTTGCCATCATTGCTGAATTTGGCGGCACAGTTACCATTAAGGATACAAAGAAGAAGAGAGAGATCGTTATCACCAGGACTGATGAGGACGGCTCACTCGAATCAAAGACATATCTTATCCCTTACGGTTCACGTATCAAGGTTCAGGACGGCCAGATACTTGAGGCCGGTGATGAGCTGACAGAAGGTTCTGTTAATCCTCATGATATCCTGAAGATCAAGGGCTTAAGAGCCGTTCAGGATTACATGATCCAGGAAGTACAGCGTGTATACAGACTCCAGGGTGTTGAGATCAACGATAAGCACATCGAGGTTATCGTTCGTCAGATGTTAAAGAAGGTTCGTATCGAAGAGAACGGAGATACAGAATTCCTTCCCGGCAGCATGGTTGATCTGTTTGAGTACCTTGATGCAAATGAGAAGGCAGAAGCTGAGGGCAAGAAACCTGCAGAGGGCAAGGAAGTTATGCTTGGTATCACCAAGGCTGCACTTGCTACCAATTCCTTCTTATCGGCAGCATCCTTCCAGGAGACCACCAAGGTTCTTACCGAAGCTGCGTGCCGCGGTAAGATCGATCCTCTTATCGGTCTTAAGGAGAACGTTATCATCGGTAAGCTGATCCCTGCAGGTACAGGTATGAAGACCTACCGCAACATCAACTTAAGTACCGATGCAGAGTTCGAAGCAAGCCGTCTTGCAAACAAGCGTTATGAGAACTTCAACGCTAAGCAGGACAGATTCGGTGATTCCGGTTACTATGATGAGTCATCCGATGACAACGGCTACTATGATGAGAACGACGAGTACATCGATGATAATTATCAGGGTGAGTATTCTGATGAATTATATGAGGATGGTGAGTACACCGATGAGGAGTACGATCTTCCCGATGATGAGAATCAGGATGAACAATAATCCTTAATATGAGTTTTAAGTCCCCGAGGGCAGAAGCCTTCGGGGATTTTTTCATGAGAATTAATTGACATTTCCAAATATAAGGCATACAATTTGATAAAACAAGGCATTAGGGAGGGTTTATGTATAAATCCGGTAGGCATATATTAGCTTTTGCGATAGCGATCATTCTGGTAACAGTTTTTTCATTAAACATTAGGGAGCATAGGGTCAACGCCGAAGAGACATTGCCGTCATTAAATGAAAAAAAACTGGTATTAAAGCCCGGGAAAAAGACAAGGCTTTCGGTAGTCTGTGATGTGAAGGATTATAGAGTCAAATGGTCATCGGCCGACACTTCAGTAGCGACTGTGAGCAAAAAGGGAAAGGTTACTGCGGCAGCGGACGGGAAGACCAATGTATTTGCTGTAGTCACATATAATGAAAAAACCGTCAAATTAAAATGCAGAGTCATCGTAGAGTCCGAAAAGACAGTAAAACTGGCCGCGGTCGGGGATGCACTGATACATGAAAATATCCTTAACTCCGGAAAACAGAAGGACGGAAGCTACAACTATGATGCGATATTCGAGCATATGAAGGATTATCTTTCGGGGTTCGATGTTAAGATCATAAATCAGGAGACGATATTTGTCTATGATCCTAAAAAGTTTGGAGGATACCCGAGCTTCGGCACACCGAAGGAGGTTGGGGATGCCATGAGGGCGGCCGGTTTTAATGTTATAACCTGTGCTACCAATCATGCATATGACAGAAAAGAGATCGGCATACAGAATACTCTTGATTATTGGAGAAAGTATAAAGACAGTGTCCTGGTGACCGGTATATACGGGTCGCAGGAGGATTATGATACTCTTTCCGTAAGAGAATATAACGGGATAAAGATCGCGTTCTTAAACTACACAACTCTGCTTAATTCGGGAGCAAAGAAGGAACCGTACTACATAAGGATGTATAAGGAAACTGTGGCACTAAAGGAGATCAAGGCCGCAAAAGCACAAGCCGACTTTGTGATAGTACTTCCGCACTGGGGAGTGGAGTACGAGCATGAGCCGTCGGAAAAACAGATCAAGATGGCGCAAAATATGGCGGAAGCCGGAGCGGATGTCATCATAGGCTGCCATCCGCATGTGGTACAGCCCATGAAGGTGATAAAAACTTCTGATGGAAGAAGAGTACCCTGTTATTATTCGCTGGGCAATTTTGTGTCAAATATGTTCTGGTTTAAATGTCAGCTTGAGGGTATGGCAGAACTTGAGATAGTAAAGTGGAATGGAAAGACCACGCTTAAGAGCGCAGAGTATACGCCCATCGTTAACCATATGAATAAGGATGATACAAAATTTACGGTATACCTGCTTTCCGACTATACCGGGGATCTGTATAAGGATCACTATATGAACCACAGATACTGGATGGGAAATGTAACACCGGAGAGACTGAAAAATCTCTTTAAATCCCTGGGTAATGATAAGTATTGATTATGTAACAGAAAATTTTTCTTGTAATATGCAAAATCTGTGTTATAATGTTTCTGATTGAAAACCTCCGTGCCGTAAAATACGTTACAGAGGTGTAAACGTGCCTTACGGCATGATACATATTATGAAAGGATGGATTTTTTTATGTCATTAGTTACAACGACCGAAATGTTCAAGAAGGCTTATAATGGCGGATACGCTGTTGGTGCTTTCAACGTAAACAACATGGAGATTGTACAGGGTATCACAGAAGCAGCAGGCGAGTTAAAGAGCCCCGTAATCCTTCAGGTTTCAAAGGGTGCGCGTGCATACGCTAACCATACTTACCTTGTTAAGCTTGTAGAAGCAGCAGTTATTGAGAATCCTGAGATCCCAATCGCTCTTCACCTTGATCACGGTGACAGCTTCGAGCTTTGCAAGAGCTGTATCGACGGTGGATTTACTTCAGTCATGATCGATGCATCATCAAAGTCATTTGAGGATAATATCGCACTTACCAAGCAGGTAGTTGAGTATGCTCACGCTCACGGCGTAGTAGTTGAGGCAGAGCTCGGAACACTTGCAGGTATCGAGGATGAAGTAGTTGTAGAGTCAGGTCATGAGAGCTATACTCGTCCTGAAGAGGTTGAGGAGTTCGTTTCACGTACAGGTTGTGATTCACTTGCTATCGCTATCGGAACATCACACGGCGCATACAAGTTCACAGCAGCTCAGTGTACAAGAAATGCTGACGGCATTCTTGTTCCCCCTCCCCTTCGTTTCGACGTACTTGAGGAGTGCATGAAGAGACTTCCCGGATTCCCCATCGTACTTCACGGATCATCATCAGTTCCTCAGGAATTTGTTAAGATGGTTAACCAGTACGGCGGAAGCATGCCTGA
>JAFZQN010000081.1 GCA_017620375.1 Lachnospiraceae bacterium
CAGCCCTTAAGCTCCATGCATTCCTGCTGGTACTGACCCATACCGAATATCTTTTCATCGGGGTTGGCATCAAATTTAAGGTTAAGGGTGTACTCACTGCCGCCGATAATGCCCTTCCATTCGCGGTTTACGATCTTAAGGCATCTGCTTTCCTTTGATAATGTTCCACCGTAGGAACGGAAGTATTCTCTTAAGATCTGCTTTTCATCTTTGTAAAAAGTAATGACTCCTGCAAAGTTAACCACAGCTTTAAGTCTTCCGTTGGTTATGGAAGCTATAGGCTGCTTTGCAATATTTCCGTCGCCTACCCAGAAATCTTCTTCATATATGGCAACATTAGCGCCCGTATTCTCTATCTTTTCGGTAAGGGCACGTACATCACCCGTAAAATCGTTCTGCATGGTAGCCCTGACTCTTAATGAGTCCTTACCCCAGGCTTCTATCTTTAATGTTTCGCCGCTGCGGTAGCAAAGTAAAGCCCCGTTTCTGTTTTCAAATATCATATGCCTGCTCCTTTTTTTATGTAGTACAGTGTGTAAACCTTACCTATGTTCACTCCAAATGCGTGACGGATGAGATGTAAGATCAATTAAATGCTACCATAAAAAAATATAAACATCAATGTGTTTTATTGATTGGATTTCTGTAAAAAAGGGCAATAAAATACATTGCAATTCTTGATAATAAGAGTACATATGTTATAATCATCTTAATACATATAAAGGATAAAGAAGAACTTGCATTATATAATACTATAATAGGAGGATTGCCACATTGAAACAAACCTTATGCAATATTAATTGGGAAATGAGCATTTTGGGTGAGGGCACTCGCTATAATGCTAGCGTACCCGGGTCGGTATATAATGACCTGATAAATGCAGGAAGACTTGAGGACCCATACTACAGGGACAACGAGCTTAATGCTTTAGAGATGATGAAGCATGACTTTGAATACAAAGGGACATTTGATATGGATCCCGAGGCACTTAATGCTGCATCGGAAGTATTACTCAGGTTTAACGGTCTTGATACATTGGCTGACATCACTCTTAACGGTGAGCTTTTAGGTTCTGCCAACAATATGCACCGTATCTGGGAATACCCGGTAAAGGCTCTGCTTAAAGAAAAGGATAACGAACTTATCATACATTTTACATCCCCTGTTAATTTCATAGCTGAGGAGTTTAAAAAGGATCCGGCTATCCTTGGTACCGAGGATGCCATGAACGGTTTCCCTAAAATAAGGAAGGGTCACTATATGTTCGGATGGGACTGGGGTCCCAGACTGCCCGATGCAGGCATATGGAAGGATGTAGAGCTCATAAGGGTTGATAAGGCACTTTTTACCCGTATCTATATCCGCCAGGACTGGAATAAGGATATGTCGGAGGTAAAGATATCGGTCGAAGCATCCGTCAGCACCTATCCTATTAAGAAAAATATACCCGCTGAACTTGCGCTTTTAAGTGATAATGAGGAGTTTTCATATAATGTGACCGTCATAGCTCCCGATGGAACTGTTATTGCTGATAAACAGGATGGTTTTTCTCCGGTCAAGATAGATGCGCCAAAGCTTTGGTGGCCGAACGGTCTCGGAGACCAGCCTTTATATACGGTTATTACCAATCTTACTGATAAAAAAACAGGATGCATACTTGATACATCTAAGAAACGTATAGGTTTAAGAAAAATTGAAGTAAGCACTGCCAAAGATGAGTTTGGTTCGGAATTCGCTTTTATAGCAAACGGTACCAAGTTCTTTGCCATGGGTGCGGATTATATCCCTGAGGACAATATCCTTCCCCGCACAAACAAAGAGCGTACAGAGAAACTCCTTAAGGACTGTGTAGAGGCTCATTTTAACTCCATACGTGTATGGGGCGGCGGTATTTATCCGCAGGATTATTTCTTTGATCTGTGTGATGAACTGGGCCTTGTGGTATGGCAGGATTTTATGTTCGCATGTGCCAACTATCGCCTTACCCATGAGTTTGAAGATAATATCATGGCAGAATTAAAGGGTCAGATCCGCAGGCTTTCACATCATGCTTCATTAGGACTCTGGTGTGGTAATAATGAGATGGAACAATTCGTAGGACAGGGCACATGGGGTGCTAAAAACGAGATAAAGAGCGACTATGTAAAGATGTACGAGTACCTGTTCCCGAGACTCCTGGAGAATGAGGATCCCGACCGCTTCTACTGGCCGGCCAGTCCTTCATCGGGCGGAGCATTTGACTATCCTGAGGATCCAAACAGGGGTGACCAGCACTACTGGGATGTATGGCACGGCAACAAGCCGTTTACCGAGTATAGAAAGTTTTATTTCAGATTCCTTTCGGAGTTTGGCTTCCAGTCATTCCCTTCCATAAAGACGGTGGAAAGCTTTACCCTGCCCGAGGACAGGAATGTATTTTCCTATGTTATGGAAAAGCATCAGAGAAATGCGGCAGCCAACGGCAAGATAATGAACTACATGGAGCAGACATTCCTGTATCCCAACAACCTGGATACTCTTATATATGCTTCACAGCTGCTTCAGGCTGAAGCCATACGTTACGGCGTTGAACACTTCAGACGTAACAGAGGCAGATGTATGGGTACCATGTACTGGCAGCTCAACGACTGCTGGCCCGTAGCATCATGGGCAAGTATCGATTATTTCGGAAGATGGAAAGCGCTTCATTACTACGCTAAAAGATTTTTTGCTCCGGTGCTTTTGTCATGTGAAGAGGACAGTTTGCTTAACCAGAGTATGAATGTAAATGCGGAACCTTTTGAAGTAAAGAAAGCGGTAAGATTTAACGTCTCAAATGAATCACTTACCGACAGAAAGGTTACGGTATCCTGGCAGTTAAGAAAGAATACGGGTGTGATAAAAGAAGAGCATACAGAGGAGATAACCGTAAAAGCTCTTTCTGCTGTATGGTTTGAAAAGTACGAATTAAAGCAGGCTGAACTTTACGAGGATTATGTGAGCTACAGCTTATATGAAAACGGAGTACTTATATCTTCGGGAAGCGTACTTTTCTGTCCTCCAAAGCATTTTAAGTTCATCGATCCCGAGCTTAAAGTGAGTCTCGATGGCGATGAGATAGTAGTAAGTGCTAAGCATTTCGCAAGGAGTATCGAGATACGAAATGCAAACGATGACCTGATACTTTCCGATAATTTCTTTGATCTTAACGGTGGGGAAAAACGTGTAAAGATCATAAAAGGAACACCGGAAGGGCTTGCTGTCAGAAGCGTTTATGACATAAGATAAAAACACACTTTTTTCACAGGCTTTTCATAATTCCTACATCCTTCTGTTTTAGTATATAGAAAACGAAAGAAAAAAATCATACAGTTTTATATATAACAACAGGAGGTGACTACTATGAAGAAAAGATATTTAACATCCATAATGGCCATAATTATGGCATTGATACTTGCCGCATGCAGTGCAGATACATCTGACAGCAGCAATGCGGGGAGTTCGACAGATAAAAAGACAAGTACTACAGCATCAACAGCGGTAAGCTCAGCTACAGGTACCAATGCGGTACTTACCTTGGATACTGACAGTACAGATACGGATGAACTGTTTACCAAAAGAGACCTGAACCAGACACCCGATCTTGATGACGCGGAATATATAACTGTTGAAAGCGGTAAGATATATACCATATCTGAAGCCGGCACTTATGTATTTTCCGGGACAGCAACCAATACAACCATAAAGGTCGAGGCGGATAAAGAGGATAAGGTACAGCTGGTACTTGAGGGCTTAAGCATTACAAATGATGATTTCCCTGCTATATATGTGGTATCTGCAGATAAATGTTTTATAACAACATCCGGCAGTAACAGCCTTAAGGTGACCGGAAGCTTCACTGCCGATGGCAGCACCAATACCGATGCGGTGATATATTCAAAGGATGACCTGGTATTAAACGGTACAGGTAAACTGGAAATAGTATCCAATTACGGAAACGGCATATCCGGTAAGGACAATATCAAGATCACCGGCGGAACCTACGATATCAGTTCTGCAAAAGATGCCGTCGAAGCAAATGACTCGATAGCCATATATGACGGTACATTTGTTATATCCACAAGCAAAGACGCATTCCACAGTGAAAATGAGGATGATAACACGACAGGTTGGATATACATCAAGGACGGCTCATTTAACATCATGGCAAAGAGTGATGCAATACAGGCTACCACCTATGTAAAGATAGATGGCGGTGAGTATACCATAAATGCACGTGAAGGAATAGAAGCTACATACGTACAGATAAACGGCGGAAATATCAAGATAACAGCATCCGATGACGGTATAAATGCATCAGCTAAGAGTAGTGTATACTCGGTACCTACCATAGAGTTTAATGGCGGATATACAGTGATAGACATGGGTGACGGTGATACCGACGGAGTGGATGCAAACGGAAGCATAATCGTAAATGGCGGTACCATAGATGTTACCGCAAAGATGTCATCATTTGACTATGATGTATCAGCTGAGTTTAATGGTGGTACGATCATAGTAAACGGTGAAGAGGTTTCTGAAATACCCCAGTCCATGATGGGCGGCCCGGGCGGTGGCGGCTTCGGCGGCGGAGGCTTCCAAGGTGGAGGAGGCTTCAAGGGCGGTAAAAGATAATTAGATTACAGAATGATAAAAGGACCATATTCCAAACAATATTTGGAGTATGGTCTTTTTGGTTTATATAGATTTAACTAAACCTTCACTTGTTGCAAATTGAGAAAAATAGTATAATGATGGTAGCTTTTTAGGAAGGAGAGAAGGATTATGAGTGAGGGTAAAAAGAAAGTAGTTGATAAGATACTGCTTGTCTTATTGTATTATATCGCAATACCTCTGGTGGCCAGCCTTATAGGAATTATCATTGGGTTGGGTATTTTTGCATTTATTACCATACCCTGTACCATAGTCATTATATATAAAAAACTACCTGAAAAGATAAAGGACTGGGATCTGATACGCAGGGTTAACGAGATAGTTGTAATTCTGCTGTTTTTGAATTTTACAGTACTTGTTATCTTAAGCTCCGGAGAACTGGATTCAAAACTGATCCGAGATTATCTGTTTGTGGCAGCTCCCCTTTTTCCGGTATGGATAGCCCAACGTTTGGCAGGTTTTACTATATTGTGCTTTTTTGTTAGTGTAATAACATATGGTAGTGCTTTTTCTTTAGCGATGGAAGCAACAAAGAAGAAAATCACGATCAAGGTATGGGGACCGGTAGTGCTAATTATAGTTGTATGTGTACCGATCATCGCATACCAGTATATCCATAACAGACCATCGGTAAAGTATGCCGGTCATGGCTTTAACTACATGAACGGTTTTTCCAGTACCGATTTCACCGACTATATGGTAACCGGCAAAAACTCTAAGCTTGTGACGCTCGACCATAAGGCTTCATTATGGATAGAGGATGAAAAGGATATGCCTGTCATGGACGGGGCGGAAGCATGTTATCCCCTCTATGCGGCTTTGGCAAAGGCATGTTATAAAGATATAGACAGGATAGAATCGGAGACGCTGGATACCACACAAAAGAGGGTAAATGGTAAG
This sequence comes from Lachnospiraceae bacterium, assembly GCA_017620375.1. Classification (GTDB taxonomy): domain Bacteria; phylum Bacillota; class Clostridia; order Lachnospirales; family Lachnospiraceae; genus RUG11977. The sequence continues at coordinate 5,593 of JAFZQN010000081.1, forward strand.
ATAGTTTCCTTTACCAATACGGTAGTAGGTTTTTCGAGGCTGCTGGTACCCGATGCATACGATAAGGTGGACCTGTTCTTCGGAGCACGGCCTTCAAAATCACAGCTTCAGGATGCGGAGAATGCAGGCGTAGAGCTTGAAATCACACCTATAGGCAGGGAAGCGTTTGTGTTTTTTGTGGAAGAGGATAACCCGGTGAATGATCTTACTTCGGACCAGATACGTGCGATATATCACGGAGATATAACCAATTGGAAGGAAGTGGGCGGTAAAAACCAGGAGATAGTAGCTTTCCAGAGGCCAAATAACTCCGGTTCCCAGACGATGATGCAGTACTTTATGAAGGATGTACCCTTGAAAGAGCCGAAAACATATGAAGTTCATAACGCTATGATGGGCGTAGTGCAGGTAGTAGCGGAGTATGCGAACGAGGACGGCGCCATGGGATATTCGTTCAGGTACTTTCTGGAAGGCTTGGCACAGGAAAAGGGTGTAAAGATGCTGGCGGTAGACGGTGTGTATCCCAGCCTTGATAATATAGAAAACGGTTCGTATCCTCTGACCGTAGACTTAGTACTCATAACCCGTAAGGACGATCCGAATCCATACGTAGCCAAGATGAGAGACTTCATCCTGTCACCGGATGGGCAGTATATCGTAAGACAGACAGGGTATGCAGCACTGCAGACAAAATAGGAGATATTATAATGAAAAATAACATAATAGTGGCCGGAGTGCCGAGAGCCGGGAAAAGTACGGTATCACACCTGCTGGCCACAAAATACGGATATCAGCATATAAGTATGGACTCGATAATAGCAGGCTTTGAGAAATGTTTCCCGGAGACGGGAGTAAACACATATCAGGGACTGTCATCCATGGATACACTTCGCGTGATAAGCGGAAAGATGGCTCCGTTTGTACGCGCCATGCTCGATAGTGCGGAATACGACGAGTTTGAACCCGGGATGGTGCTTGATATGTACCAACTCATGCCGGAAGATTATGAGAAATACCTACGCGGAGCAAACTGCGAGATAGTATATCTCATCACATCGGACGTCACACCAGAGGAACGTTTTCTTATCCAAAAGAAGTATGATACGGAAAAGGATTACACCTTTTATAAATCAGATGAGGAATTACGAGAAGGTGCGGGATATATTGTGGAGCAGAGTTTGCTCATGAAAGAGCAGTGCGGGAAATATCATATACCGTATTATGAGACTGCACATGACCGCGAGCAGGTGATACAAAAGTTGGTTGAGGATCTGGGGCTAAAATAAAATCCTGCTTGACAAAAATTATTTATAAGGTATAATCAACATAACATCTGACACGAAAAATACGTTTGACGTGAAAGATACGGCTAAACATAAAGACTGGCACTGCAATCGGATAATCCTTTTTCAGTGACATTACTCTATGATATAACTATGCATACAAGCTGTATCTTTTACGGATACAGCTTTTTTATTTGAAAACAGGAGAAAAATGGTATGAAAAAAAGAGTAGCCGTAATATCCATAATAGTTGAGGATACATCAAGTATTGAGACATTGAATACAATACTTTCCCAGTATCGTGAATATATCATAGGAAGAATGGGACTTCCGTACAGAGAGAAAAAGGTAAGCATCATATGCGTAGCCATGGACGCACCGGAGAATGAGATAAATGCCATGACAGGTAAAATAGGCAGATTATCCGGTATATCGGCAAAGATCAATTATTCTAATATCATTTCCGAAGAATAAAGGAGACAAATGTGAAAAAACGAACAGTCGTTATATTAATACTGTTGCCGATCATAACTGCTCTCATATGTATCTGTGCAGGGCGTATGGGAATAGGTCCCGCGGATGTATTTAAGACCTTTTTCGGGAGTAAGGAGATATCCGGCAACGTTAGGATAACGGTAATGAATATAAGACTTCCGAGGATACTGCTCGGGCTTCTGTGCGGAGCAGGACTGTCACTTGCAGGATGCTGTTTTCAGGGATTTTTCTCCAATCCACTGGCTACTCCCGATACCATGGGTGTGGCAGGAGGAGCAAGTTTCGGAGCAGCACTCGGACTGCTGCTTGGATTTGATATGATCGGAGTCCAGATACTTTCATTTTGTATGGGACTGACCGCAGTATTTTTTACAAAGGCAGCAGCATCAGGCAGGGAACACGGTCCCGCAGTACTTGTCATATCAGGTATCATGGTGGGAGCGCTTTTCTCAGCACTCGTATCACTCGTAAAGTTTTTAGCGGATTCGGAGTCGCAGCTTCCTGCCATAACATACTGGCTCATGGGTAGTTTGGGCGGTACAGGATATAAGAAGCTGGCACTGGGTGCACCGATCATCATCATAGGTATTATAATAATATTCTTATTGCGCTGGCGTATAAACCTGCTTGCTTTATCTGAGGATGAACTTATCGCGTCGGGCACAAATGTTAAGCTGTTAAGATCCCTTGTTGTAATATGTGCCACAGCCATGACCGCATCAGTTATCTCCATGTGCGGACAGGTAGGCTGGGTAGGACTTATAGTACCGCATATGTGCAGGCTCATATGGGGGCAGGATAATGCTAAGCTGATCCCGGCATCCATAAGCATAGGTGCATCGTTTATGGTGGTAGTGGACACTCTGGCGAGGTCCATATCGGCGGCCGAGATACCTGTATCCATACTTACAGCTATAGTAGGAGCTCCCTTCTTTATCAGTTTATTAAACTCGAAAAGGAGGGTGATCGGCTTATGAGATTAAAGGCGGAAAACGTATCCTTCGCATATCCGGGTAACAAGGGTGATGCGGATAGGTTCATATTTAAAAATGTAAACCTGGAGCTTGACTCAGGGAAGATATTAGCCATACTGGGGCCTAACGGAAGCGGAAAGACCACCTTTTTAAGGTGCCTCATGGGCATGCTTAAACTTACTTCAGGTACATGTCAGATAGACGGCAGGCCTACATCGGCTATGAGTACCAAGGAGTTTTGGGAAAAGGTAAGCTACGTGCCTCAGCAGAGGATGGCGACAAGTTCATTTACGGTATTTGAAAATGTACTGCTGGGAAGATCCGGTCAGATAGCATTTTTCGGGACACCTCGCAAGGAAGATAAGGAAGCGGCGGAAAAGATACTGGAGGAGCTTGGCATAATTAAATTCCGTGACCGCAGATGTAACTCCTTAAGCGGCGGCGAGTTTCAGATGGTACTTATAGCAAAGGCACTTGTGTCCGATCCGGAGTTGCTCATCCTGGATGAGCCCGAGTCCGGACTTGATTTCAGGAATCAGCTGATAGTGCTTAATACCATGGATAAGCTGAAGGAAAAAGGTATCAGCTGTATCTTTAATACACACTATCCCAAGCATGCGTTACAGAAGGCGGATTATTCATTGATACTGGGCGGCGAAACGCCGGTATTTGGTGAAACAGGGACAGTGGTCAACGAGAAAAACATAGAAGAAGTATTCGGTGTGCGAGCTGTCATAAACGAGATGCAGGTGGACGGCGAGACCATAAAGAACATTATTCCTCTGTATGTTACAGGGAAGAAGTAAGTAGTACGGACAAAGAAGATACAGATATAAAAAGCGGAGGCAGGAAGTACCCTGATAAGATATGAAAAAGATAGCGATATACGGTAAAGGCGGTATAGGTAAGTCGACTACAGTATCAAATGTGGCAGTGGCCCTGGCAAAGGAAGGCTATACTGTCATGCAGATAGGCTGCGATCCTAAGGCTGACTCCACCTTACTTTTAAGAGGTCAGGGAGAAAATATTAAAACAGTCCTTGATCTTATACGTGAAAAAGGAAATAACTTTACATTGGATGAAATGGCAGTAAAAGGTGAGTGCGGAGTTATCTGCGTCGAGGCGGGAGGTCCCACTCCGGGAGTGGGCTGTGCCGGCAGAGGTATCATAGCTGCACTTGATAAGCTTAAGGAAAAAGGAGCGTATGAGATATTTAAGCCCGATGTCGTACTTTATGATGTCTTGGGAGACGTAGTATGCGGAGGCTTTTCGATGCCGATGCGAGCAGGCTATGCGGACAGGATATATATTATCACATCCGGTGAAAACATGGCTATACATGCAGCAGCCAATATAGCTATGGCTGTGGATAACTTTAAGGAAAAAGGGTATGCGACACTCGGCGGTTTGATACTTAACCGCAGAGATGTTAAGAATGAAGAAGAAAAGGTGAATGAGCTTGCCGGTGATTTTAATACTCAGGTAGTGGGCAAACTTACAAGGAGCGAGACAGTACTTGATGCTGAAGAGCTTGGGAAAACCGTAGTGGAAGCCTTTCCTGAGAGTTCTATGGCTGAGGAATACAGGGCGCTGGCAAAGAAGCTGATAGATTTTTGATCTCTGATGAGGTGATTATGCTAAAAAAACTTGGAGATAACGATATATTAAAAAATGCCGTGGTAAAGATGGCTGATGCAGGTTTTCCCACACCTTTTGCGGGAGGACTGGAGTATTCGTCACCGGCCAGAGGTACCTGGAATATAGTACATACCGGTATGCTGGTGCCTGAAGCTCACGAGATATTTGTGTGTGCGGCAAGCTGCTTAAGAGGCGTGGTACTGACTGCAGCGGAGATGAATGCCATGGACAGGTTTTCAACCGTGGAAGTAAGGGAAAACAACCTGCTCGAAGGAAACCTTGAAGAACTTTTGATAGACGGTGTAAGCGACATAATAGAAAAACTTCCCAAACGTCCGCCTGCAGTACTCGTATATACAAGCTGTGTACATCATTTTACGGGGTGTGACTGGAATGTGATGTTCTCTGCCTTAAGGGAGCGTTTTCCGGATATAGATTTTACGGACTGCTATATGAACCCTACGCTTAGGAAAAGCGGACTTACACCTGATCAGATAATGAGAAGACAGCTGTATTCCCTTCTTAAACCTTGCACTATCAACGCTAAAGCTGTAGCCATAATAGGAAACGACCTGCCGACGGATACTGACTCGGAACTCTATACCATGCTTACCGACCTGGGGCTCATCATACACGAGATCACATCATGTAAGACCTACGCTGAGTATCAGAAGATGGCAGAAAGCAGCCTGTATATAAGCTATTATCCTTCGGCTAAAGCCGGCGGGGATTACCTGGCTAAAAAGCTGGGCGGGAAGCATATATACCTTCCTTACAGCTGGGATTACGACGAGATACAGGCATCTCTTGAAACACTAGGTAAAGAATGTGAAGAGTTTACAGGAGAAACCGGCAAAGAAAGGATAAAAGGAATACTGGCAGGTTTTGAACAAAGAAAAGCCGAATGTGAAAAGGCTTTTAAGGAGACTTTGGAAGTAGTAGGCGATACGGCGATAGCCATTGATTATACCTTCTGTCCGAGACCTACATCCGTAGCAAAGATGCTGCTCACACATGGTTTTAACGTACAGCGTATATATCTTGACAGCTTTACCGGAGAGGAAAAGGACGATTATGAGTTTTTAAAGGGGAATTATCCTGAACTTGAGCTTTATGCGACTGTGGATGTCAGGTCAAGATTTATGGCAACACAAAGCAAAAAGAACGAAGAAAAATGGCTGGCAGTGGGACAGAAAGCCGCATATTTCCTTGGTACAGACTATTTTGTAAATGTGATAGAGGGCGGCGGTATGTTTGGTTATGAGGCTGTTATAGACGGACTAAAGTTAATGAGGGAAGCCTATACGGAAAAAAAGGATATGCGAAGCCTGGTACAGATAAAAGGTATGGGCTGCGGCAGCTGTAGTTTAGGATGATAAGGAGAAAAAATGAAACAGACATCCGGTTTTATATCGACATATTCTGCTGATGCTTTCGGAGTGTGTTCGGCACTGTACGAGTTAGGAGGCCTTGTGGTCATGCATGATGCTTCGGGCTGTAACTCTACATATACCACACATGATGAGCCTCGTTGGTACGATATGGACAGTATGGTCTATATATCGGGACTTACCGAGATAGAAGCCATCATGGGAGATGACGGAAGACTGATAGATGATATTACAAATGCGGCTACAGAGCTTCATCCGAAGTTTATAGCCATAGTCGGAACGACCATCCCTGCTATGACCGGTTTTGATGCGGATGCCACGGCACGTGTGGTAGAAAACAGGACCGGTATTCCGACTTTCGGCTTTAAGACCACAGGTATGAGGTCATATATACATGGAGCATCGGAAGCTTTTTGCACACTGGCTGAGTTGGTAAAAACAGCAAATAATACAAAGCAGGCGAAGAACACTAACGAGCAAACGGAAAAATCGGACGAAAACGGTAAACCCGATGTAGTCGGAGAGACCATAAACATATTGGGTCTTACTCCTCTTGATTTTTCTGTAAACGGAAGTGATAAAGCGATAAAAGCATATTATGAAGACCGTGGCGTAAAGGTAATATCATCCTGGGCTATGGGCAGTACCTTAGAGGAGATACAAGGTGCTTTACGTGCAACGGAAAATATCGTGGTATCCGAGACCGGCATAAAGGCAGCGGCTTACATGAAGGAGCACTTTGGTATCCCGTTTAAGGTAGGTATACCGGTTGGCGGTATGGATATAGACATAACTTCTCTTTTTGATGACACGACAGGAGAGAGACATTTTGAGAGTGTCAGAGATTATGAAGACTGTGACGCAGTGATCGTAGGGGAGGCTGTAAGCTCATATTCGCTGACAGAGTATCTTAAGCGGGCAGCAGGACTTAATGTGGGAGTTATAGCATCGACCGACTTGGATGAGGATGAGATAGCAAGAGGACTATCATCTACTAAAACAGACTGCGTGATAATAGCAGATCCTCTGTTTAAACCTTTGGTAAAAGGCGAAAGAAAGCTTATGAGGTTACCTCATGAGGCATTCTCAGGAAGGATATTCAGGAAGGAAATACCGGATTTGATATCGGATCTGGACTTCTTAAAGGATATTATAACAGTTATAAGAAAATGAAAGGAAGTTTTAAGAAATGAAAAAAGTAGTAGCACTTATCTTAGCACTGGCTCTTTGTTTGGGAGCTGTAGCCTGCTCTTCCGAAAACAAGGAAGACAACAATAATAATACCGTAACCAAGACGGAAGATGGTAATACCCGGACAACACCGGATACATCTACCACAGAACCCGAAACTTTAGACCCTGACGGTACACATATCGTAACAGACCATGCCGGAAACAGCGTGGAAGTACCCAATGTCATCAACAGGATAGTGGTAGCGGACATCTATCCCATGGCTTCGGTACTTACGGTATTTTTTGATTCGGCAGAAAAAATAGTCGGTATGGCTGCACCCTGTATGAGTGCTGCAAAGAACGGACTTTTAGGTGAGCTTTATCCTGAGATACTTAATGCCAAGACTGATTTTATCGACGGAACAAATGTTAACATAGAAGAACTCTTAAAACTTAATCCCGACGTGGTATTTTACAGCGCAGGCAGTAAGGAAGAGGGAGAAGCATACAAGAACGCAGGCATCCCCGCTATAGCAATCTCACCCGGAAAATGGGGTTATGATGCAATAGAGACACTTAATCAGTGGATAGAGACTCTGGTACAGTTATTCCCTGAAAACGATAAGTCAAAGATTGTTAGAGAGTACTCCGAAAAAACATACAAGATGGTACAGGAAAGAGTATCAGGCTTAAGTGATGCCGATAAGGTCAAAGTATTTTTCCTGTTCCAGTATTCTGATTCTAATATAATGACCAGCGGTAAAAAATTCTTCGGACAGTGGTGGTGTGACGCCATCGGCGCAAAGAATGCGGCTGAGGAACTTGAGAAAGACAACTCCGTAGCAGTAAATATGGAGCAGATATATGCATGGAACCCCGAGCTTATATTCATTACCAACTTTAATACAGCTAAGCCCGATGACCTTTATAACAACACAGTAGGCAGCTATGACTGGAGCGAGATAGAAGCTGTTAAGAATAAGCAGGTATACAAGATGCCTCTCGGTATGTACAGAAGTTATACCTGTGGAGTTGATACACCCGTTACTCTGCTCTGGCTTGCAAAGACGGTTTATCCTTCTCTTTTCGAGGATATAGATATTACCGCAGAGACCAAGAAATACTACCAGGAAGTATTCGGCATTACACTTACTGATGAGCAGGCAAACAAGATCTTTTCACCCGTATCCGCAGCCGGAACCGGATTTGTTGGCAATGGAAAATGATTTCAATCGAAAGGAGAAGGCATGGGATTAAATGATACAGTTAGTGCGGATAGGACGCATATAGCATTTTTCGGAAAAAGGAATGCAGGTAAGTCAAGTTTGGTAAACGCCGTAACGGACCAACAGATGGCGATAGTCTCGGATGTAATGGGAACTACTACAGATCCTGTGTATAAATCAATGGAGTTACTTCCGTTAGGTCCGGTCATGATCATAGACACTCCCGGTTACGATGACGAGGGAGAGCTTGGAAAACAGAGAGTTCTTCGTACTTTGCAGGTCATGAATAAGACAGATATAGGTATACTGGTAACAGATGACAGTACAGGGCTTACAGAAGAGGATGTAAGGATATGTGATACTCTTGGGAAAAAGAATATCCCTTATGTGGTAGTGCTTAATAAGAGCGATCTGAACGGGGAAGGATTGGAAACAGAAAACAGTTCAGCGGGTAGCATCGGTGAGTCAGTAAAGAACGCGGAAGCGGCTCTTTCATCTATATCTTCCAAGCCTGCCGGTATTATCAGAGTATCCGCGCTTAAAAAGACCAATATATGGGAGTTAAAAGAACTGATAGCTTCTGTTAAGCCAAATGTATCAAACAGAAGATTGGTGGCTGACCTCATAGCACCGTCTGACATGCTGGTGCTTGTTATGCCGCAGGATGAATCCGCACCCAAGGGCAGACTGATACTGCCACAGGTTCAGATGATCAGGGATATTATAGATGAACATGGTATGGCTCTGTGTGTACAACCTGAAGAAGTAAAGGCAGCATTAGCGAGCCTGAAGCAACCACCTAAGCTAGTGATAACTGATAGCCAGGCATTTAAAAAGGTGGCAGCAGATGTGCCGGATGATATAATGCTTACTTCTTTCTCCATACTTTTAGCCCGGTATAAGGGTTACCTTGACAGTGCCCTTAAGGGTATAAATGCCATAAAGACGCTGAATCCCGATGACAAAGTGCTTATCGCTGAAGGCTGTACACATCACCGTCAGTGTAATGACATAGGGACGGTAAAGATACCGAACGGCTTAAGAAATAAGCTTGGATTTGACGTTAAGTATGATACCGTATCAGGGAATGAATTCCCGCTTGATCTGTCCATGTACAAGGCAGTCATCCACTGTGGCGGCTGTATGCTGAATGAGCGTGAGATACTTAGCCGTGTAAAGAGTGCGGAAGATCAGGGAGTACCGGTAACCAACTATGGTATACTGCTGGCATGGCTTACGGGTATACTTGACAGGTCGATACGATGTCTGGTATAAAGATGATAAAGGTTTAAATGATTGTCATTCTGAGCGTAGCGAAGAATCTTTGTTGGGGTTAAAAGATCCTTCACTTCGTTCAGGATGACATAGTTGTATTCAGGATGACATAGTAATATTCGGCATGGAGAAGATTAAGGATAAGAACTTTATGGATAATAACATTACAGACAATAACAGTACAGATAAAGAAACCGACATCCTGTGTATCGGGATGGCTCTCGTGGATTCTATAATAAAGGGCTTTAATCCGGAGCCTGTGTCGGCGTCCGGGTTTACTGCCGTAAGCGGAACACTGAATGTGGGCGGAGAGGCTGTAAATGAAGCTGTGGCCGCAGCAAAACTCGGTGCAAAGACAAGGATACTTTGTACGCTCGGAGAGGATCCGGCGGGAGATATGATAACGGATTATCTCATAAAAAACGGTGTGGATACTTCCTGTGTGATACGTGACGCAGAACATGCAACTCCCGTTACCACCATGTTTGTAAATGATGACGGGACCAGGAAATCCATAACCAATCAGGCTCACCGCTATAATTTCCATCCGGAAAAGCATGTGGAAGAAATAACAAAAGCACGTGCCATAATACTTGGTTCCCTGTTCAGGGCTCCTTTTGATGATCCGGGGATAATATATGAAGTGTTAAGCAGCGCAAAAAATAAAGGCATACTTACCGTTGCGGATACCAAGCTGCCCAATTTTGTTAAACTGTCTTTGGACGATGTAAAACAAGCTTTACCATATGTGGATTACATCACTCCGAATGAGGACGAGGCAAAGTATTTTACGGGGGAAAATGATCCGGATAAAATGGCTGACGTTTTCCTTAACTACGGGGTAAAAAATGTCATCATTAAGCTTGGCAGCAAAGGATGTTATTTTAAAAATGCCGATACTGTCATCAAACTTGATGCCATGAAGATAGATGCTGTGGATGCTACAGGTGCCGGAGATAATTTTGTGGCAGGACTTACCACAGAAATATTAAACGGAAAGGGAGTAGAAGAAGCTCTTAAATTTGCAAATGCCTGCGGAGCTATCTGCACAACGGCAGTAGGCGCAGGCACTGCATTAAAAAATTATGA
>JAFZQN010000082.1 GCA_017620375.1 Lachnospiraceae bacterium
CCCGGATAGCGCATAGAGCATGGTTGATTTTCCCGAGCCCGATGCTCCCATTATGATGGTGAAATCCCCCTCGTATATGTCCAGGTCCGCATTGGATATGATATGTACCTGTCCCCCGTTATGTGCAAAGCTCTTACATAAACCTTTTGCTGAAATGATAGTTTTTTTCATTCTTAATCTCCTATATATGATACCTAAGCTTATAATACATGCAATCTTTCATGATAAGCCGCATGTCACTTCGTATCATATGTTATGACGAAACTTATTAAGAAGTAATTAAGAGATGATAATTTTTCACCTCATCAGTCAGCGTTGCTGACAGCTTGTCTTCGCCAGACGGGCATCGCACCACTACGTGGATGCGATCAGTCCCCTCAAGGGGAAGCCTTTAAAACCTTAGGTAGAGTCACAGCAACTTCCAACCCGGGATTAAGGTTTCTAAGCTCAAGTTCTCCGCCCGACTTTTCGGTGATGTATTTTACTATATAAAGTCCAAGTCCGGAACCGTTTTCATTCCCGCAGTTTCTTCCGCGGTAAAACTTATCCGTGATAAAAGGCATATCCTCATCGGGGATACCCGCTCCTCTGTCGCGGAAAGATATCTTAACCGCTCCGTCAACTTCGGTCATCGAGATATTTATATCAGTTTTTGCATACTTTCGGGAATTGTTTATCAGGTTTTCCACAAGCTGTGTGAGCCTCTTTTTATCGGCCGATACAGTCGCTGTGAATTCCGGTTTTCTAAAGAAGACATCTCCTCTTTCGGCAGCAAGTTCACTTACCTCCTGCTCCATGAAGGATGTAAGTTCAAACTCTTCGGGTTTGATCTCTATCTTACCCATATCGGACAGTGAATGCAGGAAAAGGTCGTTAGTAAGCGAAGTTACTTCGTCACATTTTCTCATGAGTACTTCAAGGTACTTCCGACGTCTCTCGGGGGATTTATCCAGATTTGCCTCAAGGCCTTCGGCGTATGCACGTATGGATGCGATGGGTGTTTTTATATCATGGGACAGTGTAGCTATAACTGTCTTATTATTTTCTATCGCCTCATGTTCCGCAGCACGTGAACGCATTATCTCCTTACGCATGCTGTCGAATGCCCAGGTAAAAGCTCCGAAATAATTGGAACGTTCATAATTGAGCGGGACGTTGAAATTACCGTTTGCGATCTCGGCTGCAAAGTCTTTCATCTTGTCAAAGGGCTTTAGGATATTGACATATACATATAAAAAGACGAGCAGCATAAATACGATGGCGAGTACGCATATCGCAACACCGTTAAACCCGGATGTCCCGATCACTGTACTCCCCTGCAAGTTGTCTCTAAATGCATCGAGCTTATCTACCGCTTCGTCGTAGATCCCTTTTTCTATAAGCCTGGATATCTCGTTACAATCGATTATCTCTTTCGAACGTGAGTCCTCCGGTGTGTCTGCCTTTGAAAACAAAAACAAGACCACTGTTGCCCCGATAAGGAGCAGTGAAAATAAAACAGTGATCTTGAATATTTTTAACTTAAGATTGTTATTCATAAAACGTATCATGCCGCAGGCATGTTTACACATCGGTGGCGTGCCTGCTTCGACACCGATGGAAATTTGAAAGTTCACTTTCAAATTTCTGTCTCCAAAATGTAACCAATCTTATAAACTGTCTTTATATACTTCGGATCTGCGGGATCGTCCTCCAGCTTTTCGCGAAGCCATCTGATATGAACCGCAAGAGTAGTCGGAGCCACTTCCGAAAATGCGCCCCATACCTCACTTAGCAGCTTATCCTTGGAAAGAGCTGTGTTGGGATGTTCGCAAAGGTACGCCAAAAGGTCAAACTCCCTGAGTGACAGATTGACCTCATGACCATCCTTGGTAACCGTACGGGACCCGATATCAACCGATATCCCGCCGAACTTCACAGTCTTATCATTCTCGCTAAAGCCGTATGTCCTTCTCATCAGAGCCTTTATACGTGATAAAAGTTCTTTCATGGAGAAAGGTTTCGGTATATAGTCATCTCCACCTATGTCCAGTCCTATGATCCTATCAGTCTCACTGGTCCTCGCACTCGCAAAGATAACGGGTACCTCCGACACACGACGCAGTTCCTTACATACGTCAAAGCCGATAGCATCCGGAAGATTTATATCCAGAAGTATCAGATCAAACTTTCTTTCAGAAAGCAATCCGAATGCGGTCTCGCTATCCCCGGCCAAGGTAACTAAATAACCCTGGTCGGTAAGCATATCCGATATGATCATCGACAGATCTTCATCGTCGTCAATTATAAGTATGTCTCTTTTCATACTTCATTTCCTTTTTATATGTTACAGTTCCTATCGTTTCGGGTTTTTAACCTCTTTATAACATAATCCCATTTACTACAGCTCTTACTCTGTGATGGTGATAAAGCTCCTCATTCGGACGCATATTATGCATGTATGTTACAGAGAATTTGTCCACAGGATCAGCCTCAACCCAGATACCTGTACCACCGGTCCAGCCAAAGTTACCGAGATGTCCGTTATGACCGTACTTCTGAGTCAGAAGTGTACGGTATCCGAGACCGTATCCGTAACCTGCCAGATAGTCATTTTCAAAATCCTTAAGCTGAGTCGGGCCAAGTTGGTTTTCATGAAGCATTGCAACCGTACCGCTGCCCAAAAATTTCTTACCCTTATATGTGCCGCCGTTGGCAAGCATCTGCATAAATACAGCAAAATCATGTGCACTTATAAGTAAGTTGGGACGTGCTCCCGCAGGTACGCTGTCAGGATCAAGTGCAGAGAAGTCTGTCGCTCTCTCAAACTGTCCCGGTCCTTTTTTCGCATAGTTGGTAACAATACGGTCTTTATTCCAAGGACGTGCAAAGGTATCCGCATCCTTGAGCTCTAAGGGATCGATGAGCCTGTCCTTAAATACTTCTCTTAAAGGTTTTCCTTCAAATGTCTCTACCAGCACTCCCGTGATCTCGGAGCCAAATCCGTAAAGCCAGTGTGAACCGGGCTCAAACATAACAGGGACATTGGCCATGACTTTTACTTCTTCGGCTATAGTGCTGGGGCCTTTTTTTAGCAGTTCCTTCATCTCCCTGCTCATAGCAGCCAAAGTGGGTGTCGCAGGGTTAACTGCGGGTACCATGCAGTAAGGCAGTCCGCACATCATGGCTACCGCATCACGTATGGTGATGGGCTTTTCCAACGGCTCAACATCTATATCACCGTTCGGACGCATTACATATTTCTGTGTATTTTTCCACTCGGGCAGATAATAATACAGCGGGTCACTAAACAGGAACTTACCCTCTTCATAGATCATGCCGAGTATGGCGTATGTAAACAGTTTCGTAGTGGAAGCCTGGCTGAACATGCTGTGTATATCTACTTTCTTTCCGGACTCGATATCCGCATATCCTGCTTCACCATGGTATATCAGTTCATCCCCCTGCATTACCGCTACCGCACATCCGGGGTTTGTCCCCTGCTCTATGAAGCTTTGCAGCAATTTGTCCATTCTAGTAAAATCCCTCATACATTACCTCCCGATATTTCTAAAGATGTTGTTTCTGTCTTACACCCCAGTTTATGTTTTCTGATTAAACATGTACATAGATAATACTATCATATTTTTACATATAAAACAAGAC
>JAFZQN010000083.1 GCA_017620375.1 Lachnospiraceae bacterium
AATCTACTCTCTTTCCATAGAAAAAAACGACCATATTGATATCTTAAGGACCGATTCTCCGGAACCGGTCCTTTTCTCATCAAATTATAAAAAATGCTGATTTAGCCTTTATGGAACAACTACTACCATTTATCACAGGCTGCTCACCAAGACTGTAAATGATCTCATTCATCTGCTTAGGTAACTCGATCTCATAATCCTTATCCGTAGGATTAAGAGCTACCAGAATCTGCTCCTCACGGGATGTCCTGATATATACCAAAGGCTTTCCGGGAGCTCCGTCACATAAGAACTCGATATCTCCTGAGTTCATCAAGGCTTTATGCGACTGACGCACAGCTATAAGCTTTTTAACCTCATTAAGTAATGACGTATCATCACTGATCTGGTCGGCTACATTAGGTCTGTCCTCATCCGGATCTATAGGCACATATAAGCAACTACCGTTTTTAAGGGTTGTAGCACCATTAGGATCATCGTTTGCTTTATCGATGGTTTTTGTCGAGAACCCCGCATTGATCTCCCTGTTCCACTGCATAGGTGATCTCGAGCCGGTACGGTTATATCCGCCCTCTACCGACGTAAGACCTTCTATGTACCTCATCCCTATCTCATCACCGTAGTATATATACGGTGCACCAGGCATGGACAGTAGGAATGCAAAAGCCATCTTCCCACGATCTCCGTTCACATATTTTGACAATCTATCCATATCGTGGTTACCGGAAGGGATACAGATAAAGCCTTTGCCATCTGCCTTACGATAGCTTTCCAGGTATTTCTTTACAAACTCCGAGGCATCTCCTTTTCCGCAGAAAAACGGAGCGTCACAACGGAAAAGATCATTATAATGAGACGGACCGAAATGCAGCAGGAAATCCATATGGAACCCACCCTCGATACTCTTATCGGGCTCTCCCCACTCGGATACAAGCACTGCCTCCGGGAACTCTGCATCAAGAAAGCTTCTGATATCCTGCCACAGGGCAATGGTACCCTTACCATCCTCATCGTTTTTAACCATGGCTCCTGCCATATCCACTCGGAATCCGTCACATCCTTTTGACAGCCAGAACCTCATAATATTCTTTACTTCATTACGCGTAGCCATAGCGCCTACAGAGTCCATAGCTTGCTGCCAGGGGCGGTCAGGCTTATAAAACCCGTAATTAAGTGCGGGCTGATGACTGAAAAAATTCACCAGACAGCTTCCGTCGCGGTCCGATATGCCACGCAGCGAACCGTAACTTTCGGGTGATTCCCATATGTTATCAGTCCAGATATAACGGTCGGTATACTCATTCTTTTCAGCCTTCATGCTCTCCTTAAACCACGGATGGTCCCATGAAGTGTGTCCCGGTACCAGGTCCAGCAGTATATGTATCCCCAGCTTGTGAGCCTCGGTAAAGAGAATTACCAGATCATCATTCGTCCCGTACCTGGGCGCCACCTTATAGTAATCGGACACATCATATCCCGCATCACCGAAAGGCGAATCAAAACAGGGATTGATCCATATGGCGTTACATCCGAGTCCTTTAATATATTCCAGCTTCTCAGTGATACCGTTTATATTGCCTATGCCATCCCCGTCAGTATCCTTAAATGACTGCGGATATATCTCATAAAATACGGCATTTTCCAACCAATCGCATTTCTTCCCCATGTTCTTCTCCCATATCACCAATCCAAGTCATATGCCAAACCTGCTGCCAGATCTTTACCGGATATTCTATCTACGAATATATAGCTTAAATAGTTTAGATAAATTTCAACTTTTTCCAGAGGCATTATGACGTCTCCAAAACTAACAATATGAACTGCATTCTGGCATTTACTCGATGCACTCTGTTCCAGCGCGCTTATATCAGATTCATCTGAAACATATTTCCATGTATTTAGACCTGCTCCGATAGAATAACTATACTGACTTGCATAAAATCCGAGCTCTACCGCTATCTCCGCTGCTTTATCAGAAGCCTTTGCAGATACTGCGAGCCCACCGGAAGGTCCACCTATATACTGCCCGAGCGTTGCTTTTTCAGGATTCATTACAGGCCACTCACCTACTTCGATATTAAACTCTACTCCTTTTCCGTAATCTCCGGCAAAATCTCCGCAGTTCCATGTTCCGTTTTGATAAAATGCGTATTTTCCTGCAATAAAATTAGCTTTTATTTCTTCATTTCCTAAACCTATACCAGCCGGATCAAAATAACCTTTATCTATCATCTCCTGAATACTATCCAGTGCTTCAATAACTCCTTCGGAGTTCCAGCTTCTGGATCCATTATAGAGCATTCTTAACTCTTCCGCACCGACAGTTTTGAGCAGAATAGGTTCAAAATATTCACTTACACACCATACCTCACGTCCGGCACATCCAAAAGGTACATAACCTTTTTCTATAAGTTTGTCACAGCAGTCATATAATTCTTCCTTGGTCCTCGGAATATAGTCATATCCGACTTCAGCCAGCATATCCATATTGGCGAAAAGACCTACTACATTCATGGTGACCGGTACTGCATAACAATTTCCGTTAACCATTGAGTTCTCAAGCATAACCTCGCTTATAGAACCGTTATCTCTGTACTGCTTTAACTTATCATCAAGGCTGCGCACCCTTCCTGCAGCAACAAAATCCTCCAGAAAAGCCCCTGTCCAGGTATAGAAAATATCAGGTAGTTCATTTGCTGCGGCTGCCGCCTTTAATTTGTATTTATACTCTGTATATTCATAACTTGATTCTTCTATCCTTACATTAGGATACTGCGATTTTACTGCCTGTAATGCTTTATCATACGCATATCTGTCCGCAGATCCCTCAACAGCATTATCCCACATAGTAAGCGTGATGGTTCCGTCATCATACGGAATAGGTGTTACATCGGGAGTTACCGGAGGTACAACTGAATTGCCATCTTTTATATACGAATAATTACTTACCAGATCTACAGAATTATCACCTATCCTATAAGGATTGAGGCCGGTCTTGTATGCATTGCAATTAGTGCCTAAAGAAATACGTATCTCGTACGTATCGCTGTTGTTAACATACCCTCCTTTAGCATCGTAACCTGATACGGTGTATGTAGATGTTTTGTTGCTTTCCTTCCACGTAGGATAAAAGTTGTCCAGTGAATTAACCAGTATATCACAATATCCGGAATCACCTATAAGCTGTGTACCGTTTTTATCAATAACGATCGCAATATACTCATCTTCACGTGCGTTTGAGAACACAGTATATACCTGCTTGTCGGTCAAAGCTACCTGAACATACATTATTATTGTATTATAAGCCTCAATATCTCTTGATCTTCTGCTGTTATCAACATAATCAAGTATACCGGGTTCATCTGTAGGTGTAGGCTTCGCTGCCACTGATTTCTTTTCTTCAAGCTCGGTAAGCTTCTTTTCCAGTTTTCTCTTCTGCGAGCTCTCATCGGCATTATCCAGACCTTCCTCGATTATCTCCTTAGCCAGGTCATAATCCTCTTCCGCAACATATATCTTGTAAAGCTCGATATATGCATCAGCCTGCTCAGGCAAAAGTTTTATAGCTTCCTCAAACTTCTCCTCTGCCTTGGAGTACTTCTCCTTTTTGGAAAGGCTCTTGCCCTCCGAGATAAGATCATCATACTGATCCTCTTTACTTGCACAGGCAGCACAAAGGATTGCTGCAAAAGCAAGAAGCATGAACAATTTAAATAGTCTTTTTTTCATATTGTTACTCCTTTGATCTGTGACAATGGGAACGGTTCTCTTTGTCACGTTTTTGGTTTTCAACTTACCATATTGTAATCGCTACTCTTTCTGAACCCTTAGAAAACTTGATCGTACCTGATGCAGCTTTGCAGTGACACAATGCATCGTTTATCCCCACCTTTGGATCAAATCTGACATTGATCATATCCGGTGAAGGATGCTTTTTTACCAGGGTCAATCCTGTCAGGTCAACACCGTCATACTCATAAGTTTC
Source organism: Lachnospiraceae bacterium (assembly GCA_017620375.1). Classification (GTDB taxonomy): domain Bacteria; phylum Bacillota; class Clostridia; order Lachnospirales; family Lachnospiraceae; genus RUG11977. Next base: position 3,986 of record JAFZQN010000083.1, read on the forward strand.
TATATTAAAGCAGCCGCCGGTAACATACAGTTTTCCTGTTAGCTTCAGATGCCCGCCTTTTCCTACACATATCGCTTCATAATCCATATTCGGAAGCTTGCATTCTCCGATATCAAGTGTGATATCGGTACATATGTAATAGAAATTGTTAGATGTCTGTTTGGTCAGACTGTGGTACTCTCCATTTGCAAATATATTTTCAAGCACCTTTGTCTCTTTTTCCTTACGTGTCTCGTAATCATCAAGAGGTCCAAGCACTGTCAGATAAATACCGTCACCTCTTACCTCATATTCACAGTATGGCTCAAATATAGAAAAATTCTTCTCATTCTTCTCCGGGGCGTCTTTAGAATCCGGGTAGGGTATATTAACTTTTTCTTCTGCCGTTTCAACAATTCTTACTACTTCCACCCTGGATCTCTGGGTGTTCCAGTAAGCCTGTTCTTCATCTTCGTTTTCACGCGGACCTGCAGGACCAAGTTTTTTAAAACTATCGTAATCAATTTTTAATCCTGTCAGGTCAATTTCACTCGCATTTGAGATCAATAATGGCTTATAATTCTCCATATCCAGTGTAAAAGTACCGCTCACGGATATCGAATTTCCACACATATCAAGGCAGACATCCTTATATGCCGATGCACTGTCAAGACTCAGGGTAAGGTCACTTGATACTTTGATATTTGCGGTGTCTCCATCGATATGATTTTCACGGACCAAAGCAACCACCGAATCTATTTCATCCGGACTGTCGCACACAAATGTATCGGTTTCCTTATCATAATTGGGATTAGATTCTTTTAACTTCAGGATTGGGTCTTCGGGGTGTTCATCATAACCAGGGCCACCATCTCCCGGGTGCCCGTCTTTTTCGTCCGGTCCATTATTTTCTGGGTGATTGGGATCGTCATGATATCCCATATCATCAAATCTCTCGTTAAGGTAATCATCCTTAGCATTTTGCAGGTCATCCCGATCTACCATCATGTTTTCATTCAGATCTTCATATATTTCACGTGCCACCACACCTTCCAGTCCACGGTCACGCAGCACAGTCTCTGCGGCATCCATAGCCCTGTCGAGGATTTCGTTTGATTCTATATGACTCAGATTACTGTCAACCATCGTAAGCTTAAAATCAGCCTCTTTGGTATCAATATCCAGATCATCTATAGCCACAGCGAATATATCCATTACAGAATTATAACAATCCGTATCACCGATATTTGTATGATCCTCTATCTTTTTTGCAGCATCATTTAGCGGCACATAAGATATCACACCGCCTCTGTCATTCAGATACAGTATGAATTCCGCTCCCGCTTTCACATGCAGAGCATGCCCGTACTGCGCAGGTGCTTCCGGCAGATTATTACGGTCGATAACGATACCGGTATCCGCCGTATCTGTATTACCTGTATTGGAAGCATCGGTATCACCCGATTTACTTTTACATCCGGCAAATATCAGTGCACATATTATTAAAATGGATAAACATGCAAAAACTTTTTTTCTACGCATAATTACCTCATTTCTATTTTGCAATATGTCAAATAAAACCCTCCCAATTAACACGCAGCCACTCAGCAGATTTCTTCAAAGCCTCTATCGTCTTGGTCTCAAGTACGCATCTGGCATTTCTGCTCTCGGCAAGTTTAAGTCTTGCATCAAGGTCAATCTCGCCGTCATCCAGTGCCAGGTGGTTTTTCGGAGGATTTTCCGAGCCGTCATGGATATGGAAATGGATCAGATGATCAACGTGCTCCATGATAAACGGTACATCCTTCTCTCCGGTAGCCTTTGAATGCCCGATATCCCACGTGATACCAAACTTAGGACTTTCTACCAGGTACTCGATAGCTTTTTTCTCGTAACCGCGGAAGCCGTCAGTATTCTCTACCACTATCCTGATGTCACTGTCACCGATCCATTCCTCGCACTTAGTACGATAAACCTCAAATGACTTCATATACGTATCAAAATCACGATCATACATCTGCACCTTTCGGTCCGGCAGAGATATAAATATCCCGTGATGCATATGCATATTGATGGTGAGCGGCTGAGTACTGTCACCGTACTTGTCATGCAGGAATAAAAGTTTCTTAGCCACTTCTATTGTCCTACGCACAGTCTCAAGATAAGCATCGGTTACAAGCTGATTGAAATCTGCGATATTCAGATTCTCATCCAAATGTATTGTATAATATATTCCTTCTTTTTCAGCCACACCGATCAGGTGCTCGGTATCCTCCAACTTAGGCACCTGATACTCCGGGAAATTCATATTAAGCTCAATGAATTTAAGCCCAAGACTGCTGCACAACGCTGCGTTCTCCTCAAGTGTCTTATTCTCAATCAGTGTGGGCATTCCAAATTGTATCATATTTTTCTCCATCATCACTTAATCCCAGTACTCGTACTCAAATGCGGAAAAAAGCTGATCTCTGTAATATCTTTCTCCTCTCTTTACAGCACCTTCCCCGTTGTAATAGGTGATCTCTGTATTAGCATCTGTTGTCACTTCACGTTTTGTGGGTACATCGTCTTTATTATAATGGCAAATTATCTTAAACTCATCTACGACTTCTTCGACATCCTGCTTAATCTCCTGCTCACCTACCATGATCTTATAATCCTTGATCGATGCTTCTTCGTAGTAGCCGTCTCCTTCATCATGACGTTCGTATTCAAAAGTGAACTTTACCGAAGTATCGGGATTATAAGATGTGATCACCATCTCTGTAAGTTTATTATCCTTATCATATGTAGTTTTTTGGGAATGATCGGGAACATACTCATTATTCTCGATATTGCCGGATAATGAGGTGGTTACCAATGTACCGTCTTTCAATTTTTCGGTCGTGACCTCTGAATAATAATACAACTGAACGTTTCTGGTGAATCCGTTGTCAGCATCAGAACGCTTCATTATTGCACCGGTACCGGGACATTCTATATCCACACCACGTAAATTATCATAATTCGATATCAGCGAAAGCAATATCGTAATATACATGGCAGGCATACTAAAATCTTCCTCTGTAAGTTGCTCGGTAAGATCGTATTTTTCATCATCATATTCCAAAGATGCTATTATCATCTTTTTGAGTTCATCGCCGTCATATTCATATTCCATAGTATATGTAACAGCCTTATCTCCCCTGTTAGCCACTACCTTTGTCGGATTATTATGATCATCAAAATTGTAAGTGATATCTACTTTGTCATCCGCGCTTCTCATCTCAGTAGCCAGACCTTTTTCATTATAAATGAACTCTGTATAGTCGTTCTCTTCTCCTTCATAATAATTTATTGTTTTATAACTCTTAATATGCTTAATCTTTTCCTCTTTTTTCGAACACCCGGTAATGCCCGCCGAAAGTGCGAGCAGTAAAACTATAGCAATTACTCTTTTCATTTTCTTTCCTCCTAATGTGACAACAGGTGCATTTCATTTTGTCACTTCATCCATGTTCCATCCTTTGCTTTATAATAACTATCATATGTATTATTTATACAATTACCGTTATTATCATATTCATAAGTCCTGACTATCATGGTGTATTCTTCTTCATATACATCTTTCAGCATCAAGCCGTTCTTATCAAAGGTTATCGTTTCTGTCCAGCTGTCATTCTCGACAAGCTTCCCGCTGTATGTTACGACCTTGCTGCCTTCAGTGTACACATTTAAACCTTTTTCATCATAGATGAACTTCTTATCTTCACTGAAATATTTTCCGGAATTATGTGTCTCGACAAGCCTCCCGTTAATATCGTATACATTTTTATAAGTGACAGGAGTCGGATCATACATATGGTCAATAGTCTCAACACAGAGATTACCGTCATATTTGTACTCAAAATATGATTCCAACTCTAAGTCACCCGACGATATATCGTAACGCTTAGATTCTATAATACATCCTGACTCATCATATTTACATTCTTCACGATAATCCTTTGCCCAGCCGGAATATGTGGATCTTAAGATCCTTCCGCTCTCATCCAGAACTGCGGTATAGTGTATCGGATATTCCTCTGTCACCAGGCCTTCATCGGTTCCGTAATAATCAGGATCATATGAATACCACACGCCCACCGTATCAAATGTCAGAGTCCTAGTATCTTTATCAAATGTACTCTTATGCTTATCATCCGCCACGACCACGCTCTTGACAGATGCATCTTTCATCAGATTATATCCGAAAGATTCGGGATCGGTAATAACCAGCTTTTTGACCTTTATACCTTCTGCTACATTTATAAAACTGTTATACAGTTTGATAGTGTTGCCGTTTACAGCCTCGGTATAGCTTTCGACATTTTTAACTTCTATTGTCTTAAAATTGGCAGTATTAGTTATCACTGCATGGGGGGCTATGATAATGAGCTTTTTATTCTTTGCCTTTGTAGATCTGATCGTTATCTCACTGAAAGTCAGACTGTTAAACTCGATAGTACCCACCTTTGGATTCTTCAAGGCTGATTTAAGCTTTTTCTCGTTCCAAACAGTGACCTTTTTCTTCCCGGTAGTTTTTGCTTCTACAGGTACCTGCAAAAA
>JAFZQN010000084.1 GCA_017620375.1 Lachnospiraceae bacterium
AGGCTATTTCAAAGAAGTGATCAGGAGGACAGAATAATGGCAGATATTAATTTAAAGATAAATGGCATGGATTGCAAGGCACCTGCCGGTTCAACCATCCTCCAGGCTGCAAAGTATAACGGAATTGAGATCCCTACACTTTGCTACTTAAAGGATATCAATGAGATCGGTGCCTGCCGTATCTGTGTTGTAGAAGTTAAGGGTGCTAGATCACTCGTTGCTTCATGTGTATACCCTATCAATGAGGGTATGGAAGTATGGACAAACAGCCCTAAGGTACTTAAGTCCAGAAAGAAGACATTACAGCTCATCCTTTCAGACCATAACAAGAGCTGTCTTTCATGTGTAAGAAGCGGAAGCTGCGAGCTCCAGAAGCTCTGCAAGCAGTACGGCGTAGAAGATGAGAATATGTATGCCGGCGTTATGAATGAGTCAGAGATCGACGGATCTGCAGCTCATATGTTCCGTGATAATAGCAAGTGTATCCTTTGCCGTCGCTGTGTAGCTGCTTGTGAGAAGACTCAGGGCATCGCTGTTATCGGCGCTAACGAGAGAGGATTTAAGACAAATATCGGTTCTGCATTTGAGGTTGGTCTTGCAGAGACATCATGTGTATGCTGTGGTCAGTGTATCGCTGTTTGTCCTACAGGCGCTCTTCATGAGAAGGACTTCACAGATGACCTTATTGTAGCACTTAACGATCCCGAGAAGCATGTATTCGTACAGACCGCTCCTGCTGTTCGTGCAGGTCTTGGCGAGATGTTCGGATATCCTATCGGAACCAATGTAGAAGGCAAGATGGCAGCAGCTCTTCGCCGTATCGGCTTTGAGAAGGTATTTGATACCAACTTCTCAGCAGACCTTACCATTATGGAAGAGGGTACAGAGTTTATCCAGAGAGTACAGAACGGTGGCGTTCTTCCTATGATCACCTCATGTTCACCCGGATGGATCAAGTTCTGTGAGCACTACTATCCTGATATGATCCCTAACCTTAGTACTTGTAAGTCTCCTCAGCAGATGTTCGGTGCTACACTTAAGACATACTACGCTGAGAAGATGGGTCTTGATCCCAAGTCTATCGTTTCTGTCAGCGTAATGCCTTGTACAGCTAAGAAGTTTGAGATCGGCCGTCCTGACCAGAACGGTGCAGGCGTACCTGATGTAGATATCTCTATCACAACCAGAGAGCTCGGAAGACTTATCGACAGATACGGTCTTGATTTCAAGAACCTTCCTGATGAGGGATTTGATGATCCGTTAGGAGAAGGTTCAGGTGCAGCAGTTATCTTCGGTGCTACCGGCGGTGTTATGGAGGCAGCTCTCCGTACAGTAGTTTGGAAGCTTACCGGTGAGAAGAATGATTCACCTGTTAACTTTACAGAGGTTCGTGGTGTTGAAGGTATCAAGGAAGCTACTTACAAGGTAGGCGACCTCGATGTTAAGATCGCTGTTGCTTCAGGTCTTGCTAATGCAAGAAAGCTCCTTGACATGGTTAAGTCAGGCGAGAAGCAGTATCACTTCATCGAGATCATGGCTTGTCCCGGCGGCTGTGTAAACGGCGGCGGTCAGCCTTTAGTTCCTGCTTCAATCCGTAACTTTGAAGATATCCGTGCACTTCGTGCTAAGGCTCTTTACTCCAGTGACGAGGCTAACAAGATCCGTTTCTCACATGAGAACGAGTCCATCAAGAAGGTTTATGCTGAGTTCTTCGGCGAGCCCGGCAGCCATAAGGCACATGAGTTACTTCATACCTCTTATGTTGCAAGAGTTATCAACCAGTAATCTAAATTGAAAATATGATCCGACAGGCCCCGGGGAGTGTCTCCGGGGCTTGTTTTATCCACAATTCTGTGGTTGACATTTTTCCGGTGCTGTGAGAAAATAGCAGATGTTTTAAATTAATTTGAAAGAGAAGGCTATTCTATGCTTGAAAATATCAATGAGTACATATCTTATATACCTTCGTGTGAAATGCCGATATCGGGAGAGGTGGGGATAATAAAAGGTAAAAAGACCACATACCTTTTTGATGTCGGAAGTACCCGTGAGTGCCTGGATTATCTATACTCTCTGGAGGGTAAGATGCAGATAGTCATATCGCATTTTCACGGCGATCATACCTGGTGGCTTACCAAGCACACGGAAGGGGAAAAGGGTATGCTTCCGGGTGATACCTTAAGTACTACATATACGCCGGTAAAGTATGAAAAATTATATATAGGAAAGAGTACGGAGAAGTATCTGCCGGATGGGGAGATAATAACGGAACCTTTTGTGATAGAGGATGAGACTCCTTCAGGCATACCTTTGAAGCTCGAGATAATCCCCATGCCGTCATCACATACCAAGGGATGTCTGGCACTTAGCATAAACGACGAATATGTATTCTTAGGTGATGCAACATACTGCAGGTATATAGCAGAGAATGAAAACGGAGACGGACACGCAGAATACAATGTCCAAAAGCTTAAAGAACAGATTGATGTATTAAAAAGCATAAAAGCCGAAAAATGCTTAGTCAGCCATGAGAAGCGTTTTATGAGACCTAAAAAGGTGATCATAAGACAGCTTGAAGCCATCTACGAAAGACGGCTTCCCGGAGAAAATGTGATTAAAATGAGTAAATAAAGAAATGCCGACCGCTTAATTGCGATCGGCATTCTATCATTCCTTGGTAAATGATGTGGAGGTATCAAGCCTTCCGTCGGCTATGGTCTTATCCACCCAGAGTTTAAGTGTATCGATGGAGACTGAGATGCGACCTAACTGTTCCTTTATCTTGTTGAAATCTCTAAGCTCGTCATCTGTTATCTCACCGTCGGCGGTGATCTCTATGAGTCTCTCCTTTTCCTTGTTCATGGCATTAAGAGATGCGATCATTTCGAGGATGATCTGTGAAAGATCCTGAACCTTAAGTTCGGGAACCGACTTTTGTCCGATAGGGCACTCATTTGCACAGAAGTAGTTGCAAAGCTCGGGTGCCTTATAACATTCAGCCATGGCAAGTATCTCATCCGGATGGGGAAGGGATTTCTCACTTTCTATTTTCTCGATTCTGTCGTCGGAAATGTAGATCATTTCCTCGCTTGCACGCTGTCTGGTGAGCTCACATTTCTCACGGCAGAGCTGGTAAATGTTTTTGTTTTCTTTGATTGACTTTTTGCCCATAACAAACCCCTTTATATATCTTTTGACGAAAAAAGTAATACGTTTTACTCTTCAAAAAAATATTATAATAGAAAAGAATTAATAACACAAGTATTTTTTGTCGAATATTCAGCCAAAAGCCGAAAAAAAGAAAAAATTCTCAAAAAAATATTGATAATGGAACGGAATTATATTATAATGAGTAATTGTAAACGATTGCGTATCGGGACTTCCGGCGCATTATATAACAAGGAGGAGCGTATGGGTAAATTTGTAATCAAGAAAACAAACACAGGTATTAAGTTTGACCTTAAGGCATCAAACGGACAGGTTGTTGCTACTTCTCAGGTTTACAAGGATAAGGCTTACTGCGTAAACGGTATTGAGAGTGTTAGAAAGAATGCACCTGCAGCTAATATCGAGGATCAGACAGTTAAGGATTTCAAGGTTGAGAAGTGCCCTAAGTTTGAGATCTATTCAGACAAGTCAGGTGAGTTCAGATTCCGTCTTAAGGCTACTAACGGCCAGATCATCGCTATAGGTGAAGGCTATACCACCATGAAGAACTGTGTTAACGGTGTTGAGAGCGTTAAAAAGAATGCTCCCGATTCACCCGTAGAGGAAGTATGATATTATAGGTCTTTAAAAAGATCATATAAGAAGCGAGGTTATTTTATATGTTTAAAGAGTTTAAGAAATTCATTATGCGTGGCAACATGATGGATCTTGCTGTCGGCATGATCATCGGTGCTGCATTCAATGCCATCGTTACTTCACTTGTAAATGATATCTTTATGCCTTTACTTGCATGGATCGTTGGCAAGCCTGATTTTTCGGATCTGTTCATAGTACTCGGCGGAGACGGAAAGACTGCAGCTACTTTGGCTGAAGCTCAGGAGTTAGGTCTTACCACATGGAACTATGGTAGCTTCATCACAGCTATCATCAACTTCCTGCTTATGGCATTCGTAGTATTCCTTATCGTTAAGGGTATGAACAAGCTTGCTGAGTCAGGCAAGAAGATGAGCAAGAAGGAAGAGAAGAAGGCAGAGCCTACAACAAAGGTTTGTCCTTTCTGTCAGTCAGAGATCAGCATCAAGGCTACCAGATGTCCTCATTGTACATCAGAGCTTAAGAAGTGATGTCAGTATAACAGCAGACTTTTATAAGACAGATTTCTTTAAAAAGGGATCTGTCTTATTTTATTTAGAAAATAGTTGATAAAATTTTTTTATATGTTAAAATGTTAATGTTTGCGGATCGGACCCAGATGTGTTTGGGGACGATATGTTTTGTTAAGTTAAGAAGAAATAAGAGGGATCATACGTGGGAACAAGAGAAGAGATCGAGAAAAGAAGAACATTTGCCATAATATCACACCCCGATGCAGGTAAGACCACCCTTACGGAAAAACTGCTGCTCTACGGTGGAGCCATTAACCTGGCCGGTTCCGTAAAGGCTAAGAAAACAGCCAGACATGCGGTATCGGACTGGATGGAGATAGAAAAGGAAAGAGGTATCTCAGTTACTTCTTCTGTTATGCAGTTTAATTACGACGGATATTGCATCAATATTCTTGATACTCCGGGCCACCAGGATTTCTCGGAGGACACATACCGTACACTTATGGCTGCTGATTCCGCAGTCATGGTCATAGACGGTTCAAAGGGTGTTGAGGCACAGACCATCAAGCTTTTCAAGGTCTGTGTCATGAGACATATCCCTATCTTTACATTTATCAATAAGATGGACAGAGAAGCAAAGGATACTTACGAGCTTTTGGATGAGATCGAGAGCGTGCTCGGTATCAGGACATGTCCTATGGACTGGCCCATCGGCTCAGGTAAAGAGTTCCAGGGCGTATTTGACAGACAGACCGGAAAGATCAACAGATATTTTGCTACCACATACGGTATGAAGGAAGTTGAATCTGTCTCTGCTGTTATAGGTGATCCTTCTCTTGATGATATAATAGGAAAGAAAGCACACGAAAAACTTAAAGAGGAGATCGAGCTGGTTGAAGGAGCTATGGATGAGTTTGACCTTGAAAAGGTAAGAAACGGACTCCTTACTCCGGTATTTTTCGGATCTGCACTTAACAACTTCGGTGTCGAGAACTTCCTTAAGTACTTCTTAAAGCTTGCACCCACACCGCTTCCCAGAATAGCGGGAGACCAGATCATAGATCCGATGACTACCGATTTTTCGGCATTCGTATTTAAGATCCAGGCTAACATGAATAAAGCTCACCGTGACCGTATTGCATTTATGCGTATATGTTCAGGTAAGTTTAATGCCGATGAAGAAGTATTCCATGTCCAGGGCGGAAGAAAGCAGAGACTTTCACAGCCCCAGCAGCTTATGGCTCAGGAAAGAAAGATCCTTTCCGAAGCATATGCGGGAGACATCATCGGTGTATTCGATCCGGGCATTTTCTCCATAGGAGATACCGTATGTGCTCCCGGACTTAAGTTTGCATATGAGGGTATACCTACCTTCGCACCCGAGCATTTCGCAAAGATACGTCAGGTAGATACCATGAAGCGTAAGCAGTTCCTAAAGGGCGTAACCCAGATAGCACAGGAAGGTGCCATCCAGATATTCCAGGAATTCAATACCGGTATGGAAGAGATCATAGTCGGCGTAGTCGGCGTGCTCCAGTTTGACGTTATGAAATTCAGAATGGAATCCGAGTATGGCGTTGAGATAAAGATGGAAACACTTCCTTATGAATACATCCGTTGGGTAACAGATACACCTGCACCTTTATCGGAGCTTAATCTTACATCCGATACAAAACGTGTAAAGGATATGAAGGGTAATCCACTGCTTCTGTTTGCTCATGAGTGGAGTATCAGAACAGTCATGGACCGTAACAAGGGACTTGAATTAGCCGAATTTTCTAAGAACTGATGTAAATAAAGTGCGGCCCCCCATGTCTTAATATCGCATAGTTATCTCAAAAGTTAGGGCTCGTGACGGCAGAGCCCTTTTTATTGTTGAAGCGATATTTAGACAGGGGTTGCCGCACTTTTAATACTCACTAACTTAATAATCCGTTAATTTGACAAACTATGGCTGTTATGATAGTATATACTTGATTAAATATGTAGCATGAATGTAACAAGTACGTAACATATTTATCTGCCGGTTATCAGGCAGAATATTATAATATAACAGGAGAATGAAAATGGAAGCTTTAAAACCCGTAAAAGAAGGAAAAGTACGTGAGATCTATGACAATGGAGATACTCTTATCATGGTAGCTACCGACAGGATCAGCTGTTTTGATGTTATCCTGAACAATATCGTTACCAAGAAGGGAACAGTACTTACACAGATGAGTAAGTTCTGGTTTGATATGACAAAGGATATCATCCCCAACCACATGATCTCAGTAGATGTAAATGATATGCCTGAGTTCTTCAGAACTCCCGAGTTTGACGGAAAGAGCATGATGGTAAGAAAGCTTAACATGCTGCCCGTAGAGTGCATCGTACGTGGTTATATTACAGGCAGCGGCTGGGCAAGCTATCAGAAGACAGGTGAGGTATGCGGTATCAAGTTACCTGAGGGCTTAAAGGAATCCGATAAGCTCCCTGAGCCTATCTATACTCCTTCTACCAAGGCGGAGATCGGCGATCACGATGAGAATATAAGCTTCGAGCAGAGTGTTGAATACTTAGAGAAGCGCTTCCCCGGAAAGGGAGCTGAATATGCTCAGAAGCTTAAGGATTGTACTATAGCTCTTTATAAGACATGTGCTGATTATGCTCTTTCAAAGGGTATCATCATAGCAGATACAAAGTTTGAGTTTGGTCTTGATGAGGATGACAATATCGTACTCGGTGATGAGATGCTTACTCCCGACAGCTCACGTTTCTGGCCGCTTGAGGGCTATGAGGCAGGTCATTCACAGCCTTCATTTGACAAGCAGTTTGCAAGAGACTGGCTTAAGAGCCATGAGGGACATAACTGGACATTGCCTCAGGAGATCGTGGATATGACCATAGCAAAATATCTTGACGGCTACAAGAGACTTACGGGGAAAGAGCTCTGATGTCCGAACAGCATTCTTGTTGCAAAGAAGGAATGTATTGCGAGGTGATCTTTAATGGACAATAAGGGTAAGGGTCCGTTAAGCGTACTGCTGATAGTGCTGATCATTCTGGCGGCATCATTGGCGGCGCTTGTAGGGTACTCTAGGCTTACTGCCGGGTCGGAAGATCCATATAACATACAAAGCGGAGTTGCCGGCATTTCAGCCGACGACAAAGTCGGAGTCTATGATAAGGAAGGTAATTTTACCGAACTGCCTGATAATGTGGTAGTACCGGGTATAAATACTTTTCAGATGAAGCTTGTAGCCGAGGCTTTGGAAAAAACAAAGATAGGCTTAAGCGAAAAGATCACGACACCTACTCCCGATGAACCTCCGGTAACCGGTGATCCTGCAGTGACAGGGACAGATCCGGTTACGGTGACTGATATCCCGGGAGGAAACGGGGAGGATGATCCTGATCAGATCGATGATTCCGATATAGAAAGAGCAGCCGAGAGAGCGGCGGAAAATGCCAGCCTTCTTTTGGCTTATCATGAGAACAAAGAGAAATTAATTGAGATGCTCGGAATCAGATCCGAGGAAGGCGGAACTGCTGCAAACGGCGGAGACGATAAGGAAACTGTAGAATTCTTATCGATCTATACCCAGGGTACCGATGATAAGAGTGTTGCTCTTATCCAGGAACGACTGATGCAGCTCGGTTTCATGGATTTTGCTGAGCCTACAGAACATTACGGTCCCGTTACCATGGATGCCGTAAAACGCTTCCAGAGACAGAACGATCTGAAACAGGACGGTATCATAGGTGAACAGACCATAGGCATCCTGTTTGAAGACAATGCCAAGTCATACCTTTTAAAGAAGGGTATGGACGGTGATGATATAAGAAACGTACAGGACCGTCTGTACGAGCTTGGATATCTGGCTAAAAAAGACCAGATAACCGGACATTTCGGAGATGATACCGATGCAGCCGTAAAGGCACTGCAGTCGGCAAACAAACTTACATCCGACGGTAAGATCGGTGTTGAGACATTCGAGCTTTTATACAGTGAGAATGTAAAGGCCAACCTTATCTCCTTTGGCGATAAGAGTGATATCGTACTTGAGTGTCAGAAGAGACTTAAGGAACTTGGATATTTGACTACCACTCCCGACGGTTATTACGGAGAAGATACACTGGCAGCTGTTAAGCTGTTCCAGTCAAGAAATGACTGTATCGTAGACGGATACTTAGGACCATCCACAAGAGCAGTACTCATCAGCTCCAGTGCAAAGGCTAATGGTCTGGTACTCGGTGATCAGAACGATACCGTTAAAAAGGTACAGAAGTTACTTATCAAGTACGGATATCTGGCAAGCGGAAGCGATACCGGTTATTTCGGAGAACTTACCGAAGCAGCTGTTAAGAAGTTCCAGAAGAACAACGGTCTGTCCGCTGACGGTAACGTCGGACAGAAGACCATGAGCGTGCTCACCGGCAGCAACGTTGTAAAAGCCAACGGCGGCGGAAACGGTGGTGGTGGCAATGGCGGCGGTGGAAAAGAAAACGGCGATGGAAAAGAAAACAGCGGCGGTGGCGGCGGTACTGTTTCATACAGCTGTTCACCTGACGACCTGATCGCAGTTGCAAGGACCAAGCTTGGCTGCAAGTACGTATACGGCAGCAAGGGTCCTAACACATTTGACTGTTCCGGTTTCGTATACTGGTGTCTGCAGCAGATAGGCGTAAATCAGAGTTATATCACTTCATCCGGTTGGAGAACTGTCGGAAAGTATAAGAAGATAACCGATTTCTCCTAGATGAAGAAGGGCGATATCATAGTAGTATACGGTCACGTAGGCATAGCCATCAGTAACTCGAGAGTTATCGATGCATCCTCATCTAACGGCAAGATCATAGAGAGAGATATGGGTGACTGGTGGAAGAGAAACTTCATCTGTGCATGGCGTATATTTGATGAATGATAATGTTGCATAAACAGACAGCCTTACACTTTTTGACGGGTGTGAGGCTGTTTTGATAAAAAACACTTGACTAAATCGGTTATTTGTGGTTTTTTAGAGTAGTATTGTTTTAGAAATTATCTATAAGGAAGGAAACGAAAATGAAGATTTACAACACACTTACAAAAAGAGTAGAAGAATTTGTTCCAAACGTCGAAGGTAAGGTGGCAATGTATACCTGTGGCCCTACCGTTTATCATTTTGCACATATAGGAAACTTAAGAAGCTACATCTGTGAGGACGTGTTGGAAAAGACCTTAAGATATCTGGGATATGACGTTAAGCGTGTAATGAACATCACAGACGTAGGCCATCTTTCAAGCGACGGTGA
>JAFZQN010000085.1 GCA_017620375.1 Lachnospiraceae bacterium
ATCTCATCGATGGTCGAAACTGTACTGAAGCTTCCCGGATTGTTCCCGAGGATCTCCTTCATCTTGGACAGCTCGAAATAGTTGATATAGCAGATAACGGTCTTGTTTTCTCCCGCTATCGCACCGTAGGAATTCATGATGGTACAGGTCTTGTGGAGTTCTTTCTTTATAGCATCTACAAGTACATCAGCATCCTTGGTGATGATGGTCACCTGTTTTATAGCTTCGAAATGATCGGTGAAGTGGTTGATGATCGATGTGGCAACAACATATACCAAAAGACTCATAAGAGCCGCATTACGGTTGATGAGCAGGAATACAGCCAAGTATACGCATGCGTTAAAAATGATCAGGATAGGCGTCATACTGAAGTTGTTGCCGGTCTTGTCGGATAACTTTTTAACCAGTATGTTGGCAAATATCTCAGAGCCGTCGATACAGCCGCCATACTTAAGGATAAGGGAAAGACCTGCACCGAGCACTGCTCCGCCGAATACTACGGCCAAAAAGTGTTCAATATTAAGTTCAAACGGGATTTCTTCAAATATTGCAAGACCGATAGTGTAAACCAGAGATCCGGTGATGGCTTTTGAACCGAATTTCCTGCCAAGTACTACGAAACCTGATATAAGGAACGGCAGAAAAACAAAGGCCACACACATGGACAGATTGAAACCGGTCAGCTTGCTGATGACTATGGCAATACCTGCGGTACCGTAGTCGATCGCATCATTTGGGATAAGTATGCAGACTACGGAAAAACTGGCCATCAGAGCTCCGACTGAGATCATAATATATGATAAAAGATCGTTTGCTTTTTTGTTTTTGGCTTCATTCATAATGAAGTTACCTCATGTATTATATAGAACCCATTTCCTTTAACTGATGCTTACGTTCATACATTTTCTTATCGGCACGTACGAATATCGAATTAAAGCTGTTATCAGTTTCGGGATTGTATTTTTCGAAACCTGAAGAAATGATCACAGATTTTTTAGCAATATTCTCTTCTATCTGTTTGTTAAAATCATTAAGAAGTGAATCAATATTCTGATAATCGGACCCTTCGATCAAAGCTACAAATTCATCACCGCCAATACGAAATACTGCGCTGTGTTTAAACTGTTCACATATCAGTTTACATGCGTCTTTGAGGTATTGATCACCAGTCTCGTGTCCATAAGTGTCATTTACATATTTAAGCCCGTTAAGGTCGAATACGATGATACCGAAGTCCTTTAATTTCTTATCAGATATCTTTCTATCAAGTTCAGCTTCTACTTCAACATAAGCATGTTTGTTTCTTACATGTGTGAGAGCATCGGTATATGCGACATGTCTTGTGGCAGCGAGCTCATTACGCTGTTTTACCTCGTTTTCAAGAAGCTCTTTTAATCGCATCATCTGCTCTCTTTTTAAATCCTCTACAAAGAAGGTGTGAAGCAGACATGTTCCGCAAAGATAACCTGCGGAATAGAATGGAAGCATGGGGAAAAATGCCTGAAGGATAATAAAAGCAGACATAATAAAACCGAATACTGCTACAGTCATACGACGGAATCTCCTCCTGCCGTCAGAGGTGTATGCGGCATACAGCAGATAAGCCGAACTCATCAGATACATGAATATCTGGAAGATCATAGAGATATATCTGGCATTGAGTGCAGTATAATTATCATTTTCATCAAATGTAAACAGAATCGGGGTAAAGAGATTGGCAAATACAACTATCCATTGTGCAAGTAAAAACAATAATCCGGCGTATTTAAGGGCATAAGCAAACTTGCTGTTGGCTTTCAGATATGCGATAACAAATCTTGTCCACAAAAAAACGGCGAATGCCATTTCGGCAAAAAATAACATGGTATCAATATATAATAGGTTTAATAGTTTTAATTCCTCTAAAAAACCCCATGAAAAATCGGCAATAAAAAAGATAAAAACAGAATACAAAAAATGGCGGTATTCTTTTACTGCCGGAACTATATCTTCATATTCCTGTTGTTTTTTCAAAGTGATATCGTAATTGATTATAAAAAATATAACCAATGCCAATAAAGCAATGCATGAATAATACATTTATACGAACCTGTCCTTATGATTGTCTTTCAAATACTGCTTTGCAGCATTTGACGTATACCCTTATTCATTCTACCACTTTTTGGTCAGAATAACAAGAAATATAACGATAATATACAATTAAAATAAAGTAATCTTTAGATGATAAAACAATATTATAAAACAGTTGTAATAATATCTGATCAGATGTATAATTATAGGTATCAAAATTAAAAACGATAACTAAAGGAGGCTAAAATGCCGGCTAAAAAACTAAAGGAATCTCCTTTTATCAAGTTTATGGTCACTGATGCTCCGGGATTTGAGAAATTTAATGAGAAAAATCTCCCGATAATCATTGAAGCTCTTAATGATATACACATCAATCTTACGGTAAATGAGGGTGAACTATCACTCTTCATTCCGGCTTCGTATTATAACGAATATCATAAAAGAAATGCCGGCCGCAGACGTAAAGTAATGTCCAAGACCGGGCAATATGAAAGCTATGAAATTAATGGACGCAAAAAGACCTTTTATTCCGGCGAAAAACTGACATATGCGGATATGCTCACTCTCCTACAGACCCATAGTGATGCGAGTCTTATAAAAGAACTGAACATACCGAGAGCTACATATTACAGGCATAAAAAGGCTATGCTTGACAGCAAATACTATGCCTCACTGGATCAGAAATATCTGACAGGTGAAGCCGGGCCCGATGACAGTGCCGATGAATATTTTAGATCACTCCCCGGATGGGATAATGCGTTCTAAATCATAAAAGACAGAACAGAACGATCAGGCTTGCTGCCAGGATGATCATGGTGCAGGCTTCAACGATCATATTCTGCTTTTCGGTGTAATCCTCTTCGTTTGTGTTTTCCAGATCGACTATTTCCTTATACTCTTTCATAATGTCCTCCTTGACTAAAAACACTGCAGTTGTCCTCTTTTTTTGTCCCGGTTGGATATCTACTACCCAACTATATTTTATATCGGCATTTCACTCTAAAAAATTAATAAAAGGATTTAGTAATATTACTAAAAAAAAAGAGCAGACCCGGTTGGATCTGCTCTCTTCTATTATGATTATTTTTTATCTATTACATCATACAATTACATTATACTATAACGAAGAACTTGATGATGAACAATAACGAGATAATATATGTAAGTATTGATACATCCCTAGCCTTGCCTGAGAATACCTTGATGAATGTGTAAAGGATCATAGCAAGTCCGATACCGTGTCCGATAGAACCGGAAATAGGCATAGCAAGTAACATGATAACTACAGGTACAAACTGATCAAGATCGTGGAAATCAACCTTGCTTAAGCCCTGGAGCATGATGATACCAACATAGATAAGTGCCGAGCTAGTAGCGGGTGAAGGAATGATAGCTGCTATAGGAGCTATGAAGATACAAGCGAGGAACATAAGGCCGGCTGTAAGAGCTGTAAGACCTGTTCTTCCGCCTGCCTCAACACCTGATGCAGACTCAACGAATGTAGTAACGGTAGAGGTACCTGAACAAGCACCTGCAACAGTACCGATAGCGTCTGAAAGAAGAGCTTCCTTCATGTTAGGCATATTGCCCTGCTTGTCAAGCATGTTAGCCTTAGAAGCAGTACCAACCAGAGTTCCGATGGTATCGAACATATCGATCATACAGAATGTAATAACAAGAGTGATCGCTGTAAAGATACCTATATCGAAAAGACCCTTGAAATCAAACTTGAAGAATGTTGTATCGAACATATCCTTGAAAGGAGGTATGAAAGATGCTGTTTTTAATGACTCGAAAGGATTCGTTCCGAGAACAACGCCCTGGCAGATCCAGTAAAATACAGAAGCAACAAGCATTCCGATAAGAACAGCAGCCTTAACACCCTTCTTTGCAAGCAAGATGATGATAACAAGACCGATGAACATAGTGATTACGGAAACAACCATTGTATCATAATCTATTCCGCCGCCCATACTGTCTCTTAAAAGCTTGGGAGTCATAGCACCGAAGAAGTCTCTCATCGCATAGAAAGGACCGCCGTCTGCAGTATAAATACTAACATTGGATCCGAAACCTATGTTCATGAGCATAAGACCGATAGCAGGTCCGATACCGAGTCTGATACCGAGCGGTATAGCTGTAACGATCTTCTCTCTTACATTAAGAACTGACAGAAGAAGGAATACGATACCTTCGATAAGAATGATGCTGAGTGCAGCCTGGAAAGCATTATCATAATTTGTTCCGTTGATAACTGCTATGCTGGCGGCAATAGATGCAAAGAATGAGTTAAGACCCATACCGGGAGCCATAACGAAAGGCTTGTTTGCAAGGAATGCCATACAAACAGTACCTAAGGCTGAAGCAAGACAGGTAGCGAGAAATACGCCGTTCCAAAGGGGAGTACCTACTTCAAATCCTGTAAGCAGGTTAGGATTCAGGGCTATGATGTAAGCCATAGTCATGAAAGTGGTTAAACCTGCAAGGATCTCGGTTCTGACGGTGGTCTTGTTCTCCTTCAGTTTAAAGAAATTTTCCATTGTAAACCTCCGATCATTTAATGTTGCTTTCTAAAGAAATATCTTTAAAACCCACAAAAAAATTATAACTCTAGCCCGTATAAAACGCAAGGACAATTTAATAAAATTTTTATAATTGTGTGACACAAG
>JAFZQN010000086.1 GCA_017620375.1 Lachnospiraceae bacterium
GAACCGTCCCTCTGTCACAAAACGGAAAGGAGAAGAAACTATGAGAATGTATGATCTGATCTACAAAAAGAAGTACGGTGGTAAGCTTTCAAAAGAAGAGATCGATTTTATAGTGCAGGGGTATACTAAAGGGGATATACCTGATTATCAGATGTCAGCATTCCTTATGGCTGTATGTCTTAAGGGTATGGACATGGAGGAGACCACCAACCTGACACTTTCCATGAGAGACTCCGGTGAGACGCTTGATCTGTCAAAGATACATGGTATCAAGGTTGACAAGCACAGTACCGGTGGTGTAGGAGACAAAACATCGCTTTGTCTCAGTGCCATGGTAGCTGCTTGCGGCGTACCTGTAGCCAAAATGTCAGGCAGAGGCTTGGGACATACCGGCGGTACCATAGATAAGCTTGAGAGTATCAAGGGCTTTTCTACATCCATATCCGGCGAACAGTTTTTTGAAAACGTTAACCGCATAAAGATGGCTATCATGGGTCAGACTGCCGATCTTGCTCCGGCTGATAAAAAGATATATGCTCTTCGTGATGTTACGGCTACAGTTGACTGCATACCGCTTATCGCCAGCAGTATCATGAGTAAAAAACTTGCGAGCGGAGCTGATGCTATAGTACTGGATGTAAAAATAGGCTCGGGTGCTTTCATGAAGACTTTGGAAGATGCCGTAGCATTAGCTGATGCTATGGTTAAGATCGGTACTATGGCAGGCAAACATACATCAGCTGTCATAACCAATATGGATCAGCCTTTAGGACTCGCGGTAGGTAACTCGCTCGAGGTAATAGAAGCCATCAACCTGTTAAAGGGTAAAGGACCTAAGGATCTGTTAGAAGATTGTATGGCACTCGGTACACTGATGTTAGTAGGCGGAGGTATCACAGACAGCCTTGAAGAAGCAGAGAAGATGCTGCTTACTACGATCGATGACGGCTCTGCTTTAAAGAAGTTTGCTGAATTCGTAGAGGCTCAGGGTGGCAGTTCCGAATTTATTTATGATACTGAAAAATTTGATAAGGCGCAGTTTATTGACCCTGTTTTGGCACCTGAAAGCGGTTATGTAAGTCATATTCAAACGGATGAAATTGGTATGTGTTCATTGATACTAGGTGGTGGCAGAGAGACAAAGGAAAGCGTCATTGATCTGAGTGTTGGTCTGATACTTAATAAAAAGCTTGGTGACAAGGTCGAAAAAGGTGAACCTCTTGCTTACCTTTATTCCAATGATAAGGATAAGACCAAGGCAGCTACGGAACGTTTCTTAAATGCATATACCATATCTCAGGACTTTGATCAGGAGATAAAGACCATATATGCACGTGTTACAAGTGACGGAGTAATATATTTCTAAACAAATATAGCTTTGATTTTAAAACATCGGTTTCCACACCGGTGTTTTTTATTATGTAATAGTAAGACAGTTCTCTTTGTCTTGTCTGTACACATTGTCACAAAAAAACACTTGAAAAAAATATTTCGTTATAGTATCATATCGATTGTTGTGATTTTATATTAGTAGAAACTCTTTTAAGAAAGGTGTTTGATATGGCAGTAGTTAAACCTTTTAAGTGTGTAAGACCCGCTGTAGATAAAGCAGCACTCGTGGCAGCACTTCCTTACGACGTATATAACAGAGCAGAAGCTACAGAAGCAGTACAGGGTAATGATTATTCATTCCTGCGTATAGACAGAGCTGAGACATCTCTTCCTGAGTATGTTGATACATACGATCCTTTAGTTTATAAGCATGCAAAGAAACTTTTCCAGGCAAGAATGGATGACGGAACATTTATCTCTGATCCCGATGACTGCTATTATATATATGAGCTTATCATGAACGGCAGACATCAGACCGGTATCACCGCATGCTGCTCGATCGATGATTATGTTAACAATGTTATCAAGAAACATGAGAATACAGTAGAAGCAAAAGAATATGACCGTATCAACCACGTGGACACATTAAGTGCTCATACAGGCCCCATTTTCCTTGCTTACAGAAGCAACGAAGTGATCAGTGCCGTTGTAAATAAGGTAAAGGAAGGTGAGACTCTTTACTCATTTACTTCCGATGACGGTATCACACATAATGTATGGAAAATAGATAATCCCGATGATATCAAGACCATTCAGGATGCTTTTGAGCAGATCAACAGCATCTATATTGCAGACGGACATCACAGATGTGCATCCGCTGTAAAGGCCGGACTTAAGAGAAGAGATCTTAATCCCGAGTACACAGGCGAAGAGGAATACAATTTCTTCCTTTCCGTACTTTTCCCTGAAGATCAGCTCATGATCATGCCTTACAACAGAGTAGTAAGCGATCTTAACGACCTTACAGAGGAAGAACTGCTTGAAAGTATCACAGGTTTCTTCATCGTAAGACCTATGGACGGACCTTTTGCTCCTTCAAGGAAATACACATTTGCCATGTTACTCGGCGGAAAGTGGTACGAGCTTGAAGCAAAGGACTTTATCAAGCGTGTAACCGATCCTGTAAAGAAACTCGATGTTTCAATACTTCAGACATACTTACTTGACCCGGTACTCGGTATCAAGGATCCCAGAAAGGATAAGCGTATCGCTTTCATCGGCGGTATCCGTGGTATA
Source organism: Lachnospiraceae bacterium (assembly GCA_017620375.1). Classification (GTDB taxonomy): domain Bacteria; phylum Bacillota; class Clostridia; order Lachnospirales; family Lachnospiraceae; genus RUG11977. Next base: position 2,629 of record JAFZQN010000086.1, read on the forward strand.
AAGGAGCTTGAAAGACGTTGCAAGCGTGATATGAAGGTAGCATTTGCTATGTATCCCACATCCATCCAGGAGCTTTTTGCAGTAGCTGACGAAGGACGCCTCATGCCTCCCAAGTCAACCTGGTTTGAGCCGAAGTTAAGAAGCGGATTATTCATTCACAAGTTCTGATAAATTAATGAAAATTTTAGGGCGTATGCATATATTTTTAATGCGGCGCCCTTAAAATTTTGCTTGTAAGAGATATTAAAATATGGTAAAATATTTTAGATTAGAGATTGGGGTTTAGTACAAAACCAAAGACAAGGAGGGGTGCGTTTTGAGCAAGGCAAAAAGAGCATACAAAAAGGAACTTAAGAAGAAAATGAACCTTAAGCTTAAGGACAGAGTAAAGAGAAAGCTTAAGAAGTTTAAACTCTTATTTATCATATTTACAACACTGGCATCGGTTATAGTGGCTATCAAGGCTATTATCGCCGTGCTTGAGAAAAAGAGAGCCAAGGATCCCGCACGTACAGGACTTAAGGATATACTGGCATTCTTTATAACTAAGTCGGTTACCATGGCTGAGGATGTTAATTCCGGTATCATGATAGGCGGTTATGTCAGCAAGTTAAACGTTGACCTTTCACAGTGTGAGTTCAAGGATCATTCGTTTATAGCTGTTAAGAGCGTACTTTCAGCCATCTATATCGCTATACCTGAGAATGTCAATGTTAAGTTTGACAGCATCAACTCCTTTACCTATATCAAGCAGGAGTATGATACCGACAGCTTCACAGAGGGCAATCCTACAGTATACATAGCATTAAAGGGCGCATTCAGCAGTGTCATCATCAGCAAGGCTGAGACAGTTGATGAAGAAACTGAACAAGCTACAGCAAATGAGTAATTTTGAAGGGTGTTTTTAAGTAATGTTAAGAGATGCATACAACAACATAGTTAGTGGTATTGACGTAAAAGAGAGTCTCCTTGAGATCAAGGAATCTCTTAAAAGTGCAGAAAGGGGCAGCCGCAATAAGGATGCCCTTCTTTTGATGATAAAAGACGATTATTCTGTTTTTTATGATCTGTTAAAAGACAGTGATCCCAAGATCAGAAAAAACACAGCGATCGTGCTCGGCGTATTAGGCAATAAAGACAGCGTAGATAAGCTCTACGAGGCATATACTGCAGAGGATGTGATGTATAACAAGGCATCATATGTAGAAGCTATCAGAAAGATAGACCATACAAAGTATGTGGATGAGCTTAAGGCTCGTTTTAATGAGCTTAAAAAGACGCCTCTCACAGCCGATAACAAGAAGCATATCTTTGAGGAGATGAAACAGCTTAAAAACATCTTCGGTACAGGTAAGCAGGAGTTTATCGGATTTGATAAGGTAAATGAATTCATTCTTACCACCAACCGTAACTTTAAGGATATCACAGCCGATGCATTAAAGGGTATCCCTCATAAGGATTCCAATGCCGGTGTCATGGTAAAGACCGACAAATTAAAGCAGGTACTTCCCATAAGGACATATGATGAGATCCTATTTATCCCGGACAAGGTTAAAACCGTCAGTTTCGATCCTGCAAAAGCAGCTGAGGAGCTTGTAAAAGGCGGTATAAAAGAGTATATATTCGACCGTATCGGTATAGTAGGCGACAGAACCGGTCAGAATGACACGACAAAGGTTAACTTCAGGACCGACTTGAGGCTCAAAGGCAAGGCCGAAAACAATGACTTCGTAAAGAAGTTCTCAGCAGAGCTTGAAGCCCTTACCAATTGGGAGCTTTCCAACTCTGTATCTGATTATGCACTTGAGATACGTCTTATTGAGAACTCCAACGGTATGCTCAACGTACTCATCAAGTTCAGCATCTTAAAGGATGTACGTTTTACCTATAGGAAGGAACATATAGCAGCCAGCATCAAGCCTTATCTTGCAGCTACATTGATGCAGCTTGCATCTCCTTATCTTAAGGGTAACACCACAGTACTCGATCCTTTCTGCGGCGTAGGTACACTCCTTGCAGAAAGAGAGCTTATAGCCAATGCAAGACTTTATTACGGTATTGACATATTCGGTGAAGCTATAGAAAAGGCCAAGAGTAATCTCAAGTCTTTCGGACTGTTAAAGAAGACAGAGCTTATCAATAAGGATTTCTTTGATTTCGAGCATGCATATAAATATGATGAGATCGTAACAGATATGCCTTATGTTACAGAAAACAAGCCATTAAAAGAGATTGAAAATATATACGCATCATTCTTTACAAAAATAGATGACCTGCTTGAGAAAAAAGCAGTAGTCGTGCTCTATACAAGGAACCCCGAGTTTGTAAAGAAGTATCATGTAAGATCCGGCTGCAATATAGCAGAGGATTATGAGATATCGAAGTACGGAAACGAAAACGCACACCTGATGATCCTCACAAAATAAAAGTCTAAAAGGAGGCCTTATATATGAAGAAAGCTAAGATTGTATTGATATTTTCATTACTCGTATTAATAGCGTTACTCGTAGTATATATTATGTCAAGGCCTGCCAATGAGACTGAAGCAGAGCAGAAGCCTGTCTCGAAACTCGAGCAGTATCAGGCTGATTTAAAGGATACGGATAAATGATCGTTTTGATTATATCGGCCCTGGCTTTGATACCTGTATTCGGCATATGGGGCTTTTTAGAGTTAAAAAACCTTATAAAAAAAGAATATGTCATCGAATCCCCCGATATCCCGGAGTCTCTGGACGGTAAAAAGATAGCACTTATCAGCGACCAGCACGGTATATATCAGGGTAAAGGAAACAAAAAAACATTCGACATACTCGATGAAGCATCCCCGGACTTTATAGTCATAGCCGGTGATATGGTCAATGGCAGGGGAAAGAATGAGCTAAAGTACGTATCCGAGTTCTTAAACGGATTAAAAAGATATAATAAGCCCGTGATCTACACCTTCGGTAACCACGAAGAGAAGATGCACAAATATCATCCCTATTATTATAAGAAGTTAAGAAGGATCGCAAAGCTTAGATCAATATGTCTTAATAACCGTGCTTACAGTCCTAAGGGATGTCCCGATGTACTTTTTGTCGGACTTAACCTGCCTTTGGAGCTGTATCATTCATATGATGAGGATAAGCTTATATACCGCAGGACTAAAAGAGTTATCAGAAAGCACGACAGATTAAACGGATATAACGCCGGCGAGCTGGATAACAGATATAAGATCCTTATCGCTCACGATCCCGAGCATATGGAAAAATACGCAGAATGCGGATATGACCTTTGCTTATCCGGACATATACACGGAGGTATCATAAGAGTTCCGTTCTTAGGAGGACTTATTACTCCCAGATTACAGTTTTTCCATAAGATATCAAAGGGATATTACGAGTCAGGGAAGATGAAGATGATCATATCAGGCGGAGCGGGCTGGCATGAGATACCTTTCAGGATTTTTAACAAGCCTGAGATCCCTGTGATCGTATTTAAGAAAACCAATTGAAAGGAAGCAGTTTTTCGAAATGAGCATATCAGTAAAGCTAGATGCATTTGAAGGTCCTTTGGATCTCCTTTTGCAGCTTATAGAGAAAAACAAAATAGACATATACGATATACCGATAGCCAAGATCACCGATCAGTATATGGAAGTCATTAATTCCATGGAAGAGGAAAAAATGGATGAGATGAGTGAGTTTCTGGTGATGGCCGCATATCTGCTCAAATTAAAGTCGGATATGCTCCTGCCTCAGGAGACCTCGCCCGAGACCGGTGAACCTGTCGATATCAGAGCAGAACTGGTAGAAAAGCTTTTGGAATACAAGATGTATAAGTACGTATCCTACGAGCTTAAAGACAGGCAGTATGACGCCGAAAAGCTGATGTTTAAGGAAAGTACCATACCTTTGGAGGTACTGCAGTACAAGGAAGATGTCGATATAGGCGAGATACTGGGCAATGTTGACTTAGGCAAGCTCAACAGCATATATAAGGACTTAGTTAAGAAAAAAGACGACAGGATCGACCCCGTCAGAAGTAAGTTCGGCAGGATAGAAAAGGAAGACACCAATATCTATGCTATACTTGAAGATATCCAGGTATACGGACTTGCCCACAGGCATTTTTCCTTCAGACATTATCTTGACAGTAAGAAAACAAAGATGGAAGTCATCATCACATTCCTTGCCATACTAGAACTTATCAAGATGGGCAGGGTAACCATAAGCCAGGAAGAGATATTCGATGATATCATGATCGATTATCTGGCCAATGATATCGTAGAACTGGATGACTTTTTATAATTAGGAGAGCATTATGGACATGAATGAGATATCCGGTCTCGACATTGAGTTAAAGCTTCTGCTTGCAAAAGTAGAAGCAATACTTTTTACAATGGGTGAGGCCGTTGAGATAAGAAGAATAGCTGAAGCCGTAGGTCATGACGAGGACACGGTAAGAAACTGTATCAGAGCTCTTTCAGACAGATATAAGGACGATAGCTTCGGTATCCAGATCATAGAGCTGGACGGTTCATTTCAGATGTGCACAAAGCCTGAGATGTACGAGTCGATCATAAAGCTTACCAATGTACCTAAAAAGCATGTACTTACCGATGTTCTTTTGGAGACTCTTTCCATAGTAGCTTATAAGCAGCCCATCACCAAGGCTGATATAGAGTCGATCAGAGGAGTTAACTCAGACCACTCGATCAACAAGCTGCTTGAGTACGGTCTTATAGAAGAAGTCGGCAGAAAGAATGCACCCGGACGTCCCTGTCTGTTCGGTACATCAGAAGAGTTCTTAAGACACTTCGGTATATCCTCTATAGATGAGCTTCCTGTTATCACTCCGGAGAAGATGGAAGAGTTCAAGAGTGAAGCAGAAGACGAGATGCAGTTAAAACTTGATATTTGATAAAAAAAATTCTTGACATAGCTTGATTATTATGCTATCATCACCTAGTGTGCCGCACAGCGAGGGTTAAGTGACGTATGTCCCCCACAGCTGGCGAGATTTAAAATAGGAGGATTCACTAAATGTACGCTATTATTGCAACAGGCGGAAAGCAGTACAAGGTTGCCGAAGGCGATGTGATCAAGGTTGAGAAGCTTGGCGCAGCTGAGGGAGATACAGTTGATTTCGACCAGGTACTTGCAGTAAACAACGGTTCATTAGTACTCGGAAATCCTACAGTTAGCGGAGCAAAGGTTTCTGCTACAGTAGTTGAAGAAGGCAAGAACAGAAAAGTAGTTGTTTACAGATACAAGAGAAAGAGCGGCTATCATAAGAAGAACGGCCACAGACAGCTCTATACCAAAGTTAAGATTGAAAAGATCAATGCTTAACTAAGAATCCCGAAATAGATGATTAAGATATCTTTTTTTACAAACGATGACAACGAGATCACAGGTTTTGATTTTAGCGGACATGCCGGTTTCGCCGAAAGCGGAAACGATATAGTATGTGCTGCCGTATCAGCCCTGGTGTTTACAACTGTTAATTCCATCGATCAACTGACCGCATTGGATTATGATGTAAAACAAGATGAGAAAAAAGGTCATTTTTATTTCAGATTAAAAGGGAACCCCGATCATGATACCAATCTGTTACTTAACAGTTTGAGACTTGGTGTGGGTGAGATCCAGAAAGAATATGGTAAAAAGTATATCCGAATAGAAAAATAGGAGGTGTAGGACATGTTAAAGATGAACCTTCAGTTCTTCGCTCATAAAAAGGGTGTTGGTTCTACCAAGAACGGTAGAGATTCCGAGTCCAAGAGATTAGGAGCTAAGCGTGCTGACGGACAGTTTGTAAAGGCCGGAAATATCCTTTATAAGCAGCGCGGAACAAAAATTCATCCCGGTGTTAATGTTGGACGTGGCGGTGACGATACATTATTCGCACTTGTTGACGGAACATTAAGATTTGAGAGAAAGGGCAGGGATAAGAAGCAGGCTAGCGTATATCCCGTAGCTGAGTAATTTGTTTGATCAAGGGCTGTCGCTTTAGCGACGGCCCTTTTTGTCATCTTTATCCCTAGTTTCATGCAGGTCGCATTTGGTATAATTTCGCCACACCGCAGACGGCGGATTTTGCGAGTTTTATCATATGCTGACAATAAGTATTCTTATATAGCGTATGTTAATACGCAAAATCCGTCAGACGTTTTTGCAGCTCGCAGGACCGGCTCGCTAACCGCAAAAAGTCTGCGCTTGCGCGAAACAGCGGGTGGCGAAACAGTACCAAATTCGACCTATAAAGAAAAAAGGAGTCAGAAGCATGTTTGCAGATACAGCGAAGATATACATAAGATCGGGAAAAGGCGGAGACGGACATGTCAGCTTCAGACGTGAGAAGTTCGTACCGGACGGAGGTCCGGACGGCGGAGACGGCGGAAGAGGCGGAGATGTCGTATTTGTCGTAGATAAAGGACTTAACACTCTTAATGAATTCCGATATACACATAAGTTCTGTGCACAGAACGGTGAAGACGGAAAAAATAAAAGATGCTCCGGTATGAACGGCGAGGATCTGATCATAAAGGTACCCGAAGGTACAGTACTCCGTGAAGAAGAGTCAGGCAAGGTCGTAGCCGATATGTCACACGGTAACGAGCGACAGGTTATCCTTACCGGCGGACGCGGCGGTAAAGGCAATATGCATTACGCAACATCTACCATGCAGGCTCCGAAATACGCACAGCCCGGACAGGCTGCAAAGGAGCTCAACCTTATACTTGAATTAAAATGTATCGCAGATGTGGGCCTCGTTGGATTCCCCAACGTAGGTAAATCCACATTCCTTTCACGTGTATCAAATGCAAAGCCCAAGATAGCCGACTATCATTTTACAACACTTAATCCCAACTTAGGTGTAGTAAGTCTTGACGGTGGTAAAGGCTTTGTTATAGCAGATATCCCGGGACTTATTGAGGGTGCCGCTGAAGGTGTCGGACTCGGACATCAGTTTTTAAAGCATATAGAAAGGACCAAGGTCATAATCCATATAGTGGATGCAGCATCCGTAGAGGGACGTGACCCGGTCGATGATATCAATAAGATCAATTTAGAGCTTGAAAAGTATGATCCAAAGCTTTTAGAAAAGCCTCAGATCATAGCAGCCAACAAGATGGATGTCCTGTACGGTGAGGATAGAGATGCAGCCATAGCAACTTTAAAGGATGCATTTGAGGGTAAAGGCATTAAGGTAGTGCCGATATCGGCTGTATCGGGTGAGGGCGTAAAAGAGCTTTTATATGATGTATATGAGCTTTTACAGAACGTAGGCACCGAACCGATAGTATACGAACCTGAATATATTTATGAAGAAAAGATTGACAAGAATCTTCCTTTCACTGTATCATATGATCAGGAAGAAAACGTTTATCTGGTCGAAGGTCCCCGTATCGAGAGGATGCTCGGATATACAAATCTCGACTCCGAAAAAGGCTTTACTTTCTTCCAGAATTTCTTAAAGGAAAACGGTATCTTAGACGAGCTTGAAGGCCTCGGTATCAAGGAAGGCGATACAGTAAGGCTGTATGGTTGGGATTTTGATTATTACAAATGATGTAAGTACAAGGAGATACATATGACTACAAAGCAAAGGGCATTTCTTAAAGGCCTTGCAATGAATATCGATCCTATATATCAGATAGGAAAGGCAAGCATCACTCCGGAGTTTACAGAGGGTATAAAGGAAGCACTTGAAGCAAGAGAACTTATCAAAGTTTCCGTTCTCAAGAACTGTGCTGACGACCCTAAGGAGCTTGCTAACATACTTTCCGAGAGGACCGGTTCCGAGATCGTACAGGTAATAGGTAAAAAAATTGTTTTATATAAGAGATCCAAGAAAAATCCTAAGATAGAATTAAAGTGATATGTGGGGTACGTGATATGGAAAAGATCGGTATAATGGGCGGAACCTTTAATCCCATACATTTATCGCATATTATGATAGCAGGACAGGCTATGGAACACCTGGGACTCGATAAGGTGCTTTTTATGCCTTCAAAGCTTCCTGCTCACAAAGATAATGATGAACTGGTATCCGAGACAGACCGTAACACTATGGTAAAAGCTGCCATTAAAGGCTATCCCGGTTTTGAATTCTCCGATTACGAGATGAAGAGGGACGGATTTACATATACAGCCGATACCATGGAGTATCTGACTCACGACAACCCTGATGTAAGATATTATTTTATATTGGGCGGAGACTCATTGGCTCAGTTTGAAAAATGGCACAGACCCGATCAGATACTTGAAAGATGTGCACTTGTATGTGCACCGAGAGTAAGTGATGCCGTAGGACTTAAAGGAAGTAATGAAGAGTTTATAAAGATAGCTAAGGGTTTAGTTAAGAAGTTTTCAAGGAAAAAAGATGATGGTACCGACTTTATCCCGGAGATACACTTTATCCCTGCACCGATAGTTAATATATCTTCATCCGATGTAAGAAACCACATAAAATGCGGTATGTCCATAACCGGTATGGTATGTCCTGAAGTGAATGAATATATCAGGAAAAACGGACTGTACACCGATGCGTTTTTTGAAAGTATAAAAGAATATCTGCAAAAGATCCTTAAGCCCAAGCGTTACCAGCATGTATTGAATGTAGCCGAGATGGCGTTTAAGCTGGCATTATGCCACGGTATGGATCCTGTTAAGGCATATACTGCAGGCCTGTTACATGACTGTGCAAAACACTTTACTGACGAAGAAATACTTAAGGAAGCAGAGAAATACGGTATCGTACCTGAAGCTGCAGAACTTAAGACACCTGCAAATCTGCTGCACTCAAAGGTAGGTTCGTTCATAGCAGCTGAGAAGTATTATATCGAAGAAAAAGAAATACTTGATGCCATCTATTATCATACGACCGGCAGACCTGACATGACCACATTAGAGAAGATAATATATGTAGCTGATATCCTGGAACCTGCCAGGGATATGGATTACAAGCCTTCACTTGATATCTTACGATCCATGGCTACATATGATCTTGATATGGTAATATATCTCGTACTTGAGAATATGGTACCGTATCTGCTTGAAAAATGCAAGGACAGCATATGTACTTTGACTTTGGATACGTATGAGTATTATAAAAACCTGATGGCTGATAAAATGAATTAGTATAAATTGGAGTTAACATGAAAGACATAGATAAAATAGTTGAACTTGCCAGAAATGCCATGGAAGACAAGAAAGCGATAGATGTTAAAGTCATCTACATCGGTGAGATATCCGTCATGGCTGACTACTTCGTCATCTGCAGTGCCGGATCGAGTGCACAGATGGAAGCTATAGTCGATAATGTGGCTGAGGAACTGGCAAAAGAGAAAGTATATTGTAAGAAGACCGAAGGTAACCGCAACAGCGGTTGGATCCTCATGGATTACGGCGACATCGTAGTACACGTATTCATGCGTGAGGACCGTGAATTCTACAACCTTGAGAGGATCTGGAGAGACGGAAAACTTATGTAACAATGGATGGTGACAAGGGACGGTTCCTTTTGTCGCCATTTCTTTTGCCTTTGTATAGGGTGTGCCCCGATATATATTGCCACATCGCAAAATCCTTATCAGACATTTTTGCAGCGAGCAAAATCGGCTCGCTAACCGCAAAAAGTCTGCGCTTACGCGGACAGCGAGTGGCAACACATATCGGGGCACACCCTTAATAAATGCCGGAATTATAAAGTTGACAAACAGAACCGTCCTTATTTTTATAATAAAAAGGTGACAAAAGGAACCGTCCTTTTATCACCAAGCGTAATAAGAATTAAAATAATCTAAATAAACCAATTACTTTGCCAAGTATCTGGCAAACGTCGGTAATGATGGGAGAGAAGATCTCGTTCTCGGGCTGGAGCCTGATGTGACCGTCCTCCTTGTAGAAGGTCTTTACTGTCACTGTATCGCCGATAAGAGCCACTACATAATCACCGTTATTGGCTGTGTTCTGCTGCTCAACCAGGATAAGGTCCTTATCATGGATACCGGCGTTCTTCATACTTTCGCCCTTCACACGTAGCATGAATACTTCCTTACCATAAGGTAGTACATCAGAAGGTAAGGGGAAGTAACCCTCGTAGTTTTCTACAGCCAGTATAGGAAGTCCTGCCGTTACAGTCCCTAAGATAGGTATATTAAGGTTGTTACGGCGGAAGCTGGAGAATGAGTCGTCAACGATCTCAATACAACGGGGCTTAGCCGGATCACGTCTGATAAATCCGTTCTTTTCCAAGGAATTAAGGTGAGCATGTACAGAAGAAGTGGACTTAAGATGTACTGCCTCGCAGATCTCCCTAACCGAAGGGGGAAAGCCCTTTTCAACTATCTGTTCTTTTATATAATCAAGTATCTCACGCTGCTTCTTTGATATCTTATCTTTTGCCATAATTATCCCGTTACCTTTCCAGTATGATAACAAATCCCAATTAGCTACAAGTTACAAAATGAAATATCGAATATTAGTTCGTATCTATAATAACATATCAATTTCATTTTGTCAAACAAATGTTTGATTCGTCACGAGGTTTGTCCTCATTATTTACTCCAGTACTCATGTACCGCATGAAAGAGTCTGTCTTTGACACCGGGATTTTCTTTTTCTAAGGTTTTGATCAGATCTTTTACGTACTCACGTTTGGTATATCCATCTGCAGGGCAGGGATTTTTCTCGACGGGAAGGTTATACAGGTTTTTGAAGCCTACAACGTCACATTCGTCAACGTATAAGAGGGGCCTGATAAGAGTGATATCCATACGATCGAGGTATGTGACGGGAGCGTAGCAATGATAGTGGCCCTCGTATATGAGTGACATGAGAGTGGTCTCTATGGCGTCATCCTTATGATGAGCGTAGGCCTCCTTATTACAGCCAAGCTTTTTGGCTTCATCATTAAATGCTCCTTTACGCATCTTAGCACATAATGAGCAGGGATTTTCCTCTTTTCTGATATCAAATACGACCTGCTTGATCTCAGTATCAACAACGGTATAGTGTACTCCGAGCTCGTCGCACAGTGCCCTGATCCTAGAGGTATCAAACTCTGGAAAGCCCATGTTGACGGTGATGGCTTCTATATCGAAATGGTTGGGGTAAAAACGTCTGAGTCCGCTCAATGCATATAGCAAAGTAAGACTGTCCTTACCGCCCGAAATACCGATGGCTATTTTATCGCCTTCCTCGATCATATTATATTCATCTACAGCCTTTCTGGTGAGGCTGAGCAAGCGTTTTAACTGCATATTTCCCTCCGGAATAAAAACATAGGGTAATTCTATCATATATTTATTAAATTGTGTAGCATTTTTGTGAAATGGCTTGACTTTTTTCCGCATGTTAAGGATAATATTATCTGGAAAAGAGGGCTATAAAATGAATAAAGAAACCAGAAATTTTAAGAAGACCGCGATGACGATCATCAGGTTAAATATATTGCTTGTTTTTATGCTTGTAATTCTTGTATCTGTAGGTGTTGTTTACCCTGCGATAAACGCATCTGCGGACAGTACATTTAAGTACAAGGACTACTCCATAGGGAAAACAGTATCATACTCGGGCATTGTACCGACATACGTTATCGACGGTTATGAGGCCGACCTTTCAGAGCAGCCTCCGATGCTGTCCGAGAGAAATATCGCATATGCCAGTGCCGGTGCACTGTTTAAGGATGCTATCGGTACGATAGCTAAGTACAGTTCATCCAAGAAATGCATCACCATCAAGTATAAAGGCCATGTGCTTAAGATGTATATCGGTAAGACTCTGGCATATATAGACGGTGAAGAGATCGAAGCGCCCTGTGCACCTTACAGGGTAAAATATAAGTCAAGTAAAAAGACTGCCACCATGGTACCTACCAGGTTCGTTGCTGAGACGCTGGGTATGGAGTATTATTGGGATGCAGCCACATCCACCGTCACTATCAAGACTCCTTTTTACTATGAACTTAATGGTGAGAAAGTAAAGTACGAAGGTACACGCGGCAAGATCACCTTTGAAGGTGAAGAAGTTGAACTGCTTGATACTCCTTCGATCATACTTGAAGATACAGCACTTCTCAGCACTAAATCAAGAGTATTCAAGGCTACAGGTATTGACTTTGACTACAATAAAAAGACCGGCCTTATAAAAGTAGAATATGACGGAAACACCGTGCTTTACAGCGTGGACAGCAGGATCGCATATGTAAACGGACTGCTCAGCCGATGCTCATATGCACCCACAGTATTTTTCATATATGACAGGGATGCGGACATCCTGTATATCCCCGGACGTTTCACCATGGAAAACCTGGGATTCAATTATGTATGGAATTCAGCGACAGGTACCTCAGAGATATCCACATATAAAGAAGAAGTACCGGAAGTCACTGAGGACGACGGAAACGGAGCGGATACCGAAACAAGTACAGAGCAAGATACTGATATTACAAACATCGACACTGAAGAAGGTTTAGCTGAAACCGGTGAAGGTGTTGATGGTACCGGTACAGACACCACCGAAACAGGCAATACTGATGCAGATGGTTCAAACGATGATGGTTCGAACGAAAACGGTTCAGATGAAAACACCGAACCTGAAGTAATATTATTACCCAAAGAACTAATAAATGTAATTAATACCAACGACGGTTACAAATTCTTTATTGATAAAGAAAACTGCATACAGACCTTAAAGCTTCCAGTACCTTCAGGCGTTACAGCTGCTGATTTTGACACGCATGAAGATATAATCGGATGTATGACAGAACTTAAACTTAAAGGTAACTATACTGAGTTTTATAAGGATGTTGAGATAGACAATCCCGGTCATGCTATACTTCAGATACAGATGTATTACGATCCCAATACCGATGAGACGCTGATCAGGCTGTTCAGTGATATAGTACTCGGCTGCGAGCTCAGCGATAACGAAGACGGTACTGTAAATGTCAGGATGGATTTCGTAAAGAATCTGTATAAGAAAGTGATCGTACTTGATGCCGGTCACGGCGGACACGATCCCGGAGCACAGGCTGAAGGATATAACGAGAGTGACCTTAACTTAAAGGTTATTCTTAATTGCCGCGAGCTGTTTAAGGATTCTGACGTAAAGGTATTCTATACCAGAATTGACGATACCTTCCAGACACTCTACGACAGAGCTGATTTCGCTGAGTTGGTGGGAGCGGACCTCTTTATATCAGTACATCACAACTCATCCTGGTATAATACTATAAAAGGCACCAGCGTATATTACGGAAACCTTGATACATATACCAGTCTTAACGGGCTCACCAGTGAAAAGCTGGCCACCCTGATGTTAGAGAACCTGACAGAAGACCTTAATACCGAAGTATTTGCTACCGGCGTCATAAATAAGAATTTCGTAGTAGTACGTGATTCAAAGGCACCTGCGGTACTTTTGGAGATAGGATTTATGTCCTGTCCCGAGGAGCTCGAGAGACTCGTAAAGGATAAGTTTTCAAAGAAGGTCGCTAAGACCATATACAATACAGTACTCAGTATCTATGCAGATGCGGATAAATAAATGAAGTAATAATAGATATGGTATGTCATCTAGGCTTCCCCTTGAGGGGAAGCTGTCAGCGAAGCTGACTGATGAGGTGTAATCAGAGGGACGGTTCTTTGATTGATAAAGGCTACACAGTAAGAAATATTGGGTTGCTATGTAGCAATAAAGTTAAAAAATACGACAGGAGAGCTACACAGAAAGGAAGTTTTTGCTTTTGTGTAGCATAGATGAATAAAAAGTTGACAAAAATGCTACATAGTTAGGAAGTTTTAACTACTGTGTAGCCCGGAGGCAACAGATGGAAAACAGAAGCTATCATCAACAAAAGAATATTGAATATACAAAAAAGCTTCGTGAATTCTTAGCTGAGCTTCCTTCGTATGTAACAAGCTATTTCAGGGGCATAGAGCAGAGGACTCAGGCCAGGTCGAGGCTTGCCTATGCCAATGATATAAGAGTATTTTTCGAATGGATCACAAAATCCAATCCGATATATGCAGGTAAGGAGTTGAAAAGTATACCGGCATCGGTGCTCTCGGATATGAATGCTTTTGATATTGAGGAATATATGGAATATCTTAAGCTCAGAGATGAGGGTGATATAGAGACGGTAAACTCTGAAGTAACCATCAAGAGAAAGATGTCGGCACTCAGAAGTCTTTTTAACTACCTGTACAGAAATCAGATCATAGAGAATAACGCAGCCATACAGGTGGATATGCCGAAACTCCATGATAAAGCGATAGTAAGGCTTGATGTCGATGAGGTATCCAAGTTCCTCGATGTAGTCGAATACGGGCCTCAGAACATGTCGCAAAGAAAACAGAAATTCCATGAGCTGAATAAAGTAAGAGATCTGGCTATCATGACGCTGCTGCTCGGTACGGGCATGCGTGTGTCCGAGCTCGTGGGAATAGATCTAAGGGATCTCGATTTCGCCAACGGTAGGGTAAAGGTTACCCGAAAGGGCGGATATGAGGCATATATTTATTTTGGTGATGAAGTAGCTGATGCTCTGTCAAAGTATGTGGATGAGCGTGAAAATATAAAGGACATTAAAGTAGGGCATGAGGATGCGTTGTTCCTCTCCACGCGAAAAAGCAGAATAACCGTCAGGAGCATAGAACTGATGGTCAAGGAGTATTCAAGCTATATTACCACAGTAAAAAAGATCACACCTCATAAGCTGAGGAGTACTTACGGTACGTCTCTGTACCAGGAGACCGGCGACATATATCTTGTAGCCGATGTACTGGGACATAAGGACGTAAATACAACCAGGAAGCATTACGCTGCTCTGGATGAAGAAAGTAAACTCAAGGCAAGGGACATAGTGAAGCTGAGACAGTAAAATATGTCAAACAGAACCGGCTCCATAGATACACCCGGCAACATGTGAGGTGTAAAAAGCAACACTATAGAAAGGAAGTACATGAAATGAAAGTAAAGGAAAGTGAATACTTAAAACTTAAAAAACCTATACTTAAGAAGCTTTTAGCCAAGCTGCTTGAGAAGTATGAATATGCTTCGATACTTGCAAATGACTCAAAGAGTACAAACTACAGAGTATCGAAGACAGGAACCAATATCTCGGAGGATGGCACGTTATCTGAACGTGGCTTCTGTGCAAAGGTATATGATAAGGGAAGAGCTGCAGAGTACAGCTTTAACTCTATCGAGGACGATACCGTAGATACAGTATTTAACGAGATCACCGAGAGGCTCAATACTCTGGGACAGACACTCCCTGAGGGTGTTACAGCATACGGCTTTAACGGTATAGAGGATGAAGAGCTCTATATCAACGAGAGCACCGAGTACGAGGTTGACCCCGAGACAAAGGGCGACAACAATATCATCGATCTGCTCACACGTATATCCGAAAAAGGACGTGCATATGATGAGAGGATCGTAAACTGTAACGTGGCATTTTCTTATCAGAAATACTCAAAGATGTTCCTGTCAAGGAATAAAGACCTTACCCAGAACGTTATGTGGTCATGCGGCTTTATAGTAGTTATGGCAAAAGAAGGCGAAGAGATCCAGAATTCATACAAGCCTGTTTCTATGCTGGGCGGTATCGAAGTACTGGATACATTGGAGAGTAAGCTGGAAGATGCCTGCAAGATAGCTATAGAGCTGCTTGCTGCAGAGCCCATGGTACCCGGCGAATATGACTGCATATGCGAGCCCGATGTAACAGGCATGATAGTGCACGAAGCATTCGGACACGGTGTAGAGATGGATATGTTCGTAAAGGACAGAGCACAGGCTAGAGGATTCATCGGAAAACAGGTGGCATCAGAGCTTATCACCATGCATGACGGTGCATGTACCATACCTCAGGTAGCTACATATTTCTTTGATGATGAAGGTATACCCGCACATGATACCATCATCATAGACAAGGGTATACTTAAGACCGGTATATGCGATGCCCAGTCAGCTATGCATTTAGGAATAGCCGGCACCGGTAACGGACGTCGTCAGGATATGACCAGGAAAGCTTACACCAGAATGACCAATACCATATTTGAGGCAGGTACAAGCAAGGTAGAAGACATGATAGCATCCATCAAAGACGGCTTCTTACTTTGCCAGGCATCATCAGGTATGGAGGATCCCAAGAACTGGGGTATCCAGCTTATGGTCGATATAGCAAGAGAGATCAAAGACGGAAAGCTTACCGGCAAGATATATTCACCCATAGTCATGACAGGATATGTACCCGATCTGTTAAAGTCTATATCGATGATATCCGATAAGATCGAAGCAGGCGGCACAGGATACTGTGGCAAGGGCTACAAAGAGTGGGTCAAGGTATCGGATGGTGGCCCTTATATCAAGGCTAGAATTAGACTTGGATAATTTGGAGGAAATATATGAAAGAAAAAATACTTGCCTCACTTAAGAGGCTTAATATCGAAGAATATACATTAAACATCACCACTTACAAGAGTGCCCAGATGTTCTTTATCAAGAAAAGCCTTGATACCAAGAGAGCTGAGAATACCGTTACATACAACGTAAATGTATTCAGAAAGTTTGAAAAAGACGGTAAAGAGATGAAGGGTAATTCATCTGTATATATCTATAACGGTATGACGGATGATGAGATCGATACTGCATTAAACAGAGCATACTTAGCAGCATCATTTGTATGTAATCCCACATATGAGCTCATGGAATGCACTGAGAACAAGTTCACTACCATGGAATCAGATCTGTTTAACTATACGATCGAGGAATGCTGTGAGAAAACTGCGGAAGCTCTTTTTGCAGCTGATAACAGAAGTGATGTCTTTATCAACTCGGCAGAAGTATTCGCTTACGATACAAATGTTGAGATAATCACATCCACCGGTATAGACTCAGGTTATAACAAAAGAACGATCACCGGTGAATTTGTAGCCCAGTGTAAGGAACCTCAGGATGTTGAGACCTATAAAGACTTTAAGTATTACACACTCGATACCGAGGCATTAAAATCAAAGGTAAGTAAGACCCTCGAGTATACACTTGACCGAGCAAAGGCAAAAGAAGCTCCCAAGGCAGGAAAATACAGAGTTATCTTAAGTGATAATTATGTAAGTGATATATTTGAGTATTACAACGGAAGATCTCAGGCAAGTTATATATATGCTAAGTATTCTACATTTGAAATCGGGCAGAACGTACAGGCTCTCAATGCTGACGGAGAATATACAGAGATCAAGGGCGATAAGATCAGCATGACACTGATACCTACCGAACCATTAAGTGAAGAAGGAATATGGCAGAAAGAACGCGTACTTCTTGATAACGGCGAGCTTAAGACCTATCAGGGCGGATTACGTTTCTCAAGATACTTAGGCATCGAACCTACCGGATACTATGGCTGCACAAAGGTAAATGCAGGCAGTATGTCGGTAGAAGACATGAAGAAAAAGCCTTACCTCTGGGTAGTAAACTTCTCTGATTTCCAGATGGATGACTTCACCGGACATTTCGGAGGTGAGATAAGACTGGCATTCCTGTATGACGGAGAAAAGGTAACACCTGTTACAGGCGGTTCCATAAACGGCAGCATACTAGATACCCAGACCAACATCATCTTATCAAAAGAAATACAACGTGAAGCAAACTTTACAGGTCCTTACGCTATATGCTTTGAGGATGTACCCGTAGCAGGCGTATAAGGAAACTGCAGTGAAAGGATTAAACCTTCGACATATAGTGGAGAAAGATATGATTAGAGCTATACTTACAATTGACGACATAGCATCAAAAAATACACCCTCCATAGTTGATTATCTGAATGAGAAAAACATCCCGGCACTTATGTTTGCATGGGGTGAAAACTTAGAGAAAAACTATGATAATGCAATATATGCATTACAGCACGGTATGATAGTAGGAAACCACAGCTATACTCATCCGTCATTTTCAAAACTTACTATGGATGAAGCATCAAAAGAGATAGAGAAAAACGAGACGGTACTCGATAAGCTGTATAAGGATGCAGGCGTAGAACGTAAGTACAGACCGTTCAGATTTCCTTACGGGGATAAAGGCGGTGCCAATAAAGAAGCACTCCAGAAGTACCTAAAGGAAAACGGTTTCGATAAACTCGATGACAGACAGCTCCCCTATGCATGGTGGAAGGATCACGGCCTCGATAAGGACATCGACACCTACTGGACCTTTGACTTTGCTGAATACAACATACGTAAGGGCAGCGGATTTACCATGGAAGACGTAATAAAGCGTATGGACGATCCTGCACCTATGTATGGTGCTGCACTGTACGCAGAAGGAGCAAGCCACATACTGTTACTCCATGCACATGACGAGACAGAAGAGCTTGTACCGGAATATTACAAACTGTTCTTAGACAGGATGTTAGAAAAAGGTGTGGTATTTGAAGCACCGAGATTTATCTAGAAAATTATAAATGATACAGCCGCCTTTACCGTAATTGGCTTAGGCGGCTGTTTTATTATGCGTTATTTTGTTCAGCAGCATTTAACAGATAATCTAAACGCTCACTTATCTCTTTAAAATTAATCAGGCATTTTCCATCCCAAATATTTACCGGGATTATATCGTTAAAAGAATACTCTGTTGGATTGGATGATTTTTCAAAGAAATATACCATTATCTTTCTTTGTTTAGGCATAACAATCCAATACTCACGTACGCCTGAACTTTCATACTTATTCTTTTTCCTAAACACATCATGATACCAATTTGAATCGGAGAGTACTTCTATAATAAGATCGGGTGCACCGACTACTCTGGCATATGTTATTTTTTTCCTGTCACAGGTGACAAGCACATCAGGTTGTACCATAGTCTTGTCATCTTTATCGAGTTGGACATCGGTAGGGGCATAAGATACACTGCATTTTCCCTTGTTAGAACGTATATATTCTTCCATAAGATAAGCTAATTCAAAAGAAATCTTTTGATGTAAGTAACTGGGTGAAGCCATATCATAGAAAACACCATCAATAAGCTCCACACGCACATCATTAGGCAATGCAAGATAATCGTTTATTGTTTTGTTTTCATATGATGATAAATCAACTGCATTTGAACCACCTGATGAAATACCTTCATACACCCCGTCATTAACCATGCTATATGATGATTCTTGAAATTCATCAAACGCCTTAGATAGATATAATAGGGTTTTATTCCTTGGGATGGCGGTTGCTTTACTGAAAACCTTCTGTACTGTACTCAACGGTACACCGGATCTCTCAGCTATATCCATATATGATAAACCGTATATCTTTTTATAGAATATCATTTCATCTAAAGTAATAAGCTTCATTAACACACCTCCTGATCATCATATTGCTTATTTCTATCCATTTTATTACTTATGCGCTCAAATGTCAATAGCATTTAAAAATGTATCCATTATATTTCCATATGATTGCATATCTATAGAAGATACAATAGTTATATTCATACCCTTAATTAGAATCTAACATGATCAATATGCAGTCAAGAAAGAATAAATACAAAAAATCCTCATTTTCCCCCAAAAGTTTATTAACATTAATAATGTATTTACTAAAATTATTTGATATAATTAAATTGTATATTTAAATAGTATATATATGTATACTAATAGGCATGCTTTTTTGAGAAGGGAGATTGGGAAATGAGGAACAAAATGGCGAAAAGATCAATAGCTGTAATCCTGTCACTGGTGCTTGCACTGTCAGGGCTGCCGGTGTTTGGGAACGTGGAAGCTAAGGCGGCAGTTGGGGAAACTTTTACAGTTGATGGAAAAGCAGGATATAAGATATTGCAGGATGATGATGAAGGTAAAAAAGCCGAATTATCCTGGATGGAGTATGATATAACAGATGGAGTTAATCTACCGGATACAGTAAATTATAATGGAACAGAATATGTGATCACCGAAATAGGTGGTCAAGCATTTTTAACTTGTACTTTTGCTGGCCCATTGAAGTTGCCTAGTAAACTGGAAGTGATTGGATATGAAGCATTTAGTGGTCGAAATGATTTAAATGGAGAACTTCAATTACCTGCTACATTGAAAGTAATAGATGGACGAGCTTTTTGTGATTGTATAGGTCTTACAGGTGATTTAATAATACCGGAGAATGTAACAGAAATAGGGGCTCGTGCCTTCCAAAACTGTTCCGGTTTTACAGGAGATTTAAAGATTCCTGATAAAGTTACAAAAATTGATGGAAATGCTTTTGAGGATTGTATAAATCTGGATGGGACATTAACTTTACCCAACAGTGTTACTAGTATTGGGGATAATGCATTTAAAAACATGCATCCTGAAGTGATTATAAACAATACAGATATAGATCTGACGACTAAAGGTATCGATTTTACTAATTACACTTATTATACGCAGAATGTAGATGCAGAAGGAAATGTTTTATCATATAGTAAGGCTGTTAACGCATCGAGAGGTACTTATTATATAAAGAAAACATTTAATGACAATTATATTGTTGAAATGGACACTTCTTATATACCTACTGCGAAAAAAGATGATCAAACTATTTCTATAAAACCTAAAGTTATTGTTAAGGAAACAAGTACTTCAGAACCTTTGATCGAAGGTGTAGATTATGATATTTATCCCGGTTTTGGTTATTGGGGTGCAGCTGAGACGTCATATTTTACGGTTGGAGGTATATCTTCCGGAAAAGGCAGATATTTTGGACAGGTTACTAATAATGGCAGTGTATTTGAGTACAAAATATATGGTGATATCAGTTCAAATGATCTAGTAACGGTTAAGAGTATACCTGATCAAATGTACCAGAGTGGAACGGCAATCGAACCGGAGCCTACAATTTATTGTTATAAGAATGGAGAAAAGATAACTTTAACCCAAGGTGTAGATTATGAGATAGTTAGCTATGAAAATAATACAAATCCCGGTACGGCCAAGATAAGGATAAAAGGTATCGGTGATTTTGTAAATGAAAGAATTATCAGATTTAATATTGTAAATAAGAATAAAAACAATACCCGTTTTGGCAGCTGGCAGATAACCGATCCTAAAGAACCGGTGAGTGCTGATTCGTCTTGGAGTGGCAGTTATGTATTTTTTGGAACATACGATTCGGATATGACGGATAACGTTGCTGCTAAGTCATTAAAGTATAGAGTATTAAGTGCTAATAAAAAAGATTACAATTCGAATTATAAAACATTACTTCTTGATTGTGATAGTGTTATCAAAGAAATGAAATTTGATGACGTCGAAGGAGCCGGAAATGGTTCAAACAAATGGGATAATAGTAATATATATAAATGGTTAAATGATGAAAATAACAGTGAATCTTTTATAAATACAAGTTTGTCTCAATTAGAAAGAGATTCTATTGTTGAAAGTTATATTGATGAGAGAAACCTGAAAACAAGCGCAGGGGTAGATGATGATCGGATTGTTTCTACGGAAACAAAAGATATTTATAAAGCGACAACTAAATTAAATGGAGAAAAAATATTTTTACTTGATGTACAAGAAGTTTCTAGAAAATCCTTTGGGTATGGTATTGATGATGACAATTATGCGTCAAGAACAAAATATAATTTGAATGGAGTAGCATATACATGGTGGTTAAGATCAGCTAAGAGCGGTAATACTGCTATGATTGGTACAGTTTATCCTAGCGGATCAATAGAACCCTATTATGTGAATTTTAAAAACGTTGGAGTTAGTCCTGCTTTTAATGTAGATACATCAAAAATAGTTTTTTCTTCCTTGATTGAATCGGGTGATACTTATAAGAATTATAAGCTTACATTAAAAGATGATAATCTTTCCATAGGCTTAAAACCAGGGACGAAGGCGTATAGTTTGACACCTGCAACGTCACCGATAACTAAGATAGTAGTTCCATATGTCGTAAGCGGCGATTATAATCAAATATCTGTAGTTATAACCAGAGGAGAATGGGGAAAAGAAGATACCGATATAATTTTATATGAGCCTTTATCTATCTATGAAGATTTAGGAACAGAAGGATTAGGCACTTTTAATTTACCCGGCAGTTACAATGCTGCAACCGATAAAATTTATATTATTGCAGAAAGAATAAATGACGCGGATAAGACTGATTATGCCAGCAAACCTATAGAAATAGATCATTATCACAGGCTTAGTGTAATAGGCGGAAATTCTTCTGGAAAAGGAACTGATACTATTACGGTGAAATGTGATAGTGATGGATGCAATTATGAAGATAATACGGTATCCGTAACTATTTCTGCTCCGGTTTATAGAATATATAACGAAAGCGGAAGTTATGGTGCAAATGTTACTTGTTCATCAGATTCAGTAGATTTTACGGCATATGGACTAAAAGAGGATGTATTTTATTATAATGCTGACGATGCCGGAAATATAATAGGTGAAAAACTGGATTCAGTACCTAAAAATGCAGGTAATTACTTTGCTGAATTGGTATATAGCGGTGAAGTAATGGAGGGAATCAGCTTTGCGGTATATGCTCATGTTGTATATACAATAGATAAAGCTGATCTAAGCGAGATAGATGTTATACCTTATAAAGATTTACCTTGCAATACAAAGGTTATAGAATTAAAAAATCTGTTAGATGAAGTGGCAGCATTATCAGAGTCAAAAGGTAAGTATACAATAAATAATTTGAATCAAAATTTGGTAATAGGAAATAATATTGTATCATTAACATTTACTCCTAAAAACAGTAATTATAATACTTTAACAGATGTTAAATGGAATGTTAATTTAAATCATTTTGGAATGATTCATACAAATAGTTCGGCTCCTGAATATATCATGAATGATGCAGATCATACTGTAAAAACAATCAATACTAAATCTGAGATTTGCGATATATGTGGTGAGACACTAAACGTTGAAACAACGACTTCGAATTATAATGAAGATCATTATAATTATTTGAATACAACGGAAAATGAGACCACACAAAGCTGTACTCAAGAAGGAGGATATGACATTGTATGGTATTGTATATGTGGTAAAGAAATTAGCAGAGAGCATGTTGATACAGGTAAGTTACAACATACATCCGGTACTAGAAAGATAAATGAAGTTGACAGTACATGTAGTGAAGTTGGTCACTATGATTTGGAAACATATTGTACTGAGTGTGGTGCACAAATAAACATAGAGCAAAAAGAAATAGCGAAAAAGGCACATACACCGGGCGATTGGGATATAGTTAAACAGGCTACAACAACAGAAGCAGGCAAGAAAGTAAAAAAGTGTACTGTATGTGGTGATGTAGTTGAAGAGGAAGTAATACCTGCTACCGGTTCATCATCAGGTGGCAGTTCAGTACCGGGTGGGAGCTCAAGCGGCGGCTCATCATCAGGCGGCAGTTCAGTTCCGGGTGGCAGCTCAGTTCCGGGTGGCAGCTCAAGTGGCGGCTCATCGTCAGGCGGCAGTTCAGTTCCGGGAGGCAGCTCAAGTGGTGGCTCATCATCAGGCGGTAGCGTAAGTGGTGGATCATCAAGCGGAAGCGGCAGCTCAGGTTCAGGTAGTGGCTCATCATCAGGCGGTAGCGTAAGTGGTGGATCATCAAGCGGAAGCGGCAGTTCAGGTTCAGGTAGTGGCTCATCATCTGGTGGTAGCGTAAGTGGTGGTTCATCAGGTGGTAGCGTAAGCGGTGGTTCATCAGGCGGCAGCATAAGTGGCGGCTCATCAGGTGGAAGTACAAGCGGCGGAACTTCCGGTGGTACAAGTGGTGGATCTACAAGCGGATCAACAAGTGGTGGTACAGGATCAAGTACCGGCACAGGTACAGGTACCGGCTCTCAGACAGGTACACAGACCGGAACAACAACAGGCACAACTACAGGCACAACTACAGAAACCAAGAAAGAATTAAATGTTGGCGATATCATTACTGATTCAGCCAGCAAAGCTAAGTATAAGGTTACTGCTAACAGTAAATCTAAACATAATGTAGCTTATATTTCTTATGAAGGCAAGTCGAAGACCGTCAATGTACCTGCAACTATTACAGTTGATAACGTTACATTTAAGGTTGTCATCATTGCAACTAAATCATTTACTAAGAATAAGAATATAACCAAGCTCACTATTGAGGACGGAGTTAAGTATATCAGGAAGAATGCATTTGCAGGATGTTCTAATCTCTCTAAACTTATAATCCGTACAAAAGCATTAACCAAGAAAACATTGGCTAAGGATGCATTTAAGGGATTATCGGCTACTTGTAAATTATACGTTTCCAAAGATATGAAGGATACTTATACAGAATTATTTAAGACTAAAGGTCTTGCTAAAAAGACCAAAGTTACAAACTACAAAAATTAATTAAGTTAAGTCGACAGGGTAAAACCTGTCGACTTTTTTATAAAAAATACAGTTTCACCCCAAAAGTTTATTAACATTAATAATGTATTTGAAAAACGTTTTTGTTATAATTTTAGTGTATTGTTATATAAAATAACCGTTTTATATTCAATGATGAAGGGAGATTGGGTGATGAAGACTATTTTTAGGAAAAGAGCAATAGCAGTATTGTTGTCACTGGTACTTGTTTTTGCCGGTCTGACATCTTTGGGGAACACTGCAGTTTATGCTGAAGAAGATTATGCTGCCAGCATTATACTTGCCGATGGTACTGAGACTAATTATGTTGATTTTAATGATGCGCTTGATGCATGGGTACCGGGAAGTACATTGAAACTATTAAAAGTTATTACCATTGATTCGGAAATACTTTTAAGAGGCCCGGGTACTTATACGCTTGATCTTAGCCGTTATGGTATACTTCAAACATGTAAGAATCAGAATCAAAGTATAACTATTTTACAGGTATTGGATGCAGAATTAAATATTATAAATTCAGCAACGGAAGATTATGGAAAATGTTACTATCTGGGTATTGAAAAAGGCGAATGTTCCGGAAGAGCTATATCTTATGCAAAATTAAAACCTGATATAGGAAAAGAAGGCGAAGATTATATTAAAGTTCCTTGTGGTTTTTTAGCGGGAGGAGCAGCTTATAATGAAGTATACAACGGCTATGCTATATATGCACAGAACTCTGTTGTCACACTTGAAAACATTTCTGTAGCAGGCAATACAGGTGCCGGTATAGAAATATATGGAGACAGTATTTTAAATGTTAACGGAAATACAAGTATTATATATAACAAATCTATATATGATGGCACCGGAATAAATGCATATAACAGTACTGTTAATATAAATGATACGGCTTCTATAAAGTATAATGATGCTGTTACCGGTTCTATCTATTGTTATAAATCAAATTTGTCATTAAGCGGAAATGCAGAAGTAAGTAATAATCATTTTTATCATGATATTGAATATGTTTATGGTGGAGGAATCTATATTGAAGAAGGAAGAGCTGATATTTCTGAAAATGCTAAAATAGAATCGAATACCATAATATCTACAGGAAATCTATATGGTGGAGGAATCTATTCAAAAAAATCCGAAATCAATATTAGTGATAATGCAACAATTGATGCAAATACTTTAATTACAAAGGGCTATTTTAAAAGAGATGATCCATTTTATGCTATAGGTGGTGGAATATATGCCAGTGAGAGTACTGTAACTATCAGTGGAAATGCCACAATTGGCTTTAACGATGTAATAGCAGATTGTGAAAATGGTGTAGCTGCAGCAGGCGGTGTAGCTCTGTATGATGGTTCTACCCTTAATTTATGTGATGATGTATCGGTTATAGTAAATACAGCTACAGTTACAAAAGAGACAGGCAATTCATATGGTGGTGGAGTTATAGCAGTTGATGCTGATATATATATGTCAGGAAATGCTATCATAAGTGATAATGAAGTAGCTTCACAAGCCAAGGATAAAGCATATGGTGGTGGAATATATTTAAATAATGATGTAGTATTTGGTATAGAGGGAAAAGCATCTGTTATTGATAATAGAGCTAATTGCAACAAAGCAGCTATTCCGAGCAATTTATATATATACGATTGTGCTTATGTCGGACCGGTAAGCGTAACGGGAGCTTTAGCAGGTCAAATTTCAGTTGATAATCGTAATAAAGATTATAAAATTATAGAAGAAGTATTGGCAGAAGCCACTCGGTTTTATAACGATGGCAAAATATCAGAAACCGATATTGAAGCATTTTCATGTGATGATCCTGATTATAAAGTTGTATTAAATGACAAAGGACAAGCTGAGATAATAAGGGTAAATTTTGATACTGAGAAACTACCGGATACAATAATAGGTACACCTGATATCAATGTAATAATTAAAGTTCTGCAAGATCTGAAAGTTGAAGGCAAATCTTGGGGCGAATATGTAATTGTTGATCAGGATAAAGTACCTGTACTCGGTGAAAATACATATATTTTAAAATATGTACCTTATGATACAGCCGCTCATAATGCTATAGAAAATATTATATGGACTTTTAAGCTTATTCAGGATATAGCAGATGAAAATGAAATAAGTGTTATTGAAAAAGATACTCAAGTTGCGTATACAGGAAGCCCTGCATATCAAGAAATAAGACTGCTATATGAAAAAGAAAATTATGAATTGATAGAAGGCAAGGATTATACCAGAGAATGTAATTCTATAAATATTGGTAAAGCAACTACTAAAATCAAAGGAATAGGCAGATTTGGCGGAGAAACTGAGTTTGAGTTTGAAATAGTTAAAGCTGATCCCATACCGGATGAATTACCAACCACATGGGATAAGTCACTTCGGCTTCTATACGATTATTTTTATGAAATATCTCAAGAGGAATCTGCTAAGGGGCAATATGCAATAGATTCAGAATATTATGAAGATTTCTACAGTACCGAGTTTCAACCCGGGGAGAATATTATTCATTTACACTACAATCCATATGACAACAATTATAGAAGTATAGATGTAGAATGGCATGTTAATCTGACTCATACTGTATGTGATATGGAAAAAGGTGAGATAATATATAGAGAAGCCACGCCTTATGAACCGGGTGTAAAAATCATAGCCAATATATGTAAAATCTGTGGATATTGGGGAACCGGTGAAAGTGAAACATATTATCTCGATATAAACGATAATACATATTTTAACTTTGACGGAACAGAACCTTCCGAGGGTATAATAGAACCTCTGTTTACTATTAAGTTTGACGATTATTTGTTACAAAAAGACATTGATTATACTATTTTTGTCAACGAAGAAACTTCCTGTCATGCCTTAGTAACAATAAAAGGTTGTGGTAATTTTACAGGTGAGATCAAGTATGAAATCAAAATAAATGATCATGAAACTGAATTGATTGAAAGGAAAGGAATTGAATCCACATGCACCACAAAAGGATTCTATTATAAAGTCAAAAGATGTAAAAAATGTTATAAAGAATTTGAAGTAGAAAAGGTGGAATTGCCTTTGAAGAGTCATGTTGAAGGCAATTGGGAAATCTTAGTGCCCGCTACAGCAACAACGCCCGGTAAAAGGGTCAAGAGATGTACTGAATGTAATTTAATTCTTGAAAGTGAAGAAATACCGGCTACAGGGGTTCCGGCTATAACACCTACAGATACACCTTCGCCTACAAATACACCGGCACCTACAAATAATACACCCACACCTACAAGTACGCCTGCACCTACAAATAATACTCCCACACCTACAAGTACGCCTGCACCTTCCGATTCAAAGGATGTTCCCAAATCGGATAATGTTCCTGTAATCAATACTGAGAAACCGGTTAATAAGGGCAATGTAATAACAGATTCATCTGCAAACGCAGATTATGAAGTTACTTCTTCGGGTACTAAGAAGAATACGGTGCAATTTGAAAATATATCAAGTGATGCAACTACGGTGGAGATACCCGAGGCAGTACAGGTTAATGAAACAGAATACAATGTAACCTCACTGGATCCAAAAGCTTTTGCCGGAAATACCGTTGTTAAGAAGGTAGTCCTTACCGACAAGATCACTAAGATCTCAAAGTACTCCTTTAACGGATGTACCGGGTTAAAGGAGCTGGTATTCGGTAACAATACAAAGGTCATCGGTGCAAATGCTTTAAAAGGATGCTCATCACTTACTTCTTTAAATATTACCGAGAATGTGGTAAATATCCGTAAGAATGCATTTGCAGGCTGCGACAATCTGAAAAAGCTTGTGATCCGCTCTAATAAATTTACAAATGAATCGGAGATCAAAAACGTACTCAAGAATCTGTCGGAAGGCTGCGCAGTATATGTGACAAAGGATATGAAAGCTACCTACAAGAAGCTTTTAAAGGAATTAAAGCTTACTAAGTCCATTAAGCTTAAGACCATTAAAAACAGCTGATATATTATTAACAGGATTGTAAAACAAAAGTCAGGGGACGGTTCAAAGGAGACTTATGAAC